>JAPPNY010000226.1:44924-45770 GCA_028818385.1 Spirochaetaceae bacterium
CAATGGACGGGCTTATGCGGGCCGTGGTGGCCAGCACCAAAATCGCACCCCGGGGCGCGGTGGGGGTGGCGCCCCAGGGTCACCGCCTCCGCGGCATGGCCTCGGAGCGCAAGCGCCGAGCTGCCGGCCGAGGCCGGGGCTCGATTGCGCACGTGATGCGGCCAGCCATGCCACGCTGCGCGATGCGGTGGACAAGCTCGGCCCGTCCGCGCGCCTATCACACGACGCGCGCGTGGTGCGCACCATCGCCGACCTGGAGAGGTGAAGCTTCATGCCCTCTCGCAAGGCCTCCGATCTGTCGATATAGATGGAGTGGACCCCCGCGAGCAAGAGCCGGGTCCCTACCGCTTCCCGATATGCATTTCGTTAGGACGCTCACCTCCCGCTTGACGCCTTGGCGTGGCAAGTGCTGAATTGTGCTGATCAGGGAGTCCTCCGCCCGTGCCCCGGTTCAGCCCTACACTTTACCCGATGCCGGCGGCGTTGCCCGGACGCGGTAGGACTGAGTCACGAAACGCGAGGAGAGTCATGAATCGACTTCGCACGCTCATCAGGGCAGAGATACTCAATTATGGCTGACATCGGCCTTCGCCTATCGGTGTGGCGACCGGCTAGTCTGGAGCGAACCTACCTTTATGGTCCGCAACCGTACTCGCTCTTGGACAGATCAAGGCTATTGGAACAGATCTACTCTTGGGATAGTGGGCCCTATCACCCACGTGGTGCTGCCACACCTCAAGTGGCTACCGCAATCGATCAAAGTCTACTGGAGCCTTTCGCCCAGCGCCATCCCCCGCATTGCCTCATCAAACATCCACACGAACGAGAACCGGTGCCTCATCGAAA
>JAPPNY010000241.1:0-27990 GCA_028818385.1 Spirochaetaceae bacterium
CGCCCCATGATCCCAACCTGCCTCAAACCGTCCGCCCCGGCTGAATAGTTACGAACCATCTACGTGGGCGAGGTGAACTGGTCGGCCGGCGGCAAGGACGGCGACATCCCGCCCGACTGCCCCTGCCTGCGACGATACGTCAAGGTGTAACGGAAGCAACGAGAGGAGGTCGATCGATGCGGGAGATACTCGGCGAAGCGCCCGGCAGGCCCTACAGCCGCGGCACGCGCAAGGGCAACATGGTGTTCGTGTCCGGCCAGCTCGGCTGGGACGCTGACGACGACCCGATACCGGGCGGCGTGGGACCGCAGACCCGGCAGGCGCTGGAATACGTCAAGGAGGTCCTCGCCCTGGCCGGCGCGACGCTCGACGACGTGACGATGGTCAACATCTACCTGGACGACCTCGATCGCGACTACGCCGAGATGAACGCCGTCTACCGCGAGTACTTCGGCGACGACCGGCTGCCGGCGCGCGCCACCGTCGGCGTCGCCCGGCTGGCCAAGGGGCTCCTGGTCGAGATCTCCTGCATCGCCGTCGTGGACTGACCTGACCCCGGGCGCCTCAGGAGCGCTGCATGGTGCGGTAGCGGTGCACGGCCAGCGGGGCGAACACGGCGATGATGACCGCCGCCCAGATCAGCGTGTAGAGCACCGGGTGCTGCAGCGGCCAGGCAACAGGATCGGGCGTCCCTGGCGGAATGTTCCCGAACAGCTCCCGCGTCGCTTGGGTGACGGCGGAGACCGGGTTCCACAGGGCGAAGGTGCGCAGCACGGGCGGCAGGTTCTCGGCCGGAACGAAGGTGTTGGCCACGAAGGTCAGCGGCATGGTCACCATGAAGCTCGCGTTGTTGATCACCTCGACGCTCGGCACCATCAGGCCGACGAAGGCCATGACCCAGGAGAACGCGTAGGCGAACAGCAGCAGCAGGGCGAATCCGCCAACCGCGGGAAGCACGCCGGTGTCGATCGTCCATCCGACGACGAGCCCGGTCAGGGCCATGATCGCCAGCGACGCCACGTTGTACACCACGTCGCTCATCGTGCGGCCCACCAGCAGCGCGCTGCGCGACATCGGCAGCGATCGGAACCGGTTCATGATCCCCTTCTGGATGTCCTCGGCCAGCCCGGCGCCGGTGAAGATCGAACCGAACACGACCGTCTGGGCGAAGATGCCGGCGATCAGGAACTCGCGGTACGAGCCGCCGGGTATGGCGATCGAGTCGCCGAAGACGTACGCGAACAACAGCACGAACATGATCGGCGACAGCAGCACGAACACCAGCACCTCGGGCACTCGCTTGATCTTGATCACGTTCCGCTTGGCGATGGTGGCGGCGTCGCTCACCGCGTTCAGCATGGCGCTCACGTGGCGGCCTCCTCCGGTTCGGTGGGTTCGGCGGCGTGGCCGGTCAGGGTGAGGAACACGTCATCCAGCGTCGGCCGGCGCAGGCCGACGTCCTGGACCGCGACCTGCCCTTGGTCCAGCGCGCGCAGCGCCTGCATCAGTGCCTCCGCGCCGCCGCCGGCGATCGGCGTCACCACCGTGCGCGCGCGCTCGTCCACCTGCTGCTCCCCGACCGCGAAACGGTCCAGCACCTCGCGGGCGTGACTCACTGCCGCCCCGGCGGCCACCGTCACTTCGATGCGCTCCGCCCCGACCAACCGCTTCAGCTCGTCGGGCGTACCTTCCGCGATCGCCTTGCCGTGATCGATGACCAGCACGCGGTCGGCGAGCTGGTCCGCCTCCTCCATGTACTGGGTGGTGAGCAGCACCGTGGTGCCTGAGCCCACCATGCGGCGGATCACCTCCCAGAGCTGCCTGCGGCTGTGCGGGTCCAGGCCGGTGGTGGGCTCGTCCAGGAACAGCACCGGCGGATCGGCCACCAGGGCGCCGGCCAGGTCGAGGCGGCGGCGCATCCCGCCGGAGTAGGTCTTGACCGGGCGGCCGCCGGCGGAGACCAGATCGAACTGCTCCAGCAGCTCGGTGGCGCGGTCGCGCGCGCGGCGCCGGCCGAGGTGATAGAGCCGGCCGACCATGTCGAGGTTCTCGAACCCGGTCAGGTGCTCGTCCACCGCCGCGAACTGGCCGGACAGCCCGATTCGGCGGCGCACGTCGCGCGGCGAGCGCACCACGTCCGCGCCGGCCACCAGGGCGCTGCCTGCATCCGGAGAGATCAGGGTGGCCAGAATGGACACGGCGGTGGTCTTACCCGCGCCGTTGGGGCCGAGCACGCCAAGCACCGTCCCTTCCGACACGGCGAGGTCGAGACCTGCCAGGGCGGTGACTTTGCCGTAGCGCTTGACGAGCCCGGTGGCGTGAATGAGATCCGGCATTGCGTGCGTGGCCGCCGACGGGGAAGGAGTGATCGATCGGCAGCTCGCCGGAAACCTACGCACGTTCGATCGATCGGTCAAAATCGTGTTGCCCGGAGGATGCTTGCGAAGGAGCGTTGCGACGGTAGACTTGTGAGCACGTGACATGAGCAGCGACGCGGACGTGACTTTCGTCGACTTCGGGTGCTCCTATCTCATCGGCAACGGCAGCAGCACCGCGGATTCGCCTGAGCCGATCGAACAGAACGACGTGCGGCTGCAGGTGGAGTCACTCGTCCGGCTGTACGACCTTGAGGCCGGCCTGACCCGAACCATCTATCAGTGCGCGGCCTGCAAGGCCGAGAACACGTTCGACGCGACCGGGCCGGGAGACCTGTTCAAACGGCCTAACTACGAATTCCTGCCGGCGGCGTGCGGCAGCGAGCTGCTGATCTTTCGTCGCGGGGTGGTGGCAACCGACGGATACCGGCGGTACTACCCGCACATGCCGGCCTTCGGCGATCTGCGTGCGCATATCGTGGCTGCGCAGGGTGTCGAGCGACTGGCCGACTTCCGGGCCGTCGCCGAGGCGTCGAGCGCCGGGGTGCCCATCATCGGCAGAACCGTGCTCGCCGACAGCGGCACGGGGCTGCGCGCGGAGCTGGAGTACCCGGTCAAGACGATCAACATCCGCTACCGTCCGGACGTGTATCAGTTCGATACCGGCCCGGTGCTGTTCCCGGATCTCGGCGTGCGGCGGGAGATCTGGGCGGACTACCTGTCGCTGGCGTTCCTGGCGTACGAGACCCGCACGGAGGACTACGCGGACTTCGTGATCGAAAGCCCGGTGCCTGCCGGATCGGATCCCGGCGCGGCACGGGTCATGCACTACGACCGGCACGAGCATCGCCCGGCGACCAACACGATCTGGCAGGTCACGGGCGCGGGATCCGGCGCGCGCTGAAGCCGGCGGCGGCTGGTGAGCTACGGCCGACAGTCCACGTAGAGCGCTCCGCGGGCGCCGGCCTCGCCGCGCACCAGGTAGACCGGTATGGGATGCGTCTCCACGTCGACCCAGGCGCTGTCGGTGCTGCAGAAGCGGATGGTGTAGCCGGCCCGGCGCCGCGGCGTGCGGTTGGCGCCGCTGCCGTGCAGCAGGAATGAGTCGTGAATGGACAGCGCGCCGGCCGGCATCTCCAGGGTGACGGCCGAGCGTTCCATCGCCTCGGTGATGACCACCTTTCTGGAGAGCATGTCGTCGCGACCCGACGTCACGGTCGCGAACTCTCGCCACCCGGCGTGCGAGCCGGGAATCACCTGCATGGCGGAGTTGGCCGCATCCGCGTCGTCGATGGCCAGCCAGACCGTCGCCACGTCCGTGCCGTGCACGCTCGGCCAGTAGGTGTTGTCCTGATGCCACGAGACCCGCTCCGGCCCGTGCGGCGGCTTGATGAACACGCTGGAGTACACCAGGATCAGGTTCGGGCCGAGCACGGCCTGCA
Source organism: Spirochaetaceae bacterium (assembly GCA_028818385.1). The sequence continues at coordinate 3,818 of JAPPNY010000241.1, forward strand.
CGGCGTCGAGCAGCGGCGGGTAGCGGCAGATATCCAGCCAGCGGTCGTCGCGGGCGTGCGGCTCGCCGAGAGAGCTCCGCCGATCGAGCGTGCCCGCCTCCGTCGCTTCGTCGAGCAGGCGGCGATTGGCCGCCACCCCGGCGTCGTCGAAGACCCGCGGAAAGACGCAATACCCCTCGCGCGCGAACAGCGCCGGGTCCCGGTTCAGCCGGCCGCCGGCCTCCCTCATCACTTCTCCCGCCAAGGGAGCTTCCACGTCCCCAAGGACATCATGACCAGGGTGAAGCCGGCCAGCACGGCCAGCTCGAACCAGACGTCGGCATTCCCGGAGAGGGACTTGGTGATGCCGTCCGCCGCATAGCGCAGCGGCGAGACATAGCCGAGATGCTTCAGCACGGGCGGCGCCTGCTCCATGGTGTAGTACACGGGCGAGAATGCCGCCAGGAGGAGCCCCAACATGCCGGTCGTGAGATTGCCCACCCGCCCGTTGGGAGCGAAGCCGATCACCAGCATCGTCAGGCCCGCCATCGTCAGCGCGGCCAGCAGGAGCGACGGAATCAGACCCCAGGTGATCTCCCACTCCAGGTCGATCGCCACTCCGAAACCGAGGAGCACGACGAGCGTCACGATGCCCGACAGCGACGCATACAGCAGGGACCCAAGCACGAAGGCACCCTTCGACACCGGCATGGCGATGAGGAGCTTGAGGCTGCCGTCGAAGCGCTGGCCGTTGAGGTTCTGCCCCACGAACATGCCGATGGAGAAGGCGACGCCGAACACCATCGTCCCGGCCAGCAGCCTGAGCAGGACCTGCGGGTCGTCCGGGGCGATGGTGCGGGTCACGAAGAACCATGGCAGGGGGACCACCGCGGCCAGCACCACCGTGACATACCAATACCGAAGGAAGGGAATGGCGTTGATCTCGAAGATGCTGACGGCGTCGAGTAGCAACTTGAGAAACCCGCCGGTGCGACACCGGTCTTCAGTCGGCCGTATGGTGCTCATCATCCCCATCCTCTTCCGCGGCTGACTCCGGTCCTCCGCCGGTCAGCACGAGATAGACGTCCTCCAGGGTGGTGCGTGTCAGGCTGTACTGATCGATGCCCATCGCCTGCACCCGTGCCACGAGATGACGGTCGTCATTGCCGTGGAGGCTCCGCGTGCCCGCGGTGGTGGTGAAGGTGACCTTGTACCGGTAACCGTGCGCGGCGTGCAGGTTGCCGACGGTGTCGAGCGCCAGCAGGGAACCGTCCTGGATGATGGCGACGCGGTCGCAGAGCTCCTCCGCCTCCTCCATGTAGTGGGTGGTCAAGAGGACGGTCTTGCCTTCCTGCCGGTAGCGCCGGAGCAGATCCCACAGACCGTGGCGCGCTTCGGGGTCGAGTCCGACGCTGGGTTCGTCCAGAATCAGCAGCGGCGGATCGGCGACCGCGGCGATCCCGAGCAGGACGCGCCTGCGCAGTCCTCCGGAGAGCGCATCGGTGCTCTTGCGCCCGTGTTCCTCCAGGTCGAGATCGGCGATCAGCTCGTCACGCCGGCGGCGCGCGATCCTGCCCGGCAGGCCCCGGAGCTTGCCGAAGATCCGGAACTGGTGGCGCACGCTGAGCCCCCCGTAGAGCGTTGCCTCCTGCGGCATGACCCCTATCAGGCCCTTCACCTCGACTGGCCGCGTGACCGCGTCGATGCCGAACACGCGCACCTCGCCCGAGGTGGGGAGCAGCTCCGTCGTGATCTGGCGGACCAGCGTGGTCTTGCCGGCGCCGTTGGGCCCCACGACGCCCAGGATTTCTCCCCGGACCGCGGCCAGGCTGATGTCGCGGTTGGCCCAGGTGCCTCCCTTGTACCGCTTGTTGAGGTTCCGGACCTCAATCGGCGGGGAGCTCATGCTCGGTCGTTGGCACGACGAAGACCTCGACCTCCTCGACGACGATGCTGTCGGTCGCCTCGGGGTCGCTCGCGGTGAGCGCGAGGCCGAGCCGGTTCTCGCCGCGCACGCACAGGTCGCCGGTGAGCGGGAACCAGTACGTCACGCACGGGCGGGTCTCGCGGGTCATCGCGCCGCGGGCGAACTCGTACTCCGTGTCGTCCGGACGGAGGTCGGTGCGGACCTCATCGTCGCGGCGCTTGAGCCCACGGGCCGGGACCGCCTGCCCGTTCAGGGTGATCGCGAGGTCGTCCGCCAGCGTCATGTGATAGGCGCGGAACAGGAGCTGCGCGGCGGCGACGCCGTCGAAGTCCTCGTAGAGGCGGAAGGCGTACTCCGCCGAACCTGCCGGCCGCTCGATGATCGCGCGCTGCACCTTGACCGCGCCGGTGGAGGTGCGGTCTTCGCCGAAGCCGCTGAAGCCGCCCCAGGTGGCGTCGAACACGTAGTGCCTGCGCCCGCCGAGGGCGCATGCGTCCGAGCGGACGTGGCGGGCGTCGTGCAGGGCCAGCGGATAGAACGGCGCGTGCGCTCCGCCGCCGCCGTGCATGATCTCGAAGTGGTTGTACAGCGACACGCCGTCGGCGCCCTGCGCGTACATGGTGTGCGCCAGCGCCCGCTGCTGGTCCTGGTCGGCCGGCTGCTGGGCGGAGCGGCGCCGGGCGATGATGCCCGTCCACGGCATGATCGACGGGTAGAGCCGGCAGGCGGTGTCCGCGGTCACGGCCGCCCACTCGTCGTAGGGCAGGTTGTACTCCGCGTACATGCAGTCCGCCGGGCTGAGGTAGTCGACCAGCCCGTCCTGCGCCCAGGCCGGCGCGTCCAGGCCCAGGTCCGCGCACTCGTCGATGGTGGCGAACACGTGCGCGCCCAGGAACAGCCGCTCGGCCGTCCCCCGGCGCTCGCCAGCGGCATCGAGCATCGAGCGGATGGCGGCGACCAGCTCGGTCATCCGGTCCGCGCGGTCGCGGCCGGTGCCCGGCGGGAAGTAGCGGTGGTCGCGGTAGCAGATCTCGATGCCGTCCACGTCGAAGGTGTCCACCAGGCGGGTGATCGCGCTCAGCACGAAGGCGCGCACCTCCTCGTGGGTGAAGTCGAGCGGGGTCGACTCCGCGTAGAGGACGCCGGGCGGCGCCTCCTGGAGCTGCAGATGCGGGTTGTCCACGATGAAGCCGGCGCCGGCGCCCACCCCCTGGGCGGTGGAGACGGCGCCGTGGTTGTCGTTCATGCGGATGCCGGCGCCGAAGCGGACGCCGCGCCTGCGGCACTGATCTGCCAGGATGCCCAGCGGCTGTCGGCCGCCGTCGAGCAGGGGCAGGAACCGGCGGTGTTGCGGCCTGGCGTCGTAGTCGAAACCGTCGGTGCGCCAGTAGGTGGTCCAGCCCTGGGTGTAGGCCTCCTGGATGAACAGGTCGATGCCGGCGTCGGCCACGTCGTCGATCCACTCGCGGAGCGACTCCTCGGTGGCCGGGTCCGGCAGATAACGGGTGGCGACGCTGGACGGATCGCTGATGTAGATGACCGACATGGTGGCGACCACCGTAGCCCTCTTGCGTGGCGGCGGCAATCGTAGGACGCTGGCCGCTCTGCGAAGGAGGCGGCGGATGGCCGAGTTGCGCGAGGTTTCGTTGGTGGATCGGATCGAGGCCGCCCCGGTGGTCGCCACCGGCCGCCGCTGGCTGTGCGGGAGGGAAGACCATCCCGAGCACGTGGAGTCGTACTTCACGATGTACCCGGAGTGCCGGGACGACCCGGAGCGCGCTTCCTACGGATCCGTCACCGACCCGGTACCGCCGTTCTCGCGCGGCGGCGGCCTGATCCCGGTGCTGCTGAAGATGGACGACGGGCGGCTCGCCTGCCTGACGCGCACCGGCGCGCCGCACATCGGCACCGGCAGCGAGGTCAGCATCTCGTTCTCGGAGGACCGGGGCGCCTCCTGGTCCGACTATGCCCTCGTGGCGCGCGGCGAGGCGGACGATCAGCTCGACTATCGCGACCACTCCCTGGGACAGGCGTCCGACGGCACGCTGGTGGTCGTGTACGGCCTCCTGTTCGGCGAGGTGGAGGCATCGCGGGAGGACGACCCCGACCCGCGCGCCCGCCGCGAGGAGCACCTGGAGGTGGTGCGCTCCACGGACGGCGGCGCCACCTGGTCGGAGCCGACGCTGATCGACATGCCGGGGCGCGGCATCTTCGTGCGCCCGCACGGGCAGATGGTGCGGCTGGCCGACGGCACGCTGGTGTTCATGGCACGCGGACACCAGAGCGACGAGATCCACGAGGCGGACCCCTCCGCCCACGAGCGGGTGAACTTCCTGTACCGGTCACGGGACGGCGGGCTCACCTGGGAGGAGCCGACCGAGATCAGGAGCGGCTGGAGCGAGACCGGCTTCCTGCCGCTGAGCGAAGACCGCTGGGTGGCCTACGTGCGCCACAACCAACGGCCGAACCGGCTCGCCTGGTCCGAGGACGGCGGCAGGACCTGGACGCGCTGGGAGGAGGGCTGCCTGAGCACCGGCACCCCGCCTGAGCGCCTGGCCAACCTGCAGAGGACCGGCCACTGGCGGATGGTCAACGGCAAGCCGCAGAAGCCGTCGCCCGGCAGCGTCACGCGGCTGGCCAACGGCATCGTGCTGATCACCTACGGCTACCGCGCCTATCCGTTCGGCGTGCGCGCCATCGTCAGCCGCGACGGCGGCGAGCACTTCGACCTGCAGACCGAGTACGTGATCTCCGACCGCGCGTTCAGTTGGGACTGCGGCTACCCGAGCACGGTCTGCTACGACGACGGGCTGGTGGTCACCACCGCGTACTCGCTGATGGACCTCGACCACCCGGACTGGGGCACGTGCTGCCTCGCCTACCGCTACTCGCAGGATCTGTTCGCGGCATGAGACTGAACTGGGTCAGGACCGTGTTCTCGAACGGCCGCCACAACCTGTGCGTCGGCAACTTCGTCCGCTGGCGCGGCGCGTACCACATCTGCTTCGTCGACGCCCACCATCACGGCGCGCTCGACGGCCACTTGCGCGTCATTTCCTCCACCGATCTGGAGACCTGGGACACCTGCGTCGCCATGGCGGCCACCAGCTTCGATCCGCAGCTCCTGCCGCTCGGCGACCGGATGCTGATCTACGGGGTGCAGGGCGACTGGGAGGGAGACGACTTCCAGGGCTTCCCCTCGCGCGAGGTGGTCGCCGAGACGCGCGACCTGAAGACGTGGACGGAGCCGCGCCGCTGTTTCGTGGCCAACCACGACTTCTGGACGCCGATCGAGCTGGACGGCCGCTACTACCTGACCTGCGACGACTGCGGCCACGTGCCGGAGGGCATGAGCGGCACGGTCGACCTGTTGACCTCGACCGACGGCGAGCGCTGGCACTGGGTCTCCGAGGTGGTGCGCGGCTCCGAGGAGTACTCGCGCATCCCCAGCGAGACGGCGCTGTGCCCGCTGCCTGACGGGCGCCTGCTGGCCGTGGTGCGCACCAAGCTGCCGCGCGCCGTGCTGGCGACGGCCCCGCCGCCCTACGTGGAGTGGGAGCGCACGATCGTCCCGCACGCGCTGCAGGGAGCGGCCCCGGCGCGGGTGGGCGATCGCGTGGTCATCGCCGGCAGGGCCGCGGACGAGAGCGGCGAGCCCAGGACCGCCGTGTTCGAGTACCGGGACGGGGCGCTGGAGCTCGGCCTGTATCTGCCGAGCGGCCGCGACACCGGCTATTCAGGCCTGTATGCGGTCAGCGGGAACGAAGTCCTGATCGCCTACTACTCCGGGCACGAGTATCCCGACTCGGACGAGCGGGTCACCCACGGCCCCTGCGACATCTACCTGGCGTCCGTGTCCCTCTGAGCCGCGGCTGACTACGCCTCTTCCAGGATCGCGCCCTCGATGCCGCGCAGGTCGTCGTCGAAGTGGTGCCAGTAGGTGACCAGCACCCGTCCGTCGTCGAGCTCCACCGACCAGGGGTAGCCGCAGTCGGGGCTGATCGCGTCGTCGCGAATGATGATCTCCGGAGCCGTGTCGAGGTTCTCTCCCTCGGGATCCAGGATGCGCGCCGAGCAGCCGCGCTGGCCGGCCCAGCGCGTGCCGACGGTGAGGAAGATGCGTCCGTCGCGCAATCCGAGCATGTGCCCGGGGCTCCCGTGCACCATCGTCGGCCGCCACGGCGACCAGGTGCGCCCGTCGTCGTCGGAGTGGACGAGCACCAACAGGCGGTCCTCGAAGCTGGGGTCGGTGACATGCGGCCCGGTGAATCCCTGCCGGCGGACGATCTCCGGCCCCAGGGCGTTCGCGTGACAGCGGTACAGCACCAGGATGCGGCCGGAGGGAGTGCGGTGGATGGTCGGTTCGCTGAAATGGGCGACCGGGTCCTCGCAGATCCGCCCTCCGTATTCCCAGGTCTCGCCCATGTCACCGGAGATCCGCAGCATGCCGAAGTAACGGAACTCGTGGCTGATGTCCGTGGCCTTGCTCGGCAGGAACAGGCGTCCGTCCGGCATCGCCAGCAGCCCGCTTCGGCTCACGCCGGTGTGCTCGGACGGATGGCCGTTGATGGCGTCCGGGAGCGGCGGGAAGCGGACCGGCCTGGTCCAGGTGTAGCCGTCGTCGGTGGACCGCACCCAGAACGGCATCCCGAAGCGCACGGTCCAATCGCGGCCGTGCGCTGGGGATCCTGCGGCCGGCACCAGCTCCGAGCACGAGGAGTGCAGGAAGATGCTGCCGTCCGGCAGCGTGTGGCAGCTCCGGTCCATGACCCCGCCCAGCGGGTCGATGGTCACCAGGTACGCGTCGCTCCAGGTCCGCCCCTCGTCACTGGATCGGCACGCTTGCACGTTGAACAGCGGATGTTTGTGGTTGGGCAGGCTGACGTGGGGGGCGCGCTGGAAGGTCATCAGCAGGTCCCCGCCCGGAGTCCGGTTCACGCAGGGTGAGAGCGCATAGAAGCCTTCCTCCCGGTAGATGGTCATCCGGTCGGTCACTCGCCAGCTCATGACTGATCTAACTCACCGAAATCGTGGCGAGCTTGATGTCGCTGCGCTTGGGGACGCCGGGCTCGTAGGGCTCCCCGTCGTAGTAGCACATCACCAGGGTGCGATCGTCGAGCGCGAGCATGCCGGCGTAGGATTGATCGCCGCCCCACCCGGTCGGCAGGTTGGCGTGCCACGTCAGCGAGTAATCGGATGGATCGACCGTGAACAGGCCGGTTCGGCTGTCTCCCGGCTGGTCGTCGGGGTAGTGCTTGCGGCTCGTGCGGCACGAAAAGACCAGCGTGTCGCCGACCCGGACGGCCGCGGGGCCGGAATAGCCGGGTGGATGCTCCCGAGCCCGGTCTGCCGGCGCCGATCCCGCGACGGCCCAGGTTGTGTAGGGCGGCCGCGCGATGGACACGTAGTGGGGGCGTGTGAAGGCGAGCAGCGAGCCGTCGGGTAGAAACAGCAGCTCGGTCTCCGTGCAGCGCGAGCTGCGGACGATGATCGACACCGGTTGCCACAACTGACCGTCGCGGGACGACAGCAGCTCCACCTGCTGGTCCAGCTCCTCGACGTCCGGCGGGGTGACGTCGACGTCGGCCGCCACGTAATGGACGCCGTCATGAGTCTGCGGCTTCCAGTACCCGTAGTTGTACCGATAGGCGGAGACGGGGTCGCACCACGTCCGTCCGTCCTCCGTGAACGACAGATAGGTCTCCTGCGGCATCGTGAGGCGCGCCGGCCCGATGATGGTGGTGCTGAAGACGTAGAGCCGCTCCGAGGTCGCGAGCAGCTTCGGGTCGCGGTCGTCGTACTGGCTGTCCAGGATCACCGACGGCGTCCACGTCGCCAGGTCGGCCGACTCCAGCAGCATGATCCTGCCGTAGGTGTCCGGCACGTCGCCCCAGCCGTCCTCCCACGTCGCCGCGTGGGTGCCGGCGGAGCGGAAGGCGACGTAGTACCGGTCGCGCCAGCGCACCATGCCGGTGAAGGCGTTGTGCCTGCCGTCCGAATAGATGGTTTCGGTCTTCTCTATCGTCAGCATCCCGTCAGCCGCTACACCTCTTCCAGGATCGCGCCCTCGATGCCGCGCAGGTCGTCGTCGAAGTGGTGCCAGTAGGTGACCAGCACCCGTCCGTCGTCGAGCTCCACCGACCAGGGGTAGCCGCAGTCGGGGCTGATCGCGTCGTCGCGAATGATGATCTCCGGAGCCGTGTCGAGGTTCTCTCCCTCGGGATCCAGGATGCGCGCCGAGCAGCCGCGCTGGCCGGCCCAGCGCGTGCCGACGGTGAGGAAGATGCGGCCGTCGCGCAGCCCAAGCATGTGCCCGGGGCTGCCGTGGATCATCGTCGGGCGCCACTTGGACCACGTGCGCCCGTCGTCATCGGAATAGACCAGCACCAGCACGCGCCCCACGAAGCTGGGGTCGGTGACGTGCGGACCGGTCAGACCCTGCCGGCGGACGATGTCCGGGCCCAGCGCCCCCGTGTGGCACCGGTACAGCACCAGGATGCGGCCGGAGGGAGTGCGGTGGATGGTCGGCTCGCTGAAGTGGGCGACGTCGTCCTCGCAGATCCGGCCGCCGTAGTCCCAGGTCTCGCCCATGTCGTCGGAGATCCGCAGCATGCCGTGGTAGCGGAACTCCTCGGTGACGTCGGTGGCCTTGCTCGGCAGGAACAGGCGTCCGTCCGGCATGACCAACAGCCCGCTGCGGCTCACGCCGGTGTGCTGGGCCGGGTGCCCGTTGATGGCGTCCGGGAGCGGCGGGAAGCGGACGGGGTTGGTCCAGGTGTAGCCGTCGTCGGTGGAGCGCACCCAGAAGGGCATCCCGTAGCGCACGGTCCAGTCCAGGCCGTGCGCCTCCGACCCCTCGGCCGGCACCAGCTCCGTGCACGAGCAGTGCAGGAAGATGCTGCCGTCGGGCAGCGAATGGCAGCCCCGGTCCATCACCCCGCCCCGCGGGTCGACGGTCACCAGGTATGCGTCGCTCCAGGTCTGCCCCTCGTCACTGGAACGGCACGCCTGCACATTGAACAGCGGATGGTTGTGATTGGCCATGCCGATGTGCGTGGCGCGCTGGAAGGTCATCAGCAGGTCGCCGTTCGGCGTCCGGTTCACGGTGGGCGAGAGTGCGTAGAAGCCCTCTTCGTGGTAGATGGTCATCCGGTGGGTCACTCGCCAGCTCATGACCGGCCATGATCACCGGTTTCGGCGAAGCTGAACAGTCGTCGCCGGTGGTCGATCATTCGGGCGGGGCTTCAGATCCGAGGGCGGCCAGGGAGCGGCTGACGACCGAGGCGCTGGCGGTCGCCTCGGCAGTGACGATCACGGTCGCGCCGGCGTGGTGCAGCGAGGCGCGGTCCAGCTCGTACGGGGCGCGCGCAACGATGGCGAGGTCGGGAGCGATCGCCCGGATCCGCCGGACCGCAAGCTCGGTGGCGCGGGCGTCGTTGACGGTCAGCACCACCAGCCGCGCGTCCTTGCAGCCGAGCTCCTCCAGCACCTCCCGCTGCGTCACGTCGCCGAGCACGGCCCGGTCGCCGATGGCGCGCGCGGCGCGCACGTTGTCCGGGTTCGCGTCGATGGCCAGGTAGTCGAAGCCGGCATCCCTGACGGCACGGCACACCTCGCGGCCGGCAAGTCCGTAGCCGGCGACGATCACGTGGTCCGAGTGCGGCTCGTCCGCGTCGATGCCGGGCGGCTCCGCGCGCAGGAGCCGATTCAGCCACGGAACCCGCGCCGCGCCGCCGGCCAAGTGGGGACCGAAGGCGATGACCAGTGGGGTGAGCAGCATCGACAGGATGATCGCCATCATCAGGTGCTGGGACAGCGCGGCACCCAGCAGCCCGGTGCCCGCGGCCACGCTCAACAGCACGAACGAGAACTCGCCGACCTGGCACAGCGCCGCCGCCGACAGGATACCCACCCGCAGCGGCAGGCGGAGGAGGAGGGCGGTGACGAGGATGATCGCGAACTTGCCGACCAGGATCGCGCCGAGCAGCCCGGCGGTGGCCATGATCTGACCGGACACGCCGGAGACGTCCAGCAGCATGCCGACCGAGACGAAGAACAGGCTTGCCAGGATGTCGCGGGCCGGGATCAGGTCCGCCATCGCCTGGTGGCGGAATTCGCTGCCGGCGACGATCAGGCCGGCCAGGAATGCCCCGAGCGCCAGGGAGATGCCGGCCAGGGACAGCGCCCAGGTCGTGCCGAAGCACACCAGGAAGACCGTCAGAATGAAGAGTTCGCGTTCCCGTGTCCTGGCCACGAACGCCAGCAGCCGCGGCACCAGGAAGCTGGCGGCCACCAGCACGCCGGCCAGGACCGCGACGGCCGTGCCGACCGTGAGCAGGATCTCCCGCGGGGAGCTGTCGCCTCCGGCCATCAGGGGCACGGCCAGAATCATCGGCACCACGCACAGGTCCTGGAACACCAGGATGCCCACGGCCAGGCGGCCGTGCGGGGCGTCCAGCTCGCCACGCGCCGACAGCGCGCGCAGGACCACGGCCGTGCTGGAGACCGCGATCACGCATCCCAGGAACACGGCCGTCCCCGGAGGCAGACCGAACCCACGGGCCAGGGCGGCCGTGCATGCCAGCGTCACGGCGACCTGAATGCCGCCGCCCAGCAGCACGGCCTTCCAGAGTCGGCGCAGGCGGTCGACCGCCAGCTCCAGGCCGATGCCGAACAACAGCAGGACGACGCCCACTTCCGCCAGCATCTCGACCTGATGCGTGTCGTGCACCAGGCCCAGTCCGGTGGGGCCGGCCAGCACGCCGGTCAGGATGAACCCGGCGATCGACGGGACGCCGATGCGGCGCAACAGCGCGACCACCACGACGGCGGCCCCGAGCACGATGACCAAGTCCTTGAGGAAGCCCAGCTCAGGCACGCGATGGTTCCCTCACGGCACGGCAACGCTACCGCGGATGGTATCTCGGCTCGCGGGGGGTTACTTCGCGCTGCAAGCGCAGCTCGCTGCCGGCCAGCGGCAGCGGCGTGCGGGCTCCGCCACTCAGATGGGACTCCAGGCAGGCGAAGATCAGCTCGGTGTTGGTGCGCGCGACGCGCACGCCGCCGCGCGTCGGGCCGCCGGTGTCCAGCGACTGCACCAGGTCCATGATCAGGTGGACGGCGGGACTGGGAGGCTCGAAGTCCGGATAGCGGCCGGGCTGCAGCGCCGGCCGGCCTCGGCGGTCGACGCCGCCGGCTTCGCGGACCTGCCACTCGCTGCCGACCGTGGTGACGATGCCGCGCTCGCACACCACTTCGGCCTCGAACGGACGGCCGCTGTCGAGCAGGAATGCGGGCACGCCGTTCGCGAACTGCAGGCGGCCGCCGCCCGATGGATCGCCGCGCAGCGTGGCGCCTTCGATCAGGTCAGCTCCCTCGGACAGGTGGAACTGGACCCAGCTCACCGGCTCATCGCCGTTCAGCATCAGCATCAGGTCGATCGCGTGGCTGCCCATGTTGAACACCCCGTGGCCGCAGTGGACGGTGAGCGAGCGCAGCGCGCCGTAGCGCCCCTCCGCGATCAGCGACCGCAGGGTCCTGAAGCCGGTGTGCCAGCGCCGGTTGGTTCCCATGTTGAACGCGACGCCGTGGTCCTCCACCGCCTGCACCATCGCGTCGGCCTCCGCCAGGGAGGCCGCCATCGCCTTCTCCGCGTAGATCGCCCGCGCCCCATGCTCGGCGGCGTGGACGACGATCTCGGCCCGGTGCTCGGGCTGCGTGGCCACGCTGACGATGTCGGGCCGTTCCGCCGCGAGCATCTCCCGGTAATCCGTGTACCGATGCGCGGGCGGTACGCCGTAGCGTTCGCCGGCGCGCGCCATCACGTCGGCCCGCTGGTCGGCGAGTGCCACCAGGGTAGTGCGCTCGCACGCCTCGTACGCCGCGGCGTGGGAGTAGGGGTGCGGGTCCGACACCTCGTTGTCGATGAAGGCACCGATGCGGCCGCAGCCGATCAGGGCTGCGCGATAGGTCGTCATGATACAGGCTCCAAACGGTAGATCGATCCGTTACGCGCGTCCTCCAACAGCCACAGCATCCCGTCGGGACCCTGCTTGACGTCGCGGACGCGCCCTACGCGGCGGTTCAGGAGCACCTCCTCGGCCACGGTCCGCTCTCCGTCGAGCTGCACGCGGCGCAGGTGCCGGCCGGCCAGGGCGCCGGCGAACAGGTCGCCGCGCCAGCCGGGGAAACGGTCGCCGTCGTAGAAGGTCATGCCCGAAGGGGCTATCGACGGCGTCCAGTGCAGCACCGGCTGCGCCATGCCCGGCGCGGCGGTGCCGACCCCGATCCGCGCGCCGCTGCGATACTCGGCTCCGTAGGTGATCACCGGCCAGCCGTAGTTGACGCCGGCCTCGATCACATTGATCTCGTCGCCGCCCTGCGGCCCGTGCTCGTGCGACCAGACGCGGCCGGTCGCCGGGTGGACGGCCAGCCCCTGCGGGTTGCGGTGGCCGAAGGAGTACACCTCCGGGGCGCCTCCGCCGGCGGAGAACGGGTTGTCGGCCGGCACCGAGCCGTCGTCCCGCAGGCGAATGATGGTGCCGGCGTGGTCGGAAGGATCCTGGGCGCGATGCCGCTCGCCCCGTTCGCCGAAGGTGGCGTACAGCATGCCGTCGGCGCCGAACGACAGGCGGGAGCCGAAGTGCAGGCGGGAGCCTGACGGCCGGTTCATCGTGAACAGCACCTCCACGTCCTCCAGCCCGGCGTCGGTGAGCCGCCCGCGGGCGATGCTGGTCGCGTAGCGCCCGCTGCGGCCGGCGGCGTAGGAGAGGTAGATCAGCCGGTTCTCCGTGAACCGGGGATGCGGCTCCACGTCCAGCAGGCCGCCCTGACCGACCGCGGCGACCGCGGGTGCGCCGCTCAGCGTCCGCAGCGCGCCGGTCTCCGGGTCCAGGCTCAGCAGGCCGCCGGGCCGCTCGCTGACCAGCGCGCCGCCGTCCGGCAGGAAGGCGATCGACCAGGGGTGGTTCAGGCCTCCGGCAACGCGCACGACCCGGAACGTCTCCCGCTCCGATTCGACCCGCTCGGCCACCACGGTCGGCTCGGCGCCGGCCGCGAGCGTGACCAGGAGCGCCAGCAGGGAGGGGGCGCCGGCGCGCATCAGGCGTCCTCCGCGAACACGAAGACCTCGCCGCCGGCCAGGGTGCGGTAGTCGGCGGTCTGCATGATGATCGAGTCCGTCAGCGCTCCCGCGTTGAAGGCGATGCGGTCGTTGGCCAGCACCGACGGGTCCACGTTCAGCGGCAGCGGCAGTATCGGCTCCCCGAAGGGCGGCACGCTGCCCGGCACCAGCCCGGTGAGCTCCAGCAGCTCCGGCGCGCTCGCGAAGCGGATGCGGCGCGTGCCGAACCGGGCGCGCACGGCGGTGGAGTCCAGCCGGAGCGACGCGCTCAGCACGAACAGCCGGAACCCGTCGCCGATCTTGACGACCAGCGCCTTGCCGCCGATGGACAGCGGCTCGCCGCGCACGCGCGCCGCTTGCTCGGAGGTACGCACCGGCTCGTGGTGGACGTGCCGGTACTCGACCCCGGCCTGGTCCAGCATCGCCCGTATCCGTTCCAGGACGTTCGTCACAGGTTCACGCTCAGAGCAGCTCGAAGACGAAGGTTCCCGCGAACGGCTCGCCGTCGGTAAAGCCGGCCTCGCTCTCGGTCAGCGCGGTAATGGGCGCGGCCGGGTCGGTGTCGGCGTTGGCGGCGTTGTAGACGCTGCCGTCGTCGGTGCCGGCGTCGTAGACGCGGAGGTCCACTTCGATCCGCTCTCGCCAGGCTCCGTCCTCCTCCATCAGCGACAGCGCCGACACGCCGACGAACCAGTCGGGGCTCGGCGCCACCATGCTGACCAGCGTCACGTACGGGTGCGTGGAGACGGCGTCGAACTCCAGGCTGACCATCGACGGTGAAGTCGACAGCCCGCGGCCGGAGAGCTCGCCGTACGCGTCTCCGTCCTCGACGAGATGCTCGATCTCATGCAGCAGCTCCCTCTTTCCGCCGGTCTCCGCCATCAACTCGATGCCGTCGGAGGCGATTTCGCCCCTCTCCCAGATGCGGACGTCGCCGTGATGCGTCGCTCCCACCAGGCCGGAGAAGTGGGGGTTGCCCGGGAATTTGGTCGGATGGGTCTCCGCGCTCCACGTGGCGTTGAATGTCACCCGGTAGCGGGCCTCGGCCGGCTCCGTGTCCGCCATGGCGCACGCCGCACAGAGCAACAGGCCGGCAAAGGAGACGAACGCGAGGTGCAGTCTGATCATGGCGGCCAGCATAGCGGAACGCCGGGTCGTTGTGGACGCCGTGCGGCCGGTCGCAGCAGAATCCGGGGCGGCAGGATCACATGGCGTCCGATCTTCAGCGCGTTCCCGACGGCTACCGGCGCGAGCTGGACCGGCTGTCCGAGATCGAGGAGCGTCTCGATGCCGAGGTGCGCATCGACGACCAGCGGTTCGCCGGCCTGCGCGACTACCGGACCGTTCTCGAGCTCGCCACCGTGCGCCTGAGCCTGGCCACCCTCGCGGTCGAGGACGGCGGCGACGCGGAGCTGGCCCGCGTCAAGGCACTCGCGGCGCTGCAGGCGCTGGACGACCTGCGCGGGCTGTCGCTGTCCGACGACCAGTCCGAGCTGATCCGCGGCTCGGACGCGTACGCCGCGGCGCAGGAGCAGCTCGAGCGCTTCCTGATGGCCGGCGGCGGAGCGCTCCTGGAGGACCGGGTCGCGGATGCCGAGCGCTGCCGCAAGCTGGCGCGCATCGTGGCCTCGGCGGTGAGCAAGCACGCGCACCGCGACGACACCTATCGTCCCCTGTTCCGGACCGAGAGGCTGCCGGAGCCGCTCCGCGCGCTGGTCAACATGCTGCTGCCCATGCTGGCGTGGGAGAACCAGGCGGAGCCGCCCTACGGCCTGGAGGAAGGCGAGGAGGAGGTCCGGCGCGCGCCGCGCATGACCGTGCCGCTGCCGCAGGCCATCCACTACCTTGCGGAGGAAGTGCTGCCGGCGTACCAGGAGGCGCTCGACTCAAGCCCGGGAGATGCCGGCCTGCAGGCTTCGATCGCCACCCTGGAGCAGCGCATCGAGCGCCTGCAGGCGCTGCGCGTGTACCCGCGCTCCACGCCGCTGCCGATCGAGCCGGGTATCCAGACCGACACGCTGGTCGGCTTCACCGCCGACGGCGTCCCGCTGGTGACGCTGGGCATCGGTGTGGACGTGCGCTCCGGCACCAACCTGGACCGCATGCGAGATCTGATCCAGTCGGAGGTGGTGCGGCGCTGCGCCGGCGGCGGCTTCGCTGTCGAGCTCGACCGGGAGTACCGGCGCCTGGCGCCCGCCGGCGGCGACCACCGCACCGGCACCCGCGCGCCCAGCCTGCGGCTGAATGCCAGCCGGTTGTTCCCGGCGTTGCGCCGCTCGTATCCGGTGCTGCGCCACCTGGAGGACCGCGTGCAGCTCGCCCGGCTGCTGGAGCATTGCCGCCTCTATGGCGAGGCGGCGACGCGGCGGCTGATCGAGCTGGAGCTCGCGGCACTGCCGGGCGGGGGATCGGGCATCGCGGATACCGCGGTCCGCGACCAGCCGTGAGCGCGGGCGGCCCGTTCCGCATCGCCTTCCTCGACGGCGAGCCGCCGGAGGCGGCCCGCCGGGCCGCGGCGCGGGGGACGGTGGAACTGGTCGATCGGCGACATGAGAGCGATCCGGCACGGGTCGACGGCGTCGTGATCGACGGTCCGCTCGATCGCCGCGCGGAGCGGGTGAGCGGCTGTCTGCGCGATGGGGCAGCCGTGCTTGCCGCCGCACCGCTGGCAGACGAAGCCGCCGTGCATGATGCGCTGGTGCGCGACGCTGAGGCGGGGGCAGGCCGGCTGCTGCTGGCCTACCGGCAGCGGTGGCGTCCGGAGGTGGCCGCGGTCTGCGCCGCGGT
This sequence comes from Spirochaetaceae bacterium, assembly GCA_028818385.1. The sequence continues at coordinate 19,633 of JAPPNY010000241.1, forward strand.
GGAGGCAGGAGAGCTGGGCCGAACCGGGCTGATCCGGCTGCACGCCTGGCGCGCGAGCGGCCCGGAAGGCGATGCCGCCACGGCCGCGCTGCGCGACGCCGTCGACACGGTGCTGCGGATCGCCGGGACGGAACCGGACGTGGTCCACGCCTCCGGCGACGGCGCGTGCCTGCTGGCGCACCTGGGCTTCGCCGGCGGGGGCATGGCGCTGCTCGACCTGGCGACCTCGCACGGCGGGCCGTACGACTCGCTGACCGTGATCGGAGCCGACGGCGCCGCGCACGCCGAGGACCATCGCAACGTCCAGCTCCTCTACGACCGGCGCGGGCTGCAGGGCGTGCCGCTGCGCGGCGACGGGGAGCTGGGTTTGCTGCGCGCCTTCGCCGCCGGGGAACGCAGCGGCGCCGGCCACGAGCGTGCGGTAAGCGCGGTGGCCGAGGCGATCACCGTATCGCGCCGCAACGGTGAAGCGATCGCGGTGACAGCGCCGTGATCCCGGTCATCGCCCTGGGGGGCGCCAGGCACTGCTACTTCGCGCACGCCGCGGCCGGCGGCCATGCCCGCTTCCGACTGGTGGCGGTGGCCGACGCGGCGAGCGCGCCCGACTGGTCGCTGGCGCGGGCACGCCGGCTGGCAGCGGAACTGAAGGTCCCGTTCGAGGACGACATCGATGCGGCGATCTCCCGATACCGCCCGCAGGCGGCATGCGTGAGTCCCGCCACGTCCCGTTACGCGGAGCTGACGGAGATCGCCTGCGCCGCCGGACTGCACGTCATCCAGGACAAGCCGATGGCCCACACCCTGGAGGACTGCACCCGCATCGTGCGTGCGGTGCGGCGCGCCGGCACGCGCTTCCTGCTGTGGAACCGCAACGGCGCCCCGGCGATCCGGCAGGCGGGCGAGCTGCTGGAGCGGGGCGCGCTCGGCACGCTGCGGGCGGTCCACGTCGACTTCTACTTCGCCAAGGATGCCGGGCCGCGCATCGGCGCCGGGCGGCCTGCGCCGCCGGATCCCGGCTGGGAGGCGCTCGGCGAGCTTTCGGTCGAAGGGATCTATCCGCTTGCCTACGTCGCCCACTTGGCGCGGTCGCCGGTGGCCACGGTGTTCGCGCGCGCCACCAGCCACTTCCACCAGCGCCACCGCGACCACGGCATCGAGGACCTGGCGTCGCTGAGCCTGCGCCTGCAGGGCGGCGTCCTCGCCTCGGTCAGCCTGGGCAGAATCGGCCGGGCCAGCCACCCGGACCTGGGAGAGATCGCGCTGCGCCTGGTCGGCAGCGACGGCAGCGCCGTGATCGCCGAACCGCGACCGGAGGTGGCGGTCTACAGCCGTGGCGCGGCGCCGGCCGCGTTCCCGCACCGGCGGGTCGCCGCGGAGGACGCACGCTTTCTGCTGGACGACCTGGCGCGCGCCATCGACACCGGCGGGCGCACGGTCTGCGACGAGGTGGACGGGTGGCGGATCGCCGCCACCGTGCACGCCGCGCTCGCCTCCGCGCGCAGCGGCCGCGTGGAGCGGGTGCCGGATCTCAATGTTACGAAGCCTTAACGTTCCGTTATTTCCCACGTAACCACAGTCTGGCGATTATCTAGTCACCCAAACGCCAGAAGGTCGCATGAAATGACGATGAACATTCACGGAAACCGGGCCCGCATGCTGCGTCAGGCCGCGCTGCTCGCGGCTCTGAGCGGGCTCATCGCCGCCTGCGCGGTCGGGGACGGAGGGGAGGCCGCCGGGAACGCGGCACCGACGCCGCTGGCACACGGTTCGGGAGACGCGTCGTTCAGGCTGGTCGCCGACCAGCCGTTCGACACCATGGCTGCCGCGCTGGCCCTGCAGCAGGTGTTCCGCGACGTGGCCGGCACGTCGGTTCCCACCGTGGTGCAGATCGACACCACGCAGACCAGGCAACGGTTCGGTTCCGCGTTCGAGCAGCCGAGCGGCACCGGCTCCGGGGTGATCTACGACCGCACCGGCAACACCTACTTCGTGCTCACCAACGCCCACGTGATCCAGAACACGGACGGCATCAGGCTCACCTTGCACGACGGGACCGAGATCTCGCAGGGCGTGCGCCTGGTCGGAGCCGACCGCAACCGCGATGTCGCGGTGCTGCGGTTCGCCTCGCGGGAACCGCTGGCCGTGGCGATCATGGGAGACTCGGACGCCCTGCAGGTCGGCGACCAGGTGCTGGCGGTGGGCAGCCCCTTCGGCTTCCAGTCCACGGTGACCTCCGGGATCGTCAGCGGTCTCGGCCGCGAGCAGCGCCTGACCCCGTGGGCGGAGTACATCCAGACCGACGCATCCATCAACCCGGGAAACTCCGGCGGCGCGCTGGTGGCCCTGGACGGATCGGTCGTCGCCATCAACACCTGGATCGCCTCCAACAGGTGGGGCACCAGCGTGGGCGTCGGATTCGCGTTGCCGATCAATACCGCGTTGCTCGTCGCCGACCAACTGCGCGAAGGCGGCGTGCGCTACGGGTATCTCGGCGTCCAACTGCAACCCGCCGGCGACGTGGGACAGTGGGGCGACGGCGCGCTGGTCACCAGCGTGTACTCGCGGTCTCCCGCCGAGCGCGCAGGGTTTCTGGCCGGCGACGTGATCATCGCCGTGGATGGTCAGGCGGTCACCGGCACCGGCGAGGTCATGCGCAACATCGGCGGCGCCGGACCCGGCACCCGGTTGGCGCTTACCGTGCTGCGCGACGGCGTGGAGCAGGAGATCACGGTACGGCTGGGCGAGCGTCCGGAGTCCGGGGATGACACGGGAACCGACTGGCCCGGGATCTTCGTGGTCGACGATCCGCCGGGTCAGGGCGTGGGCGTGGAGGGCGTGTCGAGGACGTCGGCCGCGCGGGCCGCCGGTCTTCGGCCGGGAGACGTGATCATCGAGATCGACGGCGACACGGTCGCCGATGTCGATGACTTCTACGCGGCGCTGCGCGAGGCCGATTCGGCGGAGCTCACCGTGATGCGCCCGGGTAGATCGGGCTCGCGCACCTTTACCGTGACGATCGACCGCTGAGCGGGCGCGGAGTCAGTAGCCGAAGTCGGCGGCGACGCTCGACAGGCTGCGCGGCCCCGTGCCGATCAGCCGGCGCCCCTCGTCCGCGATCCATTCGAACGCGTGCCACCAGGGCCGGCTGCGCGCCGTTGCCAGCTCCCGCATCTGCCGCACGCGCGGCAGCGCGATGCGCCGGAAGGCGTCCACCAGGCCTGCCCAGCCCGTGGCCTCGGGGGCGGTGAACGCCTCCTTGAAGTAGGCGCGTCCGCACATCGGCGCTGCCACCAAGTCGGCGACCAGCGCGTACTGGGCCGCGTACTGCGAGAAGTCCACCGCCGCGCTCAGCAGGAACAGCGGCCGCGGGCAGACCTCGGCGATGCGCCGGCAGGTCCCGCGCACCACCTCCGCGCTGGAGGCGGGCTGCACGTTGCCGGACCCGTCCTCGACCCAGAGGAGCGGGATCTGCGTCTTGTAGAACGCGCCGAACGACCCGAACTCCTCGGCGATCTGCACCAGCGCCTCGGGAAGGCGCGCGGCGAACGCGGCGCGGTCCTCACCCGGCCTCTCCAGAAGCAGCGTCTCCGAGAACAGCGGCTTGCCGAGCTTCCGGCAGCGCTCGTCCACGTCGGCCAGCCAGTCGCGGTTGCGCTTCCAGCTCTCCGGGTGGTCGGGGTCGAGGTTGACCAGCGTCTTGAAGCCGTCCAGGTGCTCGGCCGCCTCTTCCGGCGGCAGCTCCAGGACCGACAGCTTGCCGGCGCCCTCGCCCATGATCTGCCCGGCGGAGGACTCCAGGCGGCCGATCAGGTAGGTGCCGCCCAGCTTCTCTCGGAAGCCGGCCGAGGTGTAGGCCAGCCGGTTGAACAGCGCCGCGCTGGCCGTGCCGCCGAGCGCCGCGGCGAACTCGTGCGCCGTGTGCCGCACGTCGTCGTCTTCGGCGGCACGCGGGTCCTGAGTATTGGCCAGGAAGGAGCTCAGCAGCCTCAGGTAGGAGCCGTGCTGGTCGGAGGCGAACACGTCCAGCACGCCGTTCGGCGCCGCGGCCGCCAGCCGCTCGAATGATTCCTTGGTGATCGACAGCCCGTCCGCAAAGCGGGCCCACGGTTCGTTCATGCTCGTCCTTTCGTCATTGAGTGATCAACAGCACCTGCAGATCGCCGACGTTCGTACGCGTCGGCCCGGTACGCAGCAGGCCGCCGGCGCGGTCGAAGAACGTATATGAGTCGTTGCGATCCAGGTACTGACGGGGACTCAGTCCCAGACTTCGGGCCGCATCATATACCGCCGGGTCCGCAAACGCACCCGTGGCGTCGGTCGGGCCGTCCGTACCGTCGGTGGAGGCGGCCAGAAAGTGCAGCCGGGCGCGCTCCGGGTGGTCCTCCGACTCGGTCAGGAAGGCCAGGGCCATCTCCTGGCTGCGCCCGCCCGCGCCGTCGCCGCGCAGCGTGACCGTCGTCTCGCCGCCGCCGAGCACGCAGCAGGGGGCGGAGGCCGCCACCCCGTGGCGGGCGATGTCGGAGCCGATCGCCAGGTAGACCTTGGCCACCTCGCGCGCCTCGCCGACGATCTGCGATGACAGCGCCAGCGTAGGCCAGCCCAGCGCCCGCGCTTCCGCGCGCGCGGCCTCGAGAGCGGTCAGGTTGTTTCCCAAGAGGATGTTCTGGACGCCGGCTAGCTCCGCGGCGTCCGGCTTGGGCGTCTCCGGGAGGCGGCCGTCGCGGCCGGCCTCGAGCACCCGGCGGGCCGGCTCCGGCAGCGCCGCGGTCACGCCGTAGCGGTCGGTGATCGCCAGCGCGTCCGCGTAGGTCGTCGCATCCGCCGCGGTCAGCCCGGAGGCGATGGTGTCCAGGCGGTCGCCTGTCACGTCCGACAGGATCAGGTTGAGCGAGCGGGCCGGATGAATCAGCGCACCCAGCCGGCCGCCCTTCACCTGCGACAGGTGCTTGCGCACGCAGTTCATCTCCTGGATGGTCGCGCCGCAGGCCAGCAGCAGCTCCGTCACCCGCTTCTTGTCGTCCAGGTCCAGGCCGGGCTGATCGCCGCCGGTCTCCAGGGGAGCAGCCAGCAGCGCCGACCCGCCGCCGGAGATCAGGCCGATCACTAGCGTGCCGGCGTCAGCGTCGCGACAGTGGCCGGCGATCGCGCGCGCGGCCCGCCGGCTTTCCTCGTCGGGCACCGGATGGCCGGACTCGATGACGTCGATGCGCGTCAGCGGCTCGCCGTGGCCGGCCTTGGTGGCGATGGTGCCGCCGGCGATCCGGTCGCCGAGCAGCTCTTCCAGCGCCAGCGCCATGCTGGCCGACGCCTTGCCGGCGCCGATGACCACGATCCGCCGGACGGTGTCCAGGTCGACCTGGCCGTCCCACCCGGCGACCCGCAGCGTCCGGCCGGCGACCGTCACCCCGTTGCGGATCAGACGGTCCGGCCGCACGGGGTCCAGGCCGGCGCGGTAGATGCGCTCCAGAATCTCTCTCATCGGCCTTTCCTCTTGATCCAGGAGCGCAGCGCGTCCACGGTGCTCGGGAACGCAAGCTCCTCCCACGGGATGGAGGCCGGCTCGGCCCAGACCGCCTCGTCGCATTCATCGCCGGCCGCGAGGGCGCCGCCGGTAACGGCCGCGGTGTAGACGATCAGCACGACGGTCACGTCGGGGTAGGAGAAGACGCCGTGCAGCCCTTCCAGGCGCACGCGCAGGCCGGTCTCCTCCCACGTCTCGCGCACCGCCGCGTGGTCCACCGGCTCGCCCCGGTCGACGTAGCCGCCGGGAAAGGTCCACTTGCCGCGCGCTGGGCTGATCGCCCGTTTGATGAGCGCGATGCGGCCCTCATGGACGACGATGGCGCCGGCCGCCACCTTCGGGTCGAAGTACACCACCGCGCCGCACCGCTCGCACACCGGCCGCTCCCGGCCGTCGATCCGGCGCGATGCCAGCGGAGCGGCGCATGCGGCGCAGAACCGCGTCGAGGTTCCGTGGACGTGATCGGGCGTGTCAGCCATGGCTCGCGTACACTCGAAGCGTCTCCCTGCCCCGGTCTACCGCACCGAGGGCTTGATGTCGACCCCGGTTTCCGCAATCGTGAGGCGCCGTGTCTGAATCCGGATCGCGCTCGCTCCGCCTGTCCAAGCTCGACGCGCACGACTGGGCGTCGGAGGCGCTCCTGTGCGTCTCCTGCGGTGAGGAGGTGACCGGCGACCGGGCGCGCATCAACGTGGCAGGGGCGCACCGGCACGACTTCTTCAACCCGCAGCGCGTCCACTACGCCATCGCCTGCTTTGCGCCGGCCGACGGCTGCCGCTCGGTAGGCGAGCAGACCGACCGCTTCACGTGGTTCGCCGGGTACGCGTGGACGATCGCTCTGTGCCGGCGCTGCGGGACGCACCTGGGCTGGCGCTTCGTCTCCGCCGGGGGCGGCCACCGCTTCTTCGGGCTGATCGAGTCGCGCCTGGTGCGGCTGGGGCAGGGCCGCGCCAACTGAGTGAGACGGTCATGAGCCCCCGCGTCGACGGCCCGCGCGGCTGCCGGCCCGAGGAGTTGCCGCAGGTGGTCGAGCTGATCGACGCGATCTTTCGCTCCGGCTCCGATCAGCGGATCGCGACCGACTACCCGCTGGTGTTCACGCCCCGGCACGCCGCACGGTCGCGCGTGCTGGCGGTCGACGGCCGGATCGTCGCCCACGTGCCGGCTGCGCCGCGCATCGCCGCGGCGGGTCCAGACCGGTTCGGCGTGGCCATGATCGCGCCGACCGCCACCCATCCCGACCACCGCCGCCGCGGCTACGCCACGCGTTGCCTGCGCGACGCGCACCGCGTGATCGCCGGGGAGGGCTGCGTCGCCGCGGCGCTGTGGACGGAGCGGGAGACGTTCCCGTTCTATCGCCATTCGGGCTGGGAGGCGGTCGCCTCGCAGGGCGAGGCATTCGTGCTCACCGCGGCGGACCGGGACCGGTTCCGCCCGGCGTCGTTCGCGGTCCGTACGCAGGGCGACGATGAGCAGGGCATGGCCGAGCTCCTGGCGCTGCATGGGGCCGAGCCCTGGCGGCTGGAGCGCGACGAGCAGCAGGCGCGCGCGCTGTTCCGGCTGCCCAAGATCACCGTGTTCCGTGCCGAGGACGCTGGCGCCGGTCGCCTGCGCGCCTACCTGGTGCTGGGGGCCGGCACGAACAAGCCGGGCATCATCGAGGCGACGGGCGATCCGGTGGCGGTGGAGCACCTGCTGCACCACGTGCTCGGCAGCCGCGCCGGCGGAGAGCCCGCGCAGGTGGTGCCGCCGCCCGCCCGGCCCGACGGGATCCCGTCGACCCTGTCCGCCGTGATCGCCGGCCGCGGAGCGGGGCGGCGCATCACGCTGGAAGAGGCCGCGGGCGTCGGCTTGCAGATGATGCGGCTCTTCAGCCTGACGCGTTTCCTGCAGGCGATCTACGGGTACCTGCGGCAGGCTGCGGTGTCCGGTGTCGAAGGGGCGCTCACGCTGGGTTGCCGGGAGGACGGCCAGGCGGTCCGTGTGCGACTGGCGGGCGGCGGGGCGTCCGTCGAGCAGGCAGCTCCCGCCGCGGCGCAGATGCTCGGCCGCCGGCAGCTCGTGCAGGTGCTGTTCGGCCACCATCCCGGCGACGAGCCGCCGCCGCTGGTCGACGACACGGGACTGGCGGCGGCACTGTTTCCGTACCGGCTCCCGCTCTGGGAGCTGGACCACTGTTGAAGAGAGAGGAGCGAACATGGAACGACGAGAGTTGGCCGGCATGCCGGACGGGGTCTCGGTCATCACGCTGGGGACCATGCTGTTCGGGCGTCCCGTACCGAAGCAGGAGGCCATCGGCCAGGTCCACGCCGCCGTGGATCTGGGCGTCAACCTGTTCGACACCGCCGACATCTACGAGGGCTACGACCGCTTTCTGGGCTCGCCCGGCGGGGTCGCCGAAACGATCCTGGGCGAGGCGCTGCGCGGCCGGCGCGACCGGGCGCACATCACCACCAAGGTGGGCAACCCGGTCGGCAGCGGGCAGGACGGCGGCCATCCGGCCGGCGCCGACTACGCGGGGACCGGCCTGGCGCCGGACCACGTCGAGCGGCAGATCGACGCCAGCCTCAGGCGTCTGCGCACCGACTACGTGGACTACTACCTGCTGCACATCGCCGACCCGGACACGCCGCTTGCGGACACGCTCGGCGCCGTCGACCGGCTGGTGCGCGCCGGCAAGGTCCGGCACTGGGGCTTCTCCAACTTCGACGCGGCACAGATCGACACGATGCTCGACCTGTGCCGCGGGGGCGGGGCGCCCCCCCCGGGGTTGGCGCCGCCCAGCTACAACAGGCGGGGGCGGGGCGGGGGGGACGGCGACCAGCCGGCCAGCCGGG
>JAPPNY010000241.1:28000-45724 GCA_028818385.1 Spirochaetaceae bacterium
GGTGGGTGGGGCGCGGCATTGTGGGTGCATTGGGGCTTGCCAAATTTCTCCGCGCCACAGGGCGGCCGGCCGTTCGACGTCATCGTCGGCGGCGTGGCGCCGCCGCCGGTGATGGCGCAGCCCTGCTACAACTGGCTGGAGCGGGACGTGGAGTCCGGCTACCTGCCGGCCTGCCGGCGGGCGGGCATCGGGATCACCCCGTACCGGCCGCTGGCCGGCGGCCTGCTGAGCGGCAAGTACCGTGCCGGCGGGACGCCGCCGGCCGGCAGCCGCGCCGCGGAGTCCGCCTGGATCGACGCGGCGGAGATTCCACACGAACGGCTGCGTCCGTTCGGCGAAGAGGCGGCGGCCGCTGGCGTCCCGCCGGCCTGCCATGCGGTTCGCTGGTTGCTCGCACGCGACGGAGTGGTGTCGGTGGTGACCGGGGTGAAGTCGACCTCTCAGCTCGAGGGGCTGGCGGCGTGCGTGCCGGGGCCGGGGGCATGACCGCCCGGGCCGCGGGTGGCGCGGTCGACCAGGACCGTCTGTTGGCGACCGCCATGTCGCTGATGGAGGCTCCCAGTCCCACGGGAGAGGCCGGAGCGGCCGCCGACCGGCTGGCCGAGCTGTTGGCGGCCGACGGGTTCGCCGTGGAGCGCATGGCCGCGGGCCATCCGGATGCCGCGGCCGTGATCACGCGCCTCGCCGGCGCGCGGCCCGGACCGACCCTGCAGTTCGACGGTCACCTGGATACCGTCCACCTGCCGTACCGGCCGCCGCGGCTGGAAGGCGGCGTGTTGGCCGGCAGCGGCGCGGCCGACATGAAGGCCGGGATCGCCGCAGCGGTGGAGGCGTTGCGCGCGGTTCGCGACGCCGGCGGCCTGCCGGCGGGCGGCCTGCTGTTGACCGCGCACGACCTGCACGAGGCACCGTGGGGATACGGCGAGCAGCTCGACGCCATGATCGCCGCGGGCGTGGCCGGCGACGCGGTGATGCTGCCCGAGTACGAGGGGGCGGAGCTGCCGGTGTCCGGGCGTGGCAACGCGGTGATCACCGTGACGGTGCGGCGCGACGGCGAGCCCATGCACGAGGTCCTGGGCGGCGCGGAGCAACCCGACGTGATCGCCGCCGGCGCCGCGCTGACGCTGGGCCTGAAGGAGCTGGCCGCCGAGCTCGGGGCCGAAGGCGAGAGCGTGGCCGGCCGCGCCAGCGTGTTCATCGGCACGGTCGCAAGCGGGCAGATGTTCAACCAGTCGCCGGTCGAGCTCACCTTGGAGGGGACGCAGCGCTGGCTGCCCGGCATCCGCCCGGAAGCGGCCGAGCGGCGGCTCCGCGACTGCCTGGCCCGGCACACGCCGCCGGGGATCCAGGTCGACTGCCGCTGGCAACTCGTCCGCGGCGGCTTCGAGCTGGATTGCCGGCACCCGGTGGTGGATGCCTTCGATCGCGCGGTGGCCGCGGAGCTCGGCGCGCCGCTGCCGCGCGGCCCCAAGCGCTTCGCCGACGACGGCAACAGCTTCAGCGACCTGGCCGGGATCCCGGCCATCACGCACGGGCCGCGCGCCACCGGCGCGCACACCGTCGACGAGCGGGTGACGGCGGAGGAGCTGACCCGCGTGGCGCGCGTATACGCGGCGACGGCCCTGCGCTACTGCGCCGCCACCGGCGCTGGCGCCGGGGACCTGCGGCGGTAGAGCCGGTAGAGGACGATCGCCAGCACGGCGGAGACGCAGCCTGAGACGAACACCGGATCGTAGCCCCAGGCGGCGATCACCGGGCCGCCGCCGAAGCCGACCGCGATGAAGGACAGCGCCGCCGCCGTCTCGGTGGCGCCCGCCATCTTGGTCCGCCAGCGTCCGGACACGCTGCTCATGGCGGTGAGCAGGATGGCGGTGCGGGCGATGTGGGTGATGCCGTTGAAGCCGACCAGGGTGACGAGCGCGCCGGGGCGCGAGTCGAACAGGGCGATCGGCAGCATCACCAGCGCTACCGCCGCCATGGAGACGTACAGCGTGCGGTCGGCGCCGAAGCGGCGGATCAGCTCAGCGGACGCCAGCACCAGCGGGATGGCGAGCGCCATGGACGCCGACCACGCGGTGCCGATCGCCTGCGAGGTGGCGCCCTGCACCTGGTCCAGGAACACGCTGCCGTAGGTGTACATGATCGCGCCCGGCGTCACCCGCAGCCACATCATCAGGAACATGACCGCGATCGCCAGGAGCGGCATCCGCTCGTCCGACGGCGGAGCGGCCTGCCCGGCGCGCGCGGCCGGCTCCGGGCCGACATCCGCCGCGCGCGAGATCAGGTAGGCCGCCGGCATCGTCGCCACGCCCACCAACAGCAGCGTCAGGGCGAACGGCTCGGCGTGCTGCTGGGTGAGCCGCAGAAGGTCGGCCGAGGCGGCCGACAGGAAGCCGCCGACCAGGCTGCCGACCAAGCCGCCGGCCATGCCCGACGCCGCCCACGCGGCATAGGCGCGGGCGTGGGTGCTGGGGGTCGAGGCGGCCATCAGGTACGGCTGCAGCGCCACCGTGTACAGACCGAGTCCCAGCGAGCGGAACAGCATGATGCACAGGACGAACGGGGTGCGCCCCGCCGCCGGAATGAACAGTGCGAGCGGGACCAGCAGGTTGCTCGTCTGTGCCAGCATCGCCCCCAGCATCATCGCCGTCCGCGGGCGCATCCGGAACGGCAGGCCGCCGGCGCTCACCGCCACCGCGCAGGCGGCGTACATCACCACGCTGACCGCGTGCAGGCGGCCGACCGCGGTGACGTCGTAGCCCAGGCGCAGCAGGAACAGGTTCATCACCGCGCTCTGCACCCCGAACACGGTGGTGGAGATCATCAGGTCGGCGCCGAGCACCCACCAGATGTCGCGGCCGAGCCCGGCGGCCGGGGACGGCGGTCGCGTGCTCAGCGGCGTTAGCTGACGACGTTGCGCGGCTGGCCGCGCAGGAACGCCAGGATGTTGTCGACGGCGCCGCCGTTCAGCAGGTCCACGCCCTCGGGAGTGGTGTCCGCGCAGTGCGGAGTGAGCACCACCTGCTCGCAGGACAGCAGCGGGTCATCGGCCGGCAGCGGTTCCTCGGTGAACACGTCCAGGCCGGCTCCGCCCAGGTGGCCGGAGTCCAGGGCGGCCTTGAGCGCCGCCGCATCGACGATCGGACCGCGCGCGGTGTTGACCAGCAGCGTACCGGGCCGCATCAGCGCCAGCTCGCGCGCCCCGATCAGGCCGCGGGTCGTCTCGGTGAGCTTGACGTGGATGCTCACCGCGTCCGCGGTGGCCAGCAGCTCGTCCAGCTCCAGGAAGCGCACCCCCAGCCGCTCCGCGCGCTCGGGTGAGGGATGCGGGGTCCAGGCCACCACCTCCATGCCGAGCGCCCGCCCCAGGCGCGCCACGGCGCCGCCGATGTCGCCGGCGCCGATCACCCCCAGCGTCTTGCCGCCCAGAAAGACGTTGTCCATCCGCTCCCACCGGCCCGCGCGCATCGACTCGGTAAAGAAGGCGGCGCGCTTGGCCGCGGCCATGAGCAGCGCGACGGCGTGCTCGGCGACGATCGGGGCGGTGCGGCCGGGCTGGTTGCAGACCAGGATGCCCAACTCCCGCGCCACGGCCAGGTCGATGTTGTCGACGCCGATCGAGCAGGTCGCGATCAGCGCCAGCTTCGGCAAGCGGCGGAGGGAGTCTTCGTGCCAGGACACCTGCGCCCGCGAGTTGAGGATCACGTCCGCGTCGCTCGCGCGCTCCAGCTGTTCATCGAGTCCGCCCGGCAGGTCGGTGAAGACGGTGACCCGGTGCGGATCGAGCCGGCGCAACTGTGGGGAGTCGGCGATATGCGGGGGATGATCCCCCGGGATCACGATATGCGCGGGCTCTCGTGCGGTGCGGTGCGGAAGGGCAGGTGCGCTCATCGCGGCGACAAAGTAGGCGTTAGGCGCATCGCCGACAACTAGGACCGGCCCGGCGCCCGGATTTCGTCCTCGTTCAGGCCCAGTGAGGCGAGCATGCGCTCGAACCGGGCGCGCGGCGCACCCTGCCACTGCAGGTCGCCGACGGATTCCGCGATCGGCACGTCGGTCACCAGGGTGGCCAGTCGCTTGTACAGCAGCGCCCGGTCTCGCCCCGCGTTGAGGTTTCGCGCCAGCGCCTCGGCGCCGCGGGGCCGCACCGACCACTCGCCCGGGTCCTCCGGGATCGCCTCGATGCTGCCGTAGCGGGACAGCACCGTCGCCGCCGAGCGAGCGCCCCAGCGCGGGATGCCCGGTAGCCCGTCGGCGCCGTCACCGACCAGCGCCAGGAAGTCGGGAACGGACGCGGGCGGCACCCCGAAGCGCTCGCGCACGCCGGCCTCGTCACGGCCCGCGCGCCGGATGCGGTCGAAGGTGACGATGCGCTCGCCGTCCACGACCTGCGCCAGGTCCTTGTCCGGCGAGCAGATCACCACCTGCTCGACGTGCGGTTGCGCGGCGCAGCGCAGCGCTGCCGTGGCCAGGGCGTCGTCGGCCTCGTACTCGTCCATCGGCCAGGTGACGATGCCGAGCGCCCGCGACGCCTCCTCGGCCTGATCGAACTGGGCCAGCAGCTCCTCCGGGACGCCGGCGCTCGACTTGTACGGACCGAAGAGCCGGTTGCGGAACGACTCGATGGGGTTGTCGAAAGCACAGGCGACGTGAGTCACGTCGCGCTGCCGGAGCAGGGCGGCCAGCGAACGCAGCAGACCGGCCACCGCGCCCACTTCCTGGCCCGACGGCGCGCGCAGGGGCGGCGCGCCGTGGTAGGCGCGAAACAGCTCGAAGGTACCGTCGACCAGGTGGACCCGCACCGGTCCGTCAGATCCGGGGGATGGCCCCCTACCACCACCCCATCTTGTCGCGCAGCGTGTTGACGTGGGCGATGTGGTGCCGCCCGTGCCACGCGTAGCTTTGCACGATCCGGCTGATGGTGATCACTCCCTGCTCGGGGTGATTCAGGGTGCGCTTGAACGCTCCTTCCTCCGCGGCGCGCAGCGTGGCCACCCACCGGGCGTGCAGCGCCTCCAGCAGGCTCATGGACGACTCGATCGGGGCGGCCGAGCCGTCTGGCAGCTCTGCCCAGGCGGCCTCGTCATAGGGCTTGATGGTCGGCTCCTCCTCGGTGAGGGCCAGCTTGGTCCGCACGTAGGCGTTCAGGTGGCTGTCGGCCAGATGGTGCACGACTTGCCGCACGGTCCAGCCGTCAGGACGGTAGGGGGTGTCGAGCTGCCGCTCGGACAGATCCTGAACCAGGGCGCGCAACTCGCCGGGAACCCGGCCGATCTGGTCGATCCAGCTCTTGTGCTTGGCGCGGGTCGGCTGCGGATCCTCCTCGAACCTGCCGATCGGAAACCGGAGGGACTCCATCCGCGCGTCGTCGATGCCCGGGCCGTCGCTCGTCGTTTCGTTCGCGTAGTCTTCCACTAACACGTGTATACTGCCGGAGAGGCCCTTCCGTCGAGCCGTGCTATCGTCAGGGCCGTCATGGCACACCTGTTCGGACGGACCTTCACGCGGGACGAGCTGCTCGATCTGGTCGGCGACATGAGCCAGGTGGCGGCCGTGCGGCGCGCGGAGCTGGTGGAGGGCAACGAGCGCGGCTCCGGGCTGATCGAGGTCACCAACGCCTCCGGGCTGTCCTTTTCGCTCCTGCCCGGGCGCGCCCTGGACATCGCCTCCGCCTTCTATCGCGGGATGTCGCTCTGTTTCCGCGGCAACACCGGCGACGTGGGGCCGGCCTTCTACGAACCGCCCGGTTACGGCTGGATGCGCGGCTTCTACGGGGGAATGCTGACCACCTGCGGCATGACCTTCGTGGGCCACCCTGAGGTGGACCCGGAGGAGGAGAACGAGGAGCTCGGCCTGCACGGCCGCCTGTCCTTCCTGCCGGCCAAGCAGGTGCGCGCCGGCGGCCGCTGGCAGGGCGACGACTACGTCATGGAGGCCTCGGGCACGATTCGCGAGGCGGTGGTGTTCGGCACCTGCCTGGAACTGTCGCGCACGGTGTCGACCACGCTCGGAGAGCGCAGCATCCGCGTCCACGACCGGGTGGAGAACCTGGCCGCCGAGCGCTCACCGCTGATGATGCTCTACCACACGAATCCCGGGTTCCCGCTCCTCGATGCCGGCGCCCGGCTGGTGGTGAACAGCGAGCGGACCACGCGGTGGCAGGACGATGTCGAGGTCGGGCCCGACGTGTACGCGGTGGCTCCGCCGCCGCAGCCGGGCGGGGGTGACGTGGTGTACGTGCACCGGCCGGTCGCGGACGCCGACGGCATGGCGAGCGCGGCGCTGCTCAACGATCGCCTCGGCCTGGGGCTCCGCTTTCGCTTCCCGACGGCCGAGGTGCCGCTGCTGACGCAGTGGCAGCACTTCGCGACCCGCACCTACGTCACCGGCATCGAGCCGGGCAACTGCAGCCCGCTCGGCCGCGCGTGGAACCGCGCGAACGGCTGCCTCCAGCACATCGAGCCGGGAGAGGTGCGCGATTTCCACATGGAGATCACGGTGCTGGACGGCGGCGGGGAGCTGGCTGCCGCGGAGCGCGATATCGCCGGGTGACGCCCGGCGTCACGCCGTCAGAGGTGGGCGGCGCCGATGTCGGTCGGCAGGTCGACTCCTCCGAGGGATCCGTTTCCGGAGTGTCCGTTGTGGGCGCCCGTCCCGTGCGGCGCGACCCGCCCGTTGGGCACGTGCTCGATCTCCGCGCCCAGTGAGCGGTACACGGCAAGCACGTCCGGGTAGCGGCGGCGCAGGATGTCCGTGCCGTGGATGACGGTCTCGACCGGATCGGCCAGCGCGGCCAGGAACAGCGCCTTGACCGACTGGATCACCTCCGGCGGGGTGACCTCGCCGCCGTGGAAACGGGCCGGAGGCTCGGGCACCACGACCCGCTGCGAGTCGAGCAGCTCGATGTCGGCGCCGAGCTGGTTGAGCTGATGGACGAAGTTCAGCCCGTGCTCGTACATCCAGTTCTGGAACAGGATGCGCCCGTTCATCTTGCACGCAAGGGAGACCATCACCGGCAGGACGTCGGTGGGGAAACCCGGCCAGGGTCGCACCGCCAGCTTCGGTAGTCCGGGGGCGGCCGACGGCAGCAGCTCCGCGTTCAGGAACAGCTCGTCGGTACCGTCGGCGATCAGGTCGGCGCCGTCGCGGGTGATGGCGAGCCCGAAGCGCTCGAACCAGTCGATGAGTCCGGTCATGATGTCGGGCAGGTTGGCGCCGCGGATGCGTATCCGGCCGCCGGTCATGCCGGCCGCGACGATGAAACCGGAAATGTCCACGTGGTCCGGGGACGGCCGGAAGTCGACGGTCTCCGTCCTACCGTCGATGCCGCCGGTCACGGTCACCCGGTTGGTGTTGATGCCATCGATCCGCGCCCCAAGGTCGCACAGCAGGTCGAGCAGATCGCGCACGTGCGGCTCACAGGCGGCGTCGACGATCTCCACCGTCGTGCCGGTGCCGGCGGCGTACATGGCGACGTTCTCGGTCGCGGTGACGCTGGCCTCCGGCAGCCAGACGGTGCGCCGGGGCCGGTCGCCGCGCGGTGCGGTGAACCGCAGGTAGCCGTCCACTTCCTCGACGGTGACGCCGAGCGCCCGGAACGCGGCGATGTGGGTCTCCAGCGCGCGCTGCCCGAGGCGGCAACCGCCCGGCATCGGCAACTCGGCCACGCCGAAGCGGGCCAGCAACGGCCCGACGAACAGCACCGGTGCGCGAAACCGGGAGCCGAGATCGGCGTCGACCCGATGCGACGAGACGGGACGGCAGTCGATGGCGACGTCGCGGCCGGCCTCTTCCACGGCCGCCCCCCAGTGGCGGTAGATGGACAGGAACGTCTCCACGTCGCTGGTTGCCGGCAGGTCGCGAAAGCGCACGGGACGATTGCACATCACCGCAACCGGCAATGCCGCCATCAGAGAGTTCTTGTTCTGGATCGGCAGGACCGTCCCGCTCAGCCGGTGACCGCCCACGATCCGATACGTCCCGTTCATCGTACTCCCCTCCCCAGGGTAAGGTGCCACCATACCATGACTTGCGTAGATGGCACAACGGGCGCCGGAAGCGCGTACCGTACGGTCAACGACGGCTCCCTGCGTGCTCGGTCGTGAGCTCGGCAACATGTTTCGCCCTCCCGACTTTCATTGTCGGCAGGGATCGATGAAAGCTGTTGTCCCGCGCGCGCTTTCCAGGGCACTGCGGCGCCGCTCGCCGGGCGTGCGTAAGAACCACCGGCTCCGCGCGGTCCAGACGGCGATGATGAAGTTTCAGTCCTCCCACGCGCGTGTCGCGTTCGCCATCGCCGCCGTTGCGATCCTGGCGGTCGCCGGGGTCTCGATCGCCGGCCCGCGGGCGGAGACCTCCGCGATGCCGGCCGCTGCCGGGAGCGTCGAGCTGCTTCCCTCCGAGTCGGCGCCGCCGGGCGCAACCCGGCAGTTCCGGACCGACTTCAGCCGCCACACGGTGCCCTACTCGCAGATCCTCTCCGGCGGTCCGCCCAAGGACGGCATCCCCGCGGTCGACAACCCGCAGTACCTGTCGGTCGCCGACGCCGACGAGTGGCTGGAGCCACTCGAGCCGGTCGCCGTGATCGAGGCCGGCGGGCGGGTGCGCGCGTATCCGATCCAGGTCCTGACCTGGCACGAGATCGTCAACGACCAGCTCGGCGACCTGCCGGTGACGGTCACGTTCTGTCCGCTCTGCAACACCGCGATCGCCTTCGACCGCCGCTTCGACGACCAGGTGCTGGATTTCGGCACGACCGGGCGGCTGTATTACAGCAACCTGATCATGTACGACCGGCAGACCGAGACGTGGTGGCAGCAGGCCACGGGCGAGGGGATCGCCGGCATCTACGCGGGTAGCCGGCTGCGCTTCGTGCCGCTGGCGATGATCAGCTGGGAGGACTTCAAGGCCTCCTTCCCGGACGGCGACGTCGTGTCCAGGGACACGGGCCATCGGCGCCAGTACGGCATGAATCCCTACGGAGGCTACGACCACGAAGGGAGCCGCCCGTTCCTGTACCGCGGTCCGGCCACGCCGGCCGCGCTCCCCGCGATGGAGCGGGTGCTGACCATCGAGCTGGGAGACGAGGCGGTGGCCTACCCGTATGGGCTTCTGCAGGAGCGGCGCGTCGTCAACGACCAGGTGGGCGGCACGCCGGTCGCGGTGCTGTGGGCGGCGGGGACCGCGTCGGCCCTCGACCACTCGGTGATCTCCGAGGGGCGTGACGTGGGCGCCGCGGTCCCGTTCTCCCGCCAGGTCGGAGACCGGGTGCTGGAGTTCGAGCTGCGCGACGGCCGCATCGTCGACACGGCCACGGCATCGGTGTGGAACCACCTGGGCCGAGCGGTGGAAGGCGAGCTTGCCGACACGCAGCTGGTGCCGGTCGTGGGGGTGAACCACTTCTGGTTCTCGTGGGCGGCCTTCCGGCCGCAGACACGCGTCTTCAGCGGCTGATCCCCGGCGCGGCGCGTTGACCGCCGCACGGCCGGCGGGTATGTTCTGGCCTCTACGGCGCCTGTGTGAAGCGGGCGCCGACCGCGGACAGGGTAGAGTCGGCGGAGGGGATGACAGGTTGAAGGCGAGCAACGACCGATGGCGAGCGGCCCTGGCCGGCGAGGTGCCGGCCGAGCTGGCCGCAGAGATCGACGTCTTCGAGAGCGAGATCGCGCTCCGCAAGCAGAACCGGATCGAAGAGCGGGTGTTCGCCGAGACCCGGCTGCGGCGCGGCGTCTACGGCCAGCGCTACGACAACGGCCACCGCCACGACGGGCGCGCCGAGCGCACGCTCGCCTACCCGTCGGGGGAGCTGACCAAGGGTCCGGACACCGCGTGGGACGCCCCCGGGATGCAGCGCATCAAGATCCCGTACGGCGGGATGAACGCCCGCCAGTTGGAGGTGATGGCCGACCTCGCCGAGGAGTACTCGGACGGGATCGCCCACGTCACCACGCGGCAGGACTTCCAGCTCCACTTCATACACGTGGACGACACGCCGGCGCTGATGCGGCGGCTGGCGGCCGTGGGCATCACCACGCGCGAGGCGTGCGGCAACTCGGTGCGCAACGTCACCGCCTGCCCGATCGCCGGCGTCTGCCACGACGAGGTCTTCGACGTCACTCCGTACGCGAACGCCTGCGCGCAGTTCCTGCTGGGCCATCCCGACGTGCAGGACTTCGGGCGGAAGTTCAAGATCGCCTTCTCCGGGTGCAAGGACCAGCCGTGCGGCCTGGTGATGCTGCACGACATGGGCGCCATCGCCACCGAGCGCACCCGCGACGACGGCACGGTCGAGCGCGGCTTCGAGCTCTACGTCGGCGGCGGGCTTGGCAGCGTGCCGTTCCAGGCCAAGCTGTTCGACGGCTTCGTGCCGCCGGAGGAGCTGCTGCCGCTGTCGCAGGCGATCTCCCGTGTCTACGCCCGCCTCGGCGAGAAGAAGAACCGCGCCGCGGCGCGCATCAAGTTCCTGATCAAGAAGCTCGGCATCGACGAGTTCCGGCGCCTGGTGCTCGAAGAGCGTGCCGAGCTGCCGGACGATCCGCGCTGGCTTGAGTACATCGAAGAGGCGAAGCGGTTCGAGGAACGGCCGCTGAAGGCGGGGGCGCCGACCAACGGGGTGCAGCCGCCGGCCGGCTTCGCTGCCTGGCGCGACTCGAACGCCTACCCGCAGCGGCAGCCCGGCTACGCCACGGTCACCATCACGCTGCCGCTGGGCGACATCACCGCCAGGCAGCTCCGCAAGCTGGCCGACATCGCCCGCACCTACGTCCGGGAGACGGTGCGCACCACCGTGGAGCAGAACATGGTCCTGCGCTGGGTGAGCGAGTCGGACCTGCCGGCGCTCTACCGCGAGCTCGCGGAGGTCGACCTGCACGCCCCGGGCGCCGGCACCATCGTGGACATCACCGCGTGCCCGGGCACCGACACCTGCAAGCTCGGCATCGCCTCCTCGCGCGGTCTGGCCGGCGAGATCCGCGAACGCCTGCTGCGCCGATCGATGGAGCTGGACGAGGTGGTCCGCGGCCTGCGCATCAAGGTGTCCGGCTGCTTCAACTCCTGCGGCCAGCACCATGTCGCCGACCTGGGCTTCTACGGCGTCAGCCGCAAGCGCAACGACTACACCGTCCCGCACTTCCAGGTGGTGCTGGGCGGCCAGTGGACCAACAACGCCGGCTCCTACGGCCTGGCGATCGGGGCGGTGCCGTCGCGCAACATCCCGGAGGCGGTCGACCTGATCACCGGCCGCTACCTGGCCGAGCACGAAACGGGCGAATCCTTCCAGGACTTCATCCAGCGCATCGGCAAGGCGTCCTGCCGCAAGATGCTCGACGAGCTCACCAACGTGCCGACCTACGAGGATGACGCCGCCTTCTACAGCGACTGGGGAGACCCGCGCGTGTTCACCATGGGCGACCACGGCGTCGGCGAGTGCGCGGGCGAGGTGGTGGCGCCGGTCGACTTCCAGTTGGCGGCGATCGAGCGGGAGGCGTTCGAGGCGCAGCTCCACCTGGAGGCGGGACACCTGGCCAAGAGCGCCCGCACCGCCTACCTGGCGATGGTGCACGGCGCGGAGGCGCTACTGCGCTACAAGCTCGGCAGCTTCGCCGGCGAAGAGGATGACGCCGTCGCCGCGTTCCGGCAGGAGCTGTACGACACGGAGCTGTTCTTCGACCCCTACGCCAGGGGCAAGTTCGGCGCCTACCTACTGCGCGCGCAGGGCCGCTCACCGGAAGACTACGACGCCGAGGGCGCCCGGCAGCTCGCGGAGGAGGCCTCCCTGTTCGTGGAGGCCACGCACGCCTGCTACCAGCGCATGGCATCCGAACGGGAGAAGCAGCCGGCCTGAGCGCGGCCGTAGATCGACATGGACATCACCTCACTGCAGCACGTCAACGTCAAGATAGCCGCGGCCGACCCAGCCGGCTTCGATCTCACCCGCGTCATCCCCGTGTTCCACCGCTGGATCCAGGACGGCGTCCTGACCGATGAGCTGGCCATCGACGTCGCCGACTACCGTCACGTGCCCGAGGGGCCCGGCGTGATCCTGGTCGCGCACGAGTCCATCTACGGCCTGGACCTGGGGGACGGGTTCCTGGGCCTGCTCTACGACCGGCGCACGGCGGTGGAGGGGACGCCCCAGGAACGGCTGCAGCAGGCCGCGCGGGCGGCGCTGCACGCCTGCCGGCTGCTGGAGGAAGACCCCACGCTGTCAGGCGACCTGCGCTTCGACGCCGGCCGCATCCAGGTGAGCGTCAACGACCGCGCGATCGCGCCGAATACCGACGAGACCGACCGGGCGCTGCGCCCGGAGGTGGAGCGGTTGCTCGAGACGCTCTGGGGCACGGGCGGCCACACGATCGAGCGGCTGGGCGAACCGCGCGAGCGCTACCGCCTGGGCGCCTCGGCCGGCCGGCAGATCCCGGTCGTGGAGATCCTCGCCCGGCTCTGAGATACAGCGGGCGTCATCCAGGCAGGACGCCGTGACCGTACGGGTTGACTCACGACGTGAACGTGTGTGGCACCCGCAACGACAGGATTCATCGTGTCGACCGATCGAGGAGTTCCGTCAGGAGGTCCAGCTTTTCTCCGACCTCGTGGGGTATCGATGTGGGATCAGCGCTGCGAATGAGGCGGTGCAGGTCGCCTTTCCTGAGCAGCATCGGATTGCCCAGACGTTCGCCAAGACGGCGAAAGAATTCCTCGGCGAAATCGCTCAGCTTCAGGTTCGCGGTTCGGGAGTCCCAAAGGACTTGAGCTGTCTCGGCATCGGCGCGCTTCCACGTGGGAAAGGCGCGGTCATCGAAGACCCGTTCACGGATCAACGCATCGAGGACTTCAGAGGCCTCGTGGGAGAATAGCGGGCCGGCTCCGTAGTGCTCGGCGACGTGAGCGAGCAGCAGCTCCGGGGTAATGAAGTAGTTCTCGGCTTCGTACCGTTGCCAATAGACGGTCCGCAGTCCGCCTTCATCGGTGTCCTGCCGCGGGCGTCCGTCGCTGTCGCGGATGGCGAGACCGCGCAGGCCGGCAACCATCCCGCGAAGAGCATGGAAATGCTCCTTCGACGCCAGTCCGTAGCCGCCTTCGACACGTTCCAATTCAGCGTCGAGGTCGGGCTGAGGGTGGCTGTTGTTTACGTAGAACGCATTGATGCGGTCATCCCACCGTGTGGACGCAGGGTGGCTGAGCCTGCTGGCAAACTCTCGCAGAATGTCGAGATCAGTCGTCCCTTCCACGTAGAGGACGTAGCGATGAAGGACGGCGCGTATGTAGTGGTCTGCACCGAAGTACGTGAGCGCATTGCGGATTTCGGGCTTGGCCGCCAGATCGTCCGCTTCTTGGCCCAACAGTAGCGTGAGGTTGCGGTCGAGCGCTTCGTCCATCACAACCTCGGAGTGGGTGACCAGGACGACCTGCGAGTCGTTCTCAGCGGCGATTTCCCGTAGGAGTACATATACCTGCCGCTGGCGCAGGATCTCCAGGTGCGCATCAGGCTCGTCGATCAGGAGTACGGCATTGCGATGGGAGTAAAGGTAGGCAAAGATCAGGAGGACTTGCTGGAGCCCACGGCCGGCGACCGACACTTCCAGCGGCGCCCTGACGCTGGGTTGCCCGTAGAAGAGGTCTATGCTGCCCCGTGCGGTCTCGGTGGGATCGCCGAGCTCGACCGAGAACAACCTGTTCATCAAGCGGACGATCTGCTGCCAATCGTCTCGAGACTTCTGGAAGACCAGTAGACAGAGATTGCGCAATACCTGGGCGGTCTGGCCCTGTCCCAGCAAGACGTCGATACGTCCGGGCTGAAGAATCGGCTCTTCGGTCTCCAGGCCCGACATCGGATAGAGCAGATGGACGTCAAGGCCGGCCGCTGTCCGGATCGCCTCGGGGTTCTGGAGGGTGGTCTCATCCGGAGTGCAGTAGACGAGATCCTCGCCTTGATTGCGGAAGCGCATGGTCACCGGCTCGACAACGTTCTCATGCTGGACGCCTGCGGTGATCACGAGCGGAATCTCGCGATTGCCCGTACGAACAGCGGTGTTGTGCCAGAAGTAGCGAGTGCGCTGAACAGGAACGGAGACGATGTTCAAGCGGTTGAGCGACGTTGCGGTCCGCTCTTTGGGCCTGGACTGTCCCTTGGCCCCGTACCAGGTCTTGACGGCTTGCGACCACAGAGCGATGGCTTGAATCGCGGTCGTCTTGCCGCAATTGTTCGGCCCGATCAATACGGCCGGGTGATCGAGCTCGATGCGCTGTCTCTCGCCGAAGTGCTTGAAGTTCTGAATCTCGAGGTAGTGAAGGAGTCTCATCGAGAGCCTTCCCGGGCGAGCGGCGGTGCCGGACGCACCGTCCTCGTACCCTGAAATCGACTTGAGCGACCGGGGTGCAAGAGCGGCTCCGGAAGCTCCAGAGCGCTACTTCCGGCCGGCGACCAGGTCGTCGACCACGTTCGGCTCGGCCAGGGTGGAGGTGTCGCCGAGCGCGCTGGGCGAGGTCTCGCCCTCGGCGATCTTGCGCAGGATGCGGCGCATGATCTTGCCGGAGCGGGTCTTGGGCAGCGACGGCGCGAACTGGATCTTGTCGGGCGAGGCGTGCGGCCCGATGTGGGCGCGCACCTCGCGGACGATCCCCTTCTCGACGTCCTCAGAGGGCTCCTCGCCGCTCATCAGCGTCACGTAGGCGTAGATGCCCTGGCCCTTGATGTCGTGCGGGTAGCCGACCACCGCGGCCTCCGCGACGGCCTCGTGCTGGCCGATGGCTCCCTCGACCTCGGCCGTGCCGATGCGGTGGCCGGAGACGTTGAGCACGTCGTCGATGCGGCCGGTGATCCAGTAGTAGCCGTCCTCGTCACGGCGCGCGCCGTCGCCGGTCATGTAGTAGCCGGGGAAGGTGTCGAAGTAGGTCTGCCGGAACCGTTCGTGGTCTCCGTAGACGGTGCGCATGATCCCGGGCCACGCCGCGCGGATGCAGAGCGCCCCGGTCGCGGGATTGCCTTCGACCTCCTTGCCTTCCTGGTCGAGCAGCACCGGCTCGATGCCGAAAAACGGCAGCGTGGCGGAGCCCGCCTTGAGCGGGGTCACCGCCGGCAGCGGCGTGATCAGGATGCCGCCGGTCTCGGTCTGCCACCAGGTGTCGACGATCGGGCAGCGCCCCTCGCCCACCACGTCATGGTACCAGCGCCATTCCGGCTCCTTGATCGGCTCGCCCACGGTGCCGAGCAACTGCACGGATGAGCGGTCGTACTTCTCCACCCAGGTGTTCCCCTCCTTCATCAGGGCGCGCAGGGCGGTCGGTGCGGTGTAGAACTGCTTGACCCGGTGCTTCTCGCACACCTGCCAGAAGCGGCCGTTGTCCGGATGGTTGGGCACCCCCTCGAACATGATCGTGGTCGCCCGGTTGGAGAGCGGGCCGTAGATGATGTAGGAGTGGCCGGTGATCCAGCCGATGTCGGCCGTGCACCAGTAGATGTCGCCCGGGTGGTAGTCGAAGATCATCTGGTGGGTGAACGAGGTGTAGACCAGGTAGCCGCCGGTGGTGTGCAGCACGCCCTTGGGCTTGCCGGTCGACCCCGAGGTGTAGAGGATGAACAGCGGGTCCTCGGCGCCCATCTCCTCAGGCGAGCACTCGGCGGAGGCGCCGGCCATCTCCTCGTGCCACCAGACGTCCCGGCCGGCCGCCATCGGCACCTCGTCGCCGGTACGGCGCACCACGAACACGCGCTCGATCGACGGCGTCTCGGCGACGGCCGCGTCGGCGTTGGCCTTCATCGGCAGGCCGCTGCGCGGGCCGCGTACCGCAGTGTCCTGCGTGACCAGCGCCTTGCACTGCGAGTCGTTGATGCGGTCGCGCAGCGACTCGGCGGAGAAGGCGCCGAACACGATGGAATGCACGGCGCCGATGCGCGCGCAGGCCAGCATCGCGATCGCCAGCTCCGGGACCATCTGCAGGTAGATGCAGACGCGGTCGCCCTTGCCGATGCCGTTGGCCTTGAGCACGTTGCCGAAGCGGCCCACCTCGGCCAGCAGCTCGCTGAACGTGTAGCGCCGGTCGTCACCCGGATCGTTGCCTTCCCAGATGATCGCCGTCTGATCGCCGTGACCGGCCTCCACGTGGCGGTCGAGGCAGTTGTAGCAGGCGTTGAGGGTGGCGCCCTCGAACCAGCGGATGTTGGCGTTGACGAAGTCGTACTGGCGGACGTTTTCCCACCGGCGGGTCCAGGTGATGCGGTCGGCTACCTCCGCCCAGAAGCTCTCCGGGTCCGCGATGGAGCGCCGGTAGCGGTTGCGGTACTCGTCGATCGACCGGATGTGCGCCCGGTCGATCGGGAAGCGGCTCTGCTCGGGAGGGTAGATCTTGGCCATGCGCGAAAGTATACCAAGGCGCGCACGGAACCGCGTCAAGGTCGGGCGTCCGTCCGGGCGATCCTCACGGAACCCATCCGCGGTATGATCGCGCGAGAACCCGCGTTACGGGGGCCGGAGCAGGGACCATGAGAATCAGAGGCGTGCTGGGGTCGATGATCGTCGCTGTGCTGCTGGCGATTCCGGTGGCGGCGTCCGCGGAATGCAAGACGGCGCTGAACCAGGACGACGTAACGGTCGAGACCTGCCCGATCGGGAGAACCGGCTACAGCCTGGTGCAGACCGGCACCACGGCGGCCGGAACGGTCGGCGCGGTGGTCGGCCTGCTGCTGACGGATAAGGAGCGCGACGATGGTGGCGCCCCCGGACACGAGTCGGTGGTGCACGCGGCCACCGGGGAGGGGTTCCGGCTCCGCGTGTCCGTAACTCGGCGAGCCTGGTGGCGCCTCGGCGACGGCGGAGTGGTCCTCGACGTGGTGGGCGACGACGACCTGGCCACCGACCTGGAAGGAACCCGCCTGCGCTGCCTGCGTTCGCGGTGGACGATCACCCCGGCCGACACCGCGGGAGCGGTCGACATCGTGCAGCAGTTCGTGAGCGATTCACAGCCGCCGTTGGGCATGAAGCGCCGCGCCACGCAGGCGACGGTGCAGCGCCGCCATGCCACGGTCGTCGACCTGCGGCAGCGGCTCGCGGGCGCGCCGGACGCGGGCGAACCGGACCTGGCGTCGTGGCCGTTACTGGAGGCGCCGTTGCCGGATCTGTCCGAGAGCTTCGAGAGCTGCTACGGGGGAGGTTGAACGGCGGGGAGGCCGGTCAGCCCGCCGCCTGATGCTCCTGCGGCCGCGGCGGCGGACGGCGCTCCCCGGTGATCGTGATCCGGAACCGGTCGTCCGGGCTGGGCAGCGGATTCATCACGACGTGCAGTTCCTGGTCCGGCGGCTGCATCTCCACGTGGTAGTGGCGGAACAGCACGGCCGATACGATCAGGTACAGGAGGTCCGCGGTGGTCGCCCCAAGGCAGGTGTGCGAGCCCAGCCCATACGGGCAGTACACGTTGGGCTGCATGTGCTCCTTGCGGTGCGCGGCGTAGCGGTCGATGTCGAAGCGTTCGGGCTCGGGAAAGTATTCCGGCAGGTGATGGGTCACCGTGTTGGCGATCATGCAGTACTCGTCCTTGGGTATCTCGTAGCCCCCGAACCGAAACGCGGCTACGGACGTACGGGCGAGGACGGGCGCCGGGGGATGCAGGCGCAGGATCTCCATGGCAGCGTGCCGCGTCTGGATCATCTGGCGCAATGAGTCGCGATCGGGATAGCAGGACGATCCCACGCTCGGGTCCGTTGGTCGGGGCGGAACCCTCGATCAGCGG
>JAPPNY010000093.1 GCA_028818385.1 Spirochaetaceae bacterium
CGCCGCGCCGGTCGCCCAGCACCACGCGGGCGCCGGCGCCGGCGAACAGCCCGGCGACGGCCCGCCCGATCGCGCCGGCGGCGCCGGTGACGACCGCCACCTGGCCCTGCAGCGTACGCCGCTCAGCTTCCCGCCGCTCGGACCTGCACGCGTCGCCGTCGCTCACCGCGCCGCGCGGATCAGCGCTCCGGCAGGAGCGCCGTCAGGCCGCCGTCGATCACGAAGCTGCCGCCGGTGACGTTGCCGGCGCGCGCGGAGCACAGGAAGAGCGTGAGCTCGGCCACTTCCTCGGGCCGCGAGAAGCGGCCGGTCGGGTATTGCGACTCCCAGTCGCGGCGGGTCTCCTGGTACGAACGGTCCGTTTCTGAGGCCATGAGGTGAATGGCCTGCTCCACCAGGGGCGTCTCCACGGAGCCGGGACAGATCGCGTTCGCACGGATGCCGTGCCGGGCCAGGTCGATGGCCTCGCTCCGGGTGAGCGCGATCATGCCCGCCTTGGTCACCGAATAGGCCATGGCGCGTGCCTGGTTGGCCATGCCGGAGACGGACGAAATGTTGACGATCGACCCGCCGCCGGACTCGATCATGAAGGGAACGGCGTGGCGCGCCAGCAGGTACGCCGACGTGAGGTTGACGCTCAGCGTCCGCTCCCAGACCTCGGGCGTCAGGTCCACGACGTCGCCCATGTTGTCGACGACGCCCACGGTGTTGACCAGGTGATCGACCCCGCCGAGGGCGCCCGCGGCCGACGCGCAGAACGCCTGACCCGCCGCGTCGTCGGTCACGTCGACCCGGCCGTGGTACACCGTCGCGCCCTGCCCCGTGAGGGCCGAGGCCAGCTCGGCCAGCTCTGCGGCACGGACGTCGGCCACCGTGACCGCCGCACCGGCGCCGGCGAAAGCGCGCGCGATCGCCTCGCCGATGCCGCCGCACGCGCCGGTGACGATGACCTTCGATCCGGTGTGATCTTCCACGGCGTTCCGCCGTCCCGGACTCATCCCGCGCCTCCCTGCGACGTCGTGCCGTCGCTGCCGACCTCGATCGCGATGTCCTCAACCTCGATCGCGATGTCGTCGACGTAGAAGCCGCCGGCGTCGCCGAGCGCCACGACGATCGCGGCCAGCGCGGAGTGGTGCCGATAGGTTTCGTCGGGCACCACCGTGGCCCAGGGTTCGCCGCCGGCTCCGGCGTCCGCGTCCCTGCGCCGCGACGCTACCTCCACACGCCCCCCGGCCAGGCGAATGGTGGTGCGCCACCACTCGTCGCCGACCTCGATTCCGGACAGGTAGGGCACGCTGCGGTTGTCCCTCGCCCACAGCTCGCCGTACACGGAGTCGGCGCGCAGCTCGACGATCGTGTCGGCGTCCTGGTCGTCCAGTCGCAGGATGCCCACCCGCTGCCGGCCCCGGTGCGTGACGGTCAGCTCGACGACCTCCCGCTCCAGGTCGTAGGGCCCGACGTCGCGCCGCACCACCTCCTCCAGGCCGCCGATGTTGCGCGATCCCGTCATGCGCTCGCCGTCGATCACGACGTTGTTGCCGAGCGGCCCGTAGTCCACCTGCTCCAGCCACTCGGTCGTGCGCCACAGCTCCGGGATCTGCCGCACCCAGCCGGCCTGTCCCGCCAGCTTGCCGCGGCGGTACTCGGGCGGCGCGAAGTCGATGGTGAGGTTCCTCGACGGGGCCAGCAGCTCGTCACGGCGCAGGCGGTAGCCGCGAATCTGCGGCCGGTCCTCGGGCGCCGTGTCCACGATGTAGTTGACCGCGTAGACGTCGCCGCCCGGCAGCTCCACCCAGTCGCCGTAGCCGTGGTCGGCGTGGGGACTGGTGTCGTTGTCGATCATCCCCCAGTGGTCGGCGGGCGGGTTCATCCGGGCTTCCGGCCGATTGGGCGCGGGAGCGAGGGCCGTGCCGGGCGACTCGACGAAGAAGCCGAACCAGTGCTGGGGCTCGAATCCGCCGACGCGGTGCACGACCAGCGCCTCGCCGCTGGACAGCACGCCGGCGTTGACGCGACCGGCGATCGGCCAGTAGCCGGCAGCGTACGGACCCTCCCAGGTGCTGCCCCCGTCGCGGGAGATGGCCTTCATGCCGGTGCGGGCGGGGTTGTCGTCGCTGCGGATGTACATGACCAGCTCGCCTCCGGGCATCTCCACGATGTCCCCCTCGGCGGCGAGGAACCGCCGGTCCGCGATCACCGGGATCGCGTCCGACCAGGTCCGGCCTCCGTCCTCCGAGCGGTACAGCACCTGCGCCTCTTCCAATCCGGCTACGTGGAAGTGCGTCCCGGACAGGAAGACGGTGCCGTCGCTCACCTGTTTCAGGTTGAGGCTGGCGGTCATGCAGCCGGTGCGCTCGGGTCCCGTCCAGGTCAGTCCGTGATCGGTGCTGCGGTACAGCCACGCCTCCCGGAGCAGGCCGTTGGCCGGGTCGAAGCTCCAGTCCCAGGGCATGCCGCGGTGCGCGTACCACCGCTCGGACGGGCCGCGCAGCGTGTCGGTCTTGTTCCAGTCGCAGCCGAGCAGCAGCGAGTCGTCCTGCAGGCGGATGACCGACCGGCACATCGTGTACCCGCAGTCGGGCCGGTCCATCAGGGTGTCCACCACGACCGGCTCCGACCAGGTGGCGCCCTCGTCCTGGCTCAGTCGCACCACGACGCCGGGCACGGCGCCGCCGCCGTGCCGGTCGGCTTCGGCGTAGGAGCACACGAGCGTGCCGTTGGCGGCGATGCAGACGCTGGGCCACGCCTCGTGGTAGCGGTCGTCGCGCGAGACGGTGAATCGTTTCATGGTCAGTCTCCTGAATCGGGCGCTTCGAGTCTGGCCATCGACGGCAGAAGCTGCCAGCGATGGGTATCGGCGGGCCGCGTCGAGCGCGCCCACGCTTCGATGAGGCGGTTGTCGGCCTCCCTGGCATCGAGCCGGCGGGCGATCGCCTCGGGGTCCCAGCCGTCCATGACGCGCTGCGTCAGGGCGGCGCGGATGTCCGCGCACGCCGGGTCACCGGCGCGGTCGCGCAGCTCGTGCGGATCGTCGTGCAGGTCGAAGAGCTGCGGCCGATCGCCGTGGTAGTAGACGAGCTTCCAGCGCCCGCTGCGCACCATGCGCTGGAAGACCGGCTCGGACGGAACGTAGCGGTCGGCGCAGTACTCGGCGAACGCCTCGTCCGTCCACGCCTCGGAGGGCGCCCGACCGGCGCTCTCCTCCCGGATCAACGGGAGCACGCTGCGCCCCGGCGAGCCGGGCAGCTGCGGCCCGTCCATCGCGTCCACCAGCGTGGCGGCCACGTCGACCGCGCTGACGACGTTCGCGCAGCGCTGCCCGCCGGCCACCACCCCCGGCCAGGACACGATGAGCGGCACCCGGATCGACTCCTCGTAAAAGACGTGCTTCCACCACAGGCCGTGCTCGCCGACCATGTCGCCGTGGTCGGAGGTGTAGACCACCAGGCAGCGGTCCCGGAGGCCGTTGGCGTCGAGCGCGGCAAGCATCTGGCCGACCAGTTTGTCCACGCGCGTCACCAGTCCCCAGTACGCGGCGCGGGCTCGCTCCTGCTCGGCGGCGCCGACCGCTTCGATTCCCGTGGCCGAGCGCCACGCCCGGAGGTACGGATGGAGCCGTTCCGAGAACGGCTCCGGATGGTGCGGCGGCGGCAGGCGCCCCGCGTAGCGGTCGAAGTCCTGCCGGCGGGCCACGTACGGCGGATGCGGCAGCATCAGGCCGACGCTCAGGCAGAACGGAGCCTCCTCGCCTGCCCGCCGCCTGACCCCGATCCGGTTGAGGCAGTCGACCGTGGCCGCGGCCACATACTCGTCGTGCACCTGGTACGGCGACTGGCCCGCCCCGGCGTGGCGCAGGCTGATCCGCTCCGGCCCGGCGGTCCCGGCCAGCGCGCCCATGTCGTGCGCAACCCCGCCGCTGTAGTTGGCGGCGTGATCGCCGACCAGCCGGTCGACGTAGCCGTGCAACTGGTCGGGACCGACCGAGTGCATGCGGCCGATGAGCACCGGACGGTGCCCGGCCGCCCCCATGGCGTGCGCGATCGTCGGCGTGTCGGACGGCAGCATGTGGTCGTTCGTCCACACCCCGTTCTGGTGCGGGTGGCGCCCGGTGAGCATCGACATCCGCGACGGCACGCAGATCGGGGACGTGCAGTACGCCGCGTCGAACACCGTGCCCGCCGCCGCCAGGGCGTCCAGGTGGGGCGTGTCGACCACGGCGTCGCCGTAGCAGCCGGTGACGAACGGATTGTGCTGGTCGGTGTGGATGTAGAGCAGGTCCGGGACCGGCCGGCGGGTGCGAGCCATGTGGCGCGATCTTACGCTCCGCTGATGCGCGTGCATATCTGAAGCTGCCGGTACTGAGATGTCGGCCAGCAACGCCTGCAAGGCTGTACAGCGTTGTCGGTACAGGGAGCAACGCGATCCGAAGCAGGAAACAGCTTGCCGGAGTGAACGGTATTACCGTACGCTCCCGTTGTGATCGTGCGCTCGGTCCGCCACCGCGGCTTGCGCCGCCTGCTTGTTCCTGTCCGTAAACTCACAAGTTGTTGAACAGGCGTGAATTGATGGTTTTGAG
>JAPPNY010000215.1 GCA_028818385.1 Spirochaetaceae bacterium
CTCGACCGGTTGCCGAAATCTGTCGAACGAACCTACCCTACGCCTGAACAGTTACTATCGATCAATAATGCTACCCGGCAGAGACTATCATCCGCTCTGACGGGAGGACCGAGGCGGCGCGATGGACACGTCATTTCTGGAACAGGACCTCGAGCGATTGAAAGCGGCAGCCGTGGAACGGCTCACGGCGGCGAACGACGGCTTCGTGCGCTGGGCCGACCGGGTACGCGACCGGCACGCGCCGTTCCGGATGCGCTGGGCGGTCGATTCGGTTCGCGACGCGAACGTGGCCGCGACCAACTACATCCTGGGGCAGCTCAAGGAGGCGGGCCTCCTGGACCGCGTGGTCGACGCCGAGCAGCAGCGGCTGGGACGGGAGTGGATCGAGTCGCTGCAGGTGGCGCCGGGCAGCTACGAGGACCCGGCGCTGCTCGCCTACAAGCCGCCGAACTGGGACGACGCGGCCGAGCCGTGGCCGCCCACCGCCGCCCACAAGGAGGCGATGAACCAGTACTCGCACGGCTGCCTGCGCGGTTACGGCGTGGACGGCGTCGACCAGTTGCAGATTCCGCCGCCGCCCGACTGGCCGCAGCAGGACGAGCCCGAGCGGGTCCTGCCCTGGATCAAGAGCGTCGAGCCGAACTGGAGCTGGGTCGGCCGCATGGTCAAGCGTCTCGCGGACTGGCACCTGGCCGGCACCACGCCGATCGACCCGCTGCTGGAGTGCCTGCGCTGGGTGTATTCACGGCAAGACCCGGACACCGGCTTCTGGGGCCGGGGCATCCAGACCACCTTCAAGATCATCATCGCCGTGCTCGAGCCGCTGGGACTGACGGTGCCGCGCGCCGACACGCTCATCGACTCGGTTCTGGCGAAGATGTACCACCCCGCGTACGACGACAACCTGTTCCCGTGCGAGGAGTTCGACGCGTTCTACGACCTGGCGGCGGCGAACGACCACGCGCCCGGCTACCGCCGGGAGGAGATCCTGAAGCTCGCCGCGCACCGGATCGCGTTCATCCTCGACACCCACCTGCAGGCAGACGAGGGCCTGGCGAGCTACCCCGACCACTGCATCCCGACGTGGCTGATGTGGGACATGGCCCCGGCCGTCGCCCAGGGCGACGCGTTCGGGCTGGCCATCTACGGAGCGGGCTTCACGATCTGCGTCGACCTGCTGAGCATCCAGCGGGAGACCGGCTGGCGGGGCGCATGGCGCTACGGGCACGCGCACGACGACACCGCCTACAAGCGGCTCGGCGCAGAGGTGCGCGCGGCACTGGCGTAGCGCCCCGTGCTACTGGCGCTGAGCGGGTTCCTGTTCGAGGAGCGCTACCGGGCGCAGTCCGTGTCGTTCGCGCGGTTCTGCCGGATCGCGCGGTCGGCCGGATACGGCGGTGTGGAGCTTCGCCGGACCCAGATCGCGCCGGATGCCCCGCCGGCCCGCCGCCAGGAGCTTGCGGACATCGTCCGTGGCGAGGGGTTGACCGTGACCTGCCTGACCGCACGCGGACTGCCGGCCGGCGGTGACGAACGCGACGCGTTCCTCGACCGCTACCTGGAACTCTGCGCCGACCTCGATTGCCGGCTGCTGAAGATCAGCTCGGATCCCGCGTGGCTGCCCGAGGCCGCGGAGCGGGCGCAGGCATACGGCGTCATGCTGGCCGGCAACAACCACGTCGGCAGCGCCCTGCAGACGGTGGCCGGCACTCGCCGCCTGCTCTCGCAGGTCGCCCATCGCAATTACGGCCTGCTCTACGATTCCGCACACCTGTACATGGCGGGCGAGGACTACCTGGGATGCATTCCGTCGCTGCTGCCGCACATGCGCAACGTCCTCATGCACTCCTTCCGACAGGCCGCAGGGGACGAGCCGCCGTTCCTCGTGCACGACGGTCAGGGCTGGATCAACGCGCTGCCGGACGCGCGCGGCGTGCAGGACTGGCCGGCGATCCTGTCCGCCTGCAGGCGGCACGGCTACGACGGACTGATCACCGTGATCGAGAGCGGTTGGAGCGCCGGACGGCGTGAGGACGTGGCCCGGCGCAATGCCGACAGCATCCACCGCTGGTGGGACCGCGCATCATAGCCGCTTCCCCGTGTTCGCGATGGCGTTCCTCTCCTCCGGCGCGGGTATAATGGGGCCGTCGCATGAGTAACCGAATCACCTGGTACCGTTGCCCGGTCCCGCGTAACGAGCTGAAGAGGCTGAATCAACGGAGCGACCTGCTGGGGTTCGCGCAGACCCTTGGCTTCCTGGCCGTGCTGGCGGCGACGTCGGGCGCGGCGATCTACTCCTCCCTTCACTGGCCCTGGTACGTGACGGCCGTACTGGTGCTCGTCAACGGCCACTTCTGGCACTTTCTGGTCAACGGTTTTCACGAGCTGATCCACGACTCGGTGTTCCGGACCCGGTGGCTGAACCGGGCGTTTCTGCGGATCTACGCGTTCCTCGGCTGGTACAACCATCACGTGTTCTGGGCAAGCCACACCGCACACCACAAGTACACGCTGCACCCGCCGGCCGACCGCGAGGTCGAGTTCCCGCGCAGCTTCGATCTCAAGGGCATCTGGAAGTGGGGGATCGTCGACCTGCGCTACATTCCCACGGCGCTGCACGGCTACGCGCGCACCGCGTTGGGATACGTCGGCCCGGAAGGGTCCTGGATCGCGGACCTGTTCCCGCCGAGCGAGCCCGAGTTGCGCCGGCTGCGGCGTAACTGGGACCGCATCGTGCTGCTCGGGCACCTCGCCATCGCCGCCGCGGCACTCGCGCACGGCCTGTGGGTCGTGCCGCTGGTGATCACCTTTCCGCGCGCGTTCGGCGGCTGGCTGCAACGGCTCTGCAACGAGGCGCAGCACATCGGCCTCACGGACGAGGTCACGGACTTCCGGGTGTGCTGCCGCACGATCTACCTGAGCCCGGTGCTGCAGTTCCTGTACTGGCACATGAACTACCACACCGAGCACCACATGTACGCCGCCGTGCCGTGCTACCGGCTCGGCCGGCTGCACCGGCTGATCCGCCACGACATGCCGCACTGCACGCGGGGCTTGCGGGAAACGTGGACGCAGATCGACGGGATCCTCAAGCGGCAGAAACGCGAGCCCGACTACCAGTTCGCCCCGGAAGTGCCCACGGCGGCCACCCGCGAACGGGCAGCGGCCGGGGCCGCCTGACGCTCCCTCTCGCCGCATCCGCGTATCGATCGAGTCGTGCACGGCAAGAACATCCTCGTCATCCTCACCGACCAGCAGCGGGCGGACACGCTCTCCTGCTACGACCCCGACGGCCTCTGCCGGACCCCGCACCTCGACCGCTTCGCCCGCGACGCCATCGTGTTCGACAACGGTTACACCAACTGCGCGGTGTGCTCGCCGGCCCGCGCGAGCCTGATGACCGGGCTGCAGCCATCGCACCACGGCATCCAGACGAACACGCGCGGCTACGGATGCCGCGTCCACGACCTGCCCGACACTCCGGAGCTCCTGAGCCGCCGCCTGGCCGCGGCCGGCTACCGCTGCGGGTACACCGGCAAGTGGCACCTCGGCTTCGACCGGACCGAGCCGGGGACCGACACGGCCCCGTTTCCGGACTGGTACTTCACCGGGGGCAACGCGCTCCCGACGACCCGAGGCTTCATCGGTGACGATTTCCCCGGACACGGCGGTGGCGGTTACGACTACCCGCTGTTCCAGGAGTACCTGCGATCCAACGGGCTCGAATTCGTCGTCGAGCAGAAACCCCGGGAGCACACGCATCCGAATCACACGCACTGGGGAGAGGTCACCTCGCCCGTGGAGTCGACCAACGAGTTCTTTCTCGTCGAACGCGCGATCCGGCACCTGGAGCGCTTCCGGTCAAGCGACCGGCCGTTCTACTTCCAGCTCAACTTCTGGGGCCCGCACGAGCCGTTCTACGCTCCCACCCGGCACCTCGACGCGTATCGGGAGCTGGCCATTCCGCCCTGGCCGAACTACGCCGATCCCCTCATCGACAAGCCCGGCATCCACGACGTGTGGCGCCGCTTCGACCAGCCGTGGGAGTTCTTCGCGACCGCGATCAGGCACTACTACGGGTTCATGTCGAGCATCGACGAGCAGATCGGCCGGCTCATCGCCTACCTCCGGGACACCGGCCTGTACGACGAGACGACCATCATCTTCGTCGCCGACCACGGCGATTCGCACGGGTGCCACGCCGGGCTGGAGAACAAGGCGATCCACATGTACGAGGAGATCATGAAGATCCCGTACCTGATCAAGCCGGCCGGCCACACGCACGGCGGCAGGCGCTGCAACCTCGTTTCCCTGTGCGACCTACACGCGACGGTGCTGGAAATCGCCGGCGTGAGCCGCTCCACCGCCGAGCGGGACGGCCGCTCGCTGGTGCCGGTGATCGAATCACCCGACGCTCCCTGGCGGGACTGTCTGCTCGCGGAAGGCTCCGGGACCGGGCAGGACGTGCTCCTGGACCAGCGCATGCTCCGCTTCGACGACAGCAAGTACGTCTTCAACGCCGGCATGCAGGACGAGCTGTACGACCTGGCGGCCGATCCGCACGAACTGACCAATCTCGCGCCTCGTCGCGCCGATGCAGGCCGGGTCCGCCACGCGCGCGAGCGCATGTACGCGGCCATGCTGGAGATGGGTGATCCGATCGCGCCGGTGTTCCGGCACCTGATGTTGCGCGAGACACCCGCGGGGACGTGAGTCTTGTGAAGTCCCGCGGAATCCGCGGCAACGCGGATCTCTACCTGATGCTCGCCCCGGTCTTCCTGTTCTACGTGATCTTCTGGCTGTGGCCGCTGTACGGCATCCAGATCGGCTTCCGGGACTTCACCGTCTCCGGAGGATTCTGGGGCAGCCCCTGGGTGGGATTGAAGCACTTCGCCCGCTATTTCGGATCGTTCTACCTGTTCCGGACCCTCAAGAACACCATCGGCATCAACCTCTACGAGCTCGTCGTCGGCTTCCCGGCATCGATCGTGCTGGCGCTCATGTTCAACGAGCTGCGTTCGCTCCGGTTCAGAAACATCGCGCAGATTACCTCGTACGCGCCGACCTTCCTCTCCGTGATGGTCGTCGCCGGAATGATCGTGAACTTCCTCTCGCCCAGTGCCGGCATCGTCAACGCACTACTCGGGGCGCTGGGGCTGGAGCCACGCCACTACCTGGCCGAGCCCGAGTACTTCTGGCACGTGTACGTATGGTCCTCGATCTGGCAGAGGGTCGGGTTCTCGACGATCATCTACACGGCGGCGATGGCCACCATCCCCGATTCCTACTACGAGGCCGCGGTGATCGACGGGGCGCGCAAGGTGCGCCGGATGTGGCACATCACGCTTCCGTCGATCTCGCCGATCATCGTCATGCTGCTGATCCTGCAGATCGGCAACATCATGACGCTCGCATTCGAGAAGGTGCTCCTGCTGCAGAACGATCTCAACCTGGAGGCTTCGGAGGTGATCTCGACGTACGTGTACAAGGCCGGACTGCTGCAGGCCCAGTTCAGCTATTCCACGGCGATCTCGATCTTCAACATGGCCATCAACATACTGTTCCTGGTCGCGGCGAACACCGTCTCCAAGCGCGTCCGCGGCGTGAGTCTGTGGGGATGACGCCCCAAAACCGCCTGCACGCCTTTGCCCGCACGCGGTCGGAGCGGCTCTTCGACGTCGTGAACGTCACCCTGATCGGCCTGTTTCTGCTCGTCATCATCTATCCGCTGTGGTACGTCTTCGTCGCCTCGTTCAGCGATATCAAGGAGCTGCTGAGAGAGCCGATGGTGCTGTGGCCGAAGGGCCTAACCTTCGACGCATACGACCGCATCCTGACCACGCCGGTGATCTGGAGCGGGTTCCGCAACAGCATGATCTACATGATCGGCGGCGTCACGCTGAACGTGCTCTTGACCGTGCTCGCCGCCTACCCGCTGTCGCGCAAGGACCTGCGCGGCCGCAAGACCATCCTGAAGATACTGGTCGTCACCCTGTACCTGTCCGGCGGATTGATCCCGACCTACCTGGTGGTGCGCCGCCTGGGGATGCTGGACACGTTCTGGGCGATGGTCGCTCCCAACGCCGTGAACGCCTTCATGATCATCATCGCCCGCTCCTTCTTCGAGACCGCCGTCCCGAACGAGATGCAGGAGGCGGGACGCATCGACGGGTGCAGCAACTTTCAGCTTCTGCTCAGGGTCGTCCTGCCGGTGTCGACGCCGCTGGTGACGTTTCTTGCGCTGAGCTACGGGATCGGGCACTGGAACTCGTACGTCCAGGCGTTGATCTTTCTCACCTCTCGGGATAAGTTCCCCCTGCAACTGATACTTCGGGAAATTCTCATCGCCGCCGACTCGGTGACGGTCGCCACCATGCTGTCGGACCGCATCGACTACGACCTGCAGATCAGAATCCGCGAGGGGATCAAGTACGTATCGATGGTCGTATCCTCGGCGCCGCTCCTGATCATCTTTCCGTTCATGCGGAAGGCGTTCGAACGCGGCATCACCCTGGGGGCCGTCAAGGGCTGAACACTCAGGCTCGCGTAGCGAGCGCTGACACACATTTCTTTCGGAGGACAGCATGAGGAAGCTGTTGAGCATTCTGCTGCTTGCCGCACTCGCGGCAGGCGCGACTTTCGCGGACGACGTGGAGCGCGACGCCATGGGGCTGCCGCTCTCCAAGGAGCCCATCACCCTGGACATGGTGCGCCTGAGCTGGCCGGGAGTCCGCGGCCCCGCCAGTGAGACGTGGACATGGAAGCGTTTCGCGGAGTTGTCGAACATCACCGTGAACTTCGAGGAGTGGCCGATCTCGGGCTTCGCCGAGACCCTGCAGGTCAGGCTTGCGGCCGAACAGCTCCCCGACGCGTTCTACCAGATGATCTTCAACCAGGATCAGCTCGTGAGCCACTCGCTGGCGGGCAACCTGATCGCCCTGGACGACCTGATCGCCGAGCACGGCACCAACATTCAGGCGGCCTTCGCCGCGGACCCGTCGATCGAGCAGGCGCTGGTCATGCCGGACGGCAAGATCCACTCGCTGCCGTACGTGGCGTACAAGAAGAACAGCGCGATGGTCCGCTTCTACGTCAACCAGACCTACCTGGACAACCTGGGATTGGAGGTGCCGCGGACGATCGACGAGCTCGGGGCCGTGCTCGCCGCGTTCAAGAACGACGACGCCAACGGCAACGGTGACGCCGACGACGAGTACCCGATCCATCAGAGCGGCAACGCGACGCTCATCCAGAGGCAGGCATTCTTCGGCGCCTACGGCCTCGGCAACCGGGGTCTGCCCGGACTGGGCGCCCACATCGACCAGGGCCCGGACGGCAAGGTCAGGTTCATCCCGACCGACGAGCGCTACCGGGAGATGCTGGCGCAGCTCAACGAGTGGTGGGAAGCCGGCTACTACCATCCCGAGTTCTTCTCCGGCGTCGACGTCGCGCGCTGGCAGGCCGACGCGGCCGACAATCGCATTGGCCTGTTCACGTGGGTCACCCCGGGTTACGTCGGCGTCGAGCCGCAGAAGCACTTCACCGGCGTCTCGCAGTTCGTCGGCCCGCACGGCGACCACGTCATCAGTTGGGTGGACCACAACGTGCGCGGCAACTGGTCGTTCATGATCACCAGGGAGAACGAGCATCCGGTGGAGACCATGCGCTGGGTCGATTATTGGTACGGCGAGCCCGGCTACCTGTTCACGGCCGTAGGCCTGGAGGGAGAGACCTTCCAGATGGGCGCGGACGGGACGTACGAGTTCATCGGCGACGTCGCCGCGTCCATCGAAGAGCACGGCCTGCAGGTCGGGGCATTCCAGCACCTGGAGCGCTGGTACGGGGGCTTCGAGCCGCAGGTGGACGGCCTGACGCTGTCCATGGAAGGCCAGAAGATCCTCGACGACCTCACCGCCTCCACCCCGGAGGAGGAGGTCTACCGGATGGATCCCACCGACTACCTGAACCACATGCCGGAAGCGATCTGGCCGAACTTCATGCCCACGGCCGAGGAGGCGTCCGAGCTCGGCGCGCTGTTGACCGACATCAACACCTACGTCGGCGAGATGATGACCAAGTTCATCACTGGCGACGCCGACCTGAGCGCC
Source organism: Spirochaetaceae bacterium (assembly GCA_028818385.1). The sequence continues at coordinate 8,109 of JAPPNY010000215.1, forward strand.
GAGTGGGATGACTATGTCAACACCCTGAAATCGATGGGCTCCGAGCGCTACGTCGAGATCAAGCAGGCGCAGCACGACCGCATCATCGGGATGTAGGCCTGCTTCGCCTTCATCGAATTCCGGCGCCGTCGCGGCTTCCCCGCGGCGGCGCCTCTTTGTTTGTGGGAGAACGCAAACACGCCTACCATCGCCGCATGACGTACGGGACGCCGATGACGGACGAGCAGCGGTTCTTCTACGACCTGCGCGGCTGGATCCTCTTGCCCGCGGTCCTTTCCGAGGAGGAGATCGCGCCGCTGAAGGAGCAGTGCTACTCGGGCATCGCGCACGGCTACCTGGGCGCCGTGCAGGAGCTGCTCGACCACCCGGCCATCACCGGCATCCTGGCCGAGTTGCTGTCCGAGCCGCACTACGACCGCGAGGACTCCTACCCCTTCCGCTGCGAAGGCTCGTTCGTGACGGTCCGGCACGCCGGCTGGAAGAAGGAGGACCTCGGCGGCACGGAGATGCCACACGTGGTGCGCCCGCCGCAGCACGCCAACCCGATGCGCTACCAGGTCGCCGGCAACCGCATCTTCTCCGGCCTTACCAGGGTCGTCTGGGAGTTGGAGGAAGTGAAGGCCGGAACCGGAGGCACCTCGTTTCTGTCCGGCTCCCACAAGGCCAACTTCCCCTACGGCGGACCCGATCCGTACCAGCCGGACACCGCAGGCTCACCCTGGGAACCGAGGCTGCGCGCGATGATGGACACCTATGGCTGCCCGCCCGGCTCCGCGCTGATCTTCACCGAGAGCCTGCTGCACGCCTCCGAGGACTGGACCAACCCGGACAACCCCCGCTGCGCGATCTTCAACTGCTACAACTCGGTGTGGGCGCAGTGGCACCTGATGGCCACCGGCGACGAGCTGGCCTGGTCACCGGAGTTCGCGGAGACCATGCCGCCTGAGCGCCGCAGCCTGTTCCGGGGCGTCTGGCAGCTCGGCACCCTGCACGGCGTCGACGGCAACGTCGCCTACGCCGACGACAACCGAGCCGTGTGATCCGGCGGGCCGCTCGACGTGGCTACTCGACAGTGGCGATGTGGTCCCGTTTCACCAGGTCCCAGTCGATCGGATAACCGAGTCCGGGCTCGTCGGGCGCGTGCACGATGCCGGAGGAGTCCACCTCAATGTCCCTGACGAGGCCATACCTGTTCGCGCCGGTACAGGGGAAGAACTCGTAGAACTCGCAGTTGGGAACGGCCATGGTCACGTGCAGGTTGGCGACGTTGTTGAGGCTGTTGCCGCCGTGGTGGATCTCGCAGCGCATGGCGAAGCCCTCCGCCAGGTGGCACTGGCGAACGAGCGGCGTGATGCCGCCGGTCACGGCGACGTCGCCGCGGAGGATGTCGGTGGCCCGCTGCGTGATCCAGGCGTTCATGGCGGGAAACCGGCCGGGAGCGTACTCCGTGCACATGATCGGGATGTCGAGCTTCTGCCCCAGGTCCACGTAGTTGTAGACGTCCTCCTCGGCGAGCGGGTCCTCGTACCAGTAGTAGCCGAGCTCCTCGATGGCGCGCCCGATGCGCAGCGCGTCGGCATACTGAAAAGCCCACATCGCGTCGAGCATCAGGATGAAGTCGTCTCCGAGCGCCTCGCGCACGGCGCGGCAGATCTCGACGTCGGCGGCCGGCTCCCCGTGCGGATGGATCTTGTGCGCCGTCCAGCCCATCTCCTTGAAGCGCAGCGCCTCCTCGACGTAGTCGTCCACGGTCTCGTGGAAGGCGGTGCTGGAATACGCCGGGACCGCGTCCTTGCACGTGCCGAGCAGGCGGTGAATGGGCAGGCCTGCGGCCTTGCCGTTGATGTCCCACAGGCAGACGTCGATCGCGCCGATCGACTGGATCGACACCTGGCGGTTCTTCTTCCAGAGTTGCTGCCACAGCCGGCCGATGTCCTGCGGGTCCTGGCCCATGACGGCCGGCTTGAGGTAATCGACGAGCGGCCCTGCCAGGTGATGGCCGCTCAGGTGGGAGCTGCCCAGAAACGCGTTACCGGTGATGCCGGCGTCGGTCTCCACGCTTACCACGCCGAGCTGCGTGGCGCCGCCGAACGTGGCGCCGCCGGTCGTCCACACCTCGCTGTTCCACGCGAACAGATCGACCTTGACGTTGGTGATTCGCATGGGCGCGCAGCGTATCACGGAGCTCGTCGCCGGCCACGGCGGCGCAGCGATGTCGCGCCGGCCGGCAGCGGGCCGGCATCCCGGCGCGGTACGCTGGGGCGCGCATGAGCTACACGGTCGCGTTCATCGGCCTGGGCGCCATTGCGCGGGCCCACCTGCCGGCCATCGCCGCGCAGGACGGGCTGCGGCTGGCGGCGGTGTGCGACCGGGACGAGCGCGCCCGGGGGAGCCGCGCCGCGGAGTACGGGGTTGCCGGTTACCGGGACTACCGCGACCTGCTGGCAGCCGGGGCGGACGTGGCGGTGGTGGCCCTGCCCCACCACCTGCATTGCGAGGTGGCGGTGGCTGCCCTTCAGGCCGGCTGCCACGTGCTGGTGGAGAAGCCGCTGGCAGTGTCGGTGGAGCAGTGCCGGGCCATGCTGCAAGCGGTGCGCCGCAACGCGCGCATCCTTGCGGTGACCGATACCGCCGCCTACCACCCGGGAGCGCTGGTCACCGGGGAGAGGTTCCGGAACGGGAAGCTCGGCCGCTTTCTCAGCGGGGTCCATCACAACGCGCGCTTCTATTTCCACGAGGGACGCCCGGCCTGGTTCCTCGATCCGGCCACCAGCGGCGGAGGCATGTTCGCGAACGTCGGTCTGCACCGGCTGGCGCAGACGCGCGCCTGCCTTCCGGGGCTCGAGCCCGTCACGGTGAGCGCGTCGGTCTCCGACGTGGCCGAGCACCCGGTGGAGGCCTGCACCTCGGCGCTGGTCCGCTACCGGGCGGGCGGCGCCATGCACTACGAGGAGCTCGGCTACGTGCCGCGCCCGGCGTGGTGGCACCTGGATGCCCACTACGCCTTCGAGGAAGGGATGGTGACCTTCGACGACGAGCGCTGGCGGCTGGTGACGTGCGACGGCGCCGAGCACGAGGAGGCGCTGGCCGGCGGCGGGAACCCCTACGAGCCGGTCTACCGCGACCTGCTGCGCCGCCTGGAGGGCGGGACGCCGCTGGGCCCGGCCGGCTGGGAGTCGGCCGTTGACGTGGCGGTCGTGCAGGGGGCCTATGCCAGTGCCCGCTCGGAGCGCGAGGTGGACCTGAACGCCCCGGAGTGGCAGATCTTCCCCGAGTGAGAACGCGCATCCGAACCGATTCCTTGAAGCGGCAGCGACACTCGCTCCGTTGTCATGGACAAGATGGCGTCCGTCACCCCGACCTCGCGGGACACCCAGCCGGTCGACCGGTAGGATACTCGCGGAAAACGAGGGCGTCCGAAGAGGTGTACGTGAGCACGGAACTGATCGGGATCATCGCAGCGTCGATCGCCCTCGGCACCGCCCTGCTCGCTTCGATGCGCGGGCTCCGCCAGGAGATGCGCGACATGCGCACCGAGCTCCGGGCGGAGATCAGGGCAACTGACCGTTCCCTCCGGGACGAGATCAAGGCAAGCAATCATGCTCTCCGAGAGGAGATGAAAACAGGCGACCATGCCCTACGAGAGGAAATAAAGGCAGGCAACCGCTCCCTCCGAGAGGAGATGCAGGCAGGCAACCATGCCCTTCGAGAGGAGATGAAAGCAGGCAACCACTCCCTCCGAGAGGAGATAAAGGCAGGCAACCATGCCCTTCGAGAGGAAATGAACGCCACCGATGCCACCATCAGGGCAGAGATGAGGGCCGGATTCAAGGAACTGTCCGCGCGCATGGTCGACATCGGGGACCGGCTGTCGAAGATAGAGGGGATCATCGAAGGCATGTTCTGGAGCAGCCGCAACCAGCCTCCGGACAAGCCGCGGGAGGGCGTCGCTTAGACTCAGGAGTCCGCGCTTGCCACCTCGGTAGTCCGCTGGCAGGCGACCTCGGACCGCCAGACGGGCGCATCCCGGTTCGCCCTGTACCACTCACCGGGAGATCGCTGGTTCGTCGCGTGCCAATCGCGGGCGGCGCGGCGAGCTGCTGCGATCTGCTCCTTGGGCATCAGTTGGGCGAGTCGGTCGCGCTCGGCGTGCGCCGTGCAGAGACGGTGTACCGTGACACCCGACGGCAGATCGATGTCCGACGGCTCGCAGCTATCGAGGGCCGCAAGATGGATCCATCGGTACGCGGCAACGTAGTCCTGCGGCACGCCCTTGCCGTCCCGGTACAACTGACCGAGCCGCAACTGCGCCCCCGTGTGCCCTTGTTCGGCTGCCCGCCGATACCACCACGCCGCCGCGGTGTAGTCCTGCAGAGCACCGCCCGTCGCGTACAGCTCGCCAAGCCGGTGCTGGGCATGACTGTCCCCTTGCACCGCAGCCCGGTGGTACCATCTGGCGGACTCGCAGACGTTCTGCTCAACGCCGTTGCCGCGGAGATACAGCCTGCCGAGAGCGCGCTGGGCGCCCGGCTCGCCCTGCTCGGCCGCGAGGCGATACCACTTCGCGGCTTCGGCGTAGGCCTCGGGGTCGGCATCCTCAGGCGCGGGCAGACCGGAGAGGAGCGTCGTCAGACCGGGATCGATGAGCCAGGCGAGCCTGAGTTGAGCTACGGGATTCCCCCGCTCGGCTGCCTCGCGAAGCGCGGCAAAGTCGGCGTCGTCCGCCAGTCCCGTAACGGCTACCACGACCAGAAGTGCGGATACACCACAGCACAACGTTCTCGCGTTCCGTCTCATCGCTCCAACCTCCCGCGAAGAATGCCTCAGGATACCTCCCCTCAAGCCCGCGAGCGAAGCCCGTGGGAGACCAGAGCGTCGGTGTCGAGCTTGCCGGGCGCCGGCTCAGCCCTTGAGGGAGCCGATCATCAGGCCGCGCACGAAGTAGCGCTGGATGAACGGGTAGATGATCAGCATCGGCACGATGGACGCGAACAGGGTGGCGAACTTGATGCGGTCCACCGACGCGATGAGCTGGTCGCTCAGCTCCTGCTCGTCCATGGCCCGCGCCGCCGCCATCTCGCCGCGCTCCAGCAGCGCCTCGGTCATCTGGTTCTGGATCACGATCTGGCGCAGGATCACCTGCAGCGGATAGCGCTCCGCATCGCTGAGATAGACCACCGCCGGAAACCACGAGTTCCAGTGGCTCACCAGGTAGAACAGGGTGATGGTAGCCACCGCGGCCTTGGAGATCGGCAGCATGATCCTGACGAACACCGTGATGTCGTTGGCGCCGTCCACGACCGCCGAATCCTCCAGCTCCTGCGGCAGGGTCTGGAAGAAGGTGCGCATGATGATCAGGTTCCAGGTGGCGATGGCAGTGGGCACGGCCAGCGCCCAGATGGTGTTGTACATGCCCAGGCCGCGCACCAGCAGGAAGGTAGGAATCAGCCCTCCGCTGAAGAAGTAGGTGACGATCACCATGGCGGTGATCGGGCCCCGGAACGCCAGCCGACGGTTCGAGAGGGCGTAGGCCATGGTGGTGGTCAGCAGCATGTTCACGACCGTGCCGACCACGGTGTAGAGCACGGCGTTCTTGAATGAGTTGGGAATCAGCGGCGAGGAGAAGATGAGCTGGTAGGCGCGCAGGTTGAAGTTTATGGGGAAAAAGGTCACCCGGTTGCCCATCACCGACACGTCGTCGCTGAACGAGACGCTGGCTATGTGCAGCACCGGATAGAGCGTGGTCAGGAGCACCAGCAGCACCAGAAGGTGCACCGCCACTCCGCTCAGCCGGCCGGAGACCGAAACGTCGCGAGTCATGCTACCAGAGCCGATAACCGGTGAACCGCTTGGCCGCCGTGTTGGCCAACACCACCAGTACCAGGCTGACCACGGAGTTGAACAGCCCCACGGCCGCGCCATAGCTGAACTCCTGGCGCAGCAGACCGCGCCGGTAGACGTACGTCCAAATCACGTCGGCGGTCTCGAGCGTGAGGTCATTGTACATCAGCAGCACCTTCTCGCCGCCGACCGAGAGCAGTGCGCCGATGCGCAGGATGAGCAGGATCGAGATCACCGGCGTCAGCGCCGGCAGGCTGATGTGCCACATCTTGCGCAGGCGCGAAGCGCCGTCCACGGTCGCCGACTCGTACAACTCCGGATCGACCCGCGAGAGCTGTGCCAGGTAGATGATCGCCCCCCAGCCCACGTTCTGCCAGATGTCGGAGATCACGTAGATCGGCCGGAACCAGCGCGGCTTGATCATGAAGTAGATTGGCTCGATCCCGAACGCCACCAGGATCGCGTTCACGAACCCGGTCGATGGGGATAGCGCCAGGACCAGCATGCCCACCACCGCCGGCATGGCGATGAAGTGGGGCAGGAAGCTGACCGTTTGCACCGTGCGCTGGTAGGTGCGGTTGACCACCTCGTTCAGCGCCAGCGCGAAGATGATCGGCGCCGGGAAGCCGAACAGCATGGTGTAGAAGCTGAGCAGGAACGTGTTGCGGATCAGCCCCCAGAAATGGGGGTAGTTGAAGAACCGTATGAAGCTGTCGAACCCGACCCACGGGCTGCCCAGGACGCCCTGGCGGAGGCTGAAGTCCTTGAAGGCGATGGTGACCCCGTACATGGGGATGTACTGGAAGATCACGTACCAGACGAACCCCGGCAGCACCAGCAGCAGCAGGTACTTGGAGGCGCGGATCTTGCGCGCCTGACGCTGCCAGACGCTCTGCGAGCCCGCGCCCTGCACGGCGACTTCGGTGGGCGCTACGGCGCTGCGCATCTCACCACCACCTCATGACCAGGACGGGCATCTCCAAACTTGGAGATGCCCGTCGCGAAACGTTCAAGCCGAATGCGGCTCAATAGTTGCGGTCATAGGCTCCCTGGTAGAGCTGCAGCAGGCGTTCGACGCCGGCGTTGTCCAGCGCGTCCAGGTACCCCTGCCAGTGGGCGTCGTCGGACGCGTCCAGCTCGCCAAGGACGAACTTGGCGCGGTACTGCTTCCAGGTGTCATCCACCACCGTCTGCACGTCGGCGCGATCCTTCTCCTCGGTCTCGTTGAATCCCCAGGCGATCTTCCTGATGAACGGCTTGCCCTCCGCCCACGCGGTCATCTCACCATAGATCCGGTCGCCTTCGCTCTTGGGGCGGTCGGGGTGGAAGATCGGATAGTTCTCCAGGCCCAACATCCAGGTGTGAGTTTCAGCGTTGGGGTTGGCGGATGAGCGAATGTGTGGCAGGTAGACCGGCTTTCCGTCCTGGTACTCGAAGTCGACGCCCTCTTCACCGAAGTAGCGCGCCACCATGCCCTCGCCGTCCATGATCCAGTTCAGGTAGGCGATCAGCCGGTCAAGCTTCTCGCCTTCCGAATTGGTGGTCAGGAACGGACCCCATGGGTAGAACGGGGTCTCCGGGTTGACGATCGCCTCGGCGCCCGGCGCCACCAGCAACGGCTCGAACGAGTAGGTCCAGGTGACGTCCGGGTTGGCCCTGCGCGAGTTGTTGGTCATCCCCGGGGCGTTGCCGGCCCAGTTCGGGGTGGTGATGGCGGTGTTGGCCACGTACAGGATCTCGTTCTCCCGCTCGCGAGTGTTGGTCAGGAACTCCGCATCCATCAGCCCCTCGGCGTAGATCCCGGTGAAGTACTTGATCAGCTCCCGCATCTTGTCCGTCGCCGCGCCGTACACCAGCTCATCGGTATCGACGTCGAAGTGCACGCCCGCCGTGGTGCGCCACGTGTTGTAGAAGACGTCGGTGAAGATGCCGCCCTGGCCGCGCGTGAACAGCGGATAGTGGTCCGGATACTTGGCCTTCAGCACCCGAAGCAGCTCGGTGTACTCGTCGATGGTCGTCGGCCACTCCAGGCCGGCGTCCTCGACCAGATCCTGGCGGTAGACGAAGCCGCGGCTGATGGTGCGCGGGTTCTTGGACAGCAGCATGTAGATCTTGCCGTCGGGGGCCGCATTGAACGCCTCGACCGTCGCCCACACGTCGTCCGACCACCACTTCCGGTAGTTGGGCAGGTCCTCCCAGTGGTCGGAGAGCGGCACGATGTGGCCGTCCATGGCCCAGCGGTTGACCTCCCAGACGCGCAGTCCATACGGATGCATGTCGTAGTAGTCGCCGGCCGCGAACAGCAGGTCCGTCTTCTCGACGGTGGAACCGCCGGCCACGAAGTCGTACTCGAAGCGCAGCCCGAACTTGTCCAGCGCGACCTCGGCGTGGTACGGGTACTCCTGCGGCAGGCGGTCCTTGGAGAATTCGTAGAACACCTTCGCGTCGTAGATCGTTTCCGACGCCGCTCCCTCCGCTTCGGCGGCGGCGAAGGCGCCTGTCGCGGCCAGAGCCAGCGCTCCGGCCACCAGAATCAATCGTTTCATCGTAGCCTCCTCAACTCGGCACGGTCGTTGATTGGTGCCGCAAATCATCGCACGGCCCCCCGAAACCGGTAAAGAGGGAGGGCACACGGCTCACCCCTGCATTTCGGCCAGCAACTCGCCGATCAGCTCCATGCCCGCGCCCCAGCCCCGGTCCAGGCTGTCCATCGCGCCGGCAAAGGCGGCGGTCTCCGCCGCGCTTGCCTCGTGCGGCGCCCAGGTCAGGCGCAGCCGGGTACGTCCGCCGTCCTCCTCGAAGGTCACGGTGGTCAGAAGCCGCGGCCAGTCCGGCATCATAGGGTTGGCGGTGACGTTCCAGTCCGCGTCGCAGACGGAGTGCAGCCAGACCAGCCGCTCCGGCGGCGTGACCTCCGTGTACTCGATCCGCTCATAGTGCGAGCCGCCGCCCATGCGCATCTCGTCCAGCCACAGCCCGCCGGGCTTCACCTCCAGATGGTGGACGATCGTCTCCACCCCCGGCCCGTACCAGCGCGGCAGCAGCTCCGCGTCGGTCCAGACCTTCCACACCAGCTCGCGCGGCGCATCGAACTCCCGCTCCAGCACGTACGTCGGCACGTCACTCACACTCGGGCTCCTTCCTGCTCGGATCGCCGCGCAGGGTATCGGGCCGCTCGCAACTCGGAAACCGGCCGCACTGGCAGCGTGGACGATTGCGAGGCGGATCTCCTGCCGGCAGGATCCTCGACATGGGCGATCATCAGGCCCGGGCGGCCGGAAGCCACCTGCTGCTCCCGTCGAGCGCTTGGCCCCGCGGGAAGGTGTATTGCTTCTGTCCGCGCTGTGCCGCGGTACACGCCGTGGCCGCTACGGCTCCGGCTTCCTGCCCCGGGTGCGCCAAGCATCCGCTACGCGACATCTTCGCCGAGATCGCGGCGCGCCTGGAGCGGGCGTTCGGGTTCTTCGATGCTACCCGCAGCGCCGGGCATCCGTGGCTGTTCACCACCGCGCCCGGGGAAGAGGTTTATGCGCTGTTCATCTCCAGCATGGCCCTCGGTGCCTTCGGCGAGCTGCGCGCCATGGGCTTCACGCCGCCGTCGCACGGGCCGTGGGACTCCGACGAGGCCGTGCTGGCCGTCTGGACGGACGCTGTCCTGGAGCACCTCGACCCCGCCACCAACCTGCTGCGTGTCCCGGAAGGGGACGGCACCATCGGCGGCGCGGTCGCCTCGCCGGAACGCTACGTCTCGTCCGGCTTCGAGTGGCAGCTCCGCAACCGCGTGTTCATGGCCGACCGCTACCGCCTGCCGGCCGGCGCCCAGTCCAACCGCGACTACCTGGCGACCGTCGACCAAGCGCGGCGTTGGCTGGAAGAGACCTGGGCCGCACACGCGCCGTGGACGGCCGGAAGCTGGACCTCGCGGGCGGTGGAGACCCACCTGCACCTGCAGGCCGCCGGCGTGCGCGGAGCACACTGCGCGCAACCGGAGGGCGCGGTGATCGACTTCGTGCAGCAGTGGCTGGAAGCGCGCCAGGACCATGCGACCGGCGCGTGGTACGCCGGTGTCGAGGCCCCGCACTCCAACGTGGTCAACGGCATCTTCAAGCTGTTCGTGACCTACGAGCGGCTCGGCTGGGAGATCCCGCGCCAGCGCGCGATCATCGACTTCGTGCTCGGTAGCGCCGACCGCGAGCGCGGCTTCGGCGGCCGGGGGTGCAGCGTGTTCGACCCGATGCAGGTGCTGTACGTGCTGCGCTGCCGTGGCAACCGCTACCGCGCCGCTGAGGTGGACGCGGCCACGGCCGCCTCGTTCCTGACGTTCCTGGACAACTGGGACGATGCAGCCGGCTGGTTCCGGGAGGGCACCTGGCACGGCAAGCACAACCTCGGCATCCCGCTGTACATGGCGTCGCTGCTGCTCGACCACCCCTATATGCGCATCAACACCATCTACAACTGGCGCGAGGGACCGATCATCCTGCGTTCACCCGACGGCAACGTGCGGCTGCGTCCGGGCATCATCCACCACACCCTCGGACACCGGTTCACCGGCTGATCCGGACCTGCCGGTCACCGGACAGCTCTGGAGGCGTGATCGCAACTCCTTGAACACCTCATCCGCTGGCCGATCGGTCGCGTGTGGCTCCGAATCCCGTCGGTCAGCCTCTTCCGCCCAGATCTCTTCGTTCTGCTCCCGGGTGAGCTCGTCGAGGCTCTCCAGTAGGGTTCCCGCCAACTGCGCTCGCGAACGCGGATGGAGCTTGAGCGCCTCCGCGACTATCTCGTCCAGTTGCATGGAACAAGTGTACCGTGCGGGCCGGCACTATTCATCATCCGGCCCCCGAGGCGGCTTGACGAGCGCGCGTCGTGGCGGCGTGGTCGACGGCGAACGTTTCGGGGTCGAGCACCACGCCGTAGTCCTCGCGCGCGGAGGCGAGCGACACCTTGTCGTTGCGGACGTCCTGCGCGACCAGCTCCGCGTCCCGTTCCAGGGGATCGCCCCAGCCGCCGCCGCCGGCCTGCCGGTGATAGAGCCGCTCGCCGGCCTCCATCGACGTGGAGACCATGGTGATGAGCGTCTCCTCCTCGCCTGACTCCCGGCTCAGCACGTTGATCGATCCGGTGCCCGGCCGGCCGCCGGACAGCCCGTACGGCAAGTGGTCGCGCCGGTCGGAGCGGATCGCCAGGTGGGCGCGCCCGTCCAGCAGCCGCCACTCCCGCTCCACGGCCATCCCGCCGCGGAACCTGCCCGGCCCGCCCGAGTCGCGGACCAGGCCGTAGCGCTCGATGCGCAACGGGTAGTTGCTCTCGGCCTCCTCGACCGGGATGTTGCTGGCGACGTTGGCCGGGTTGCACAGCCCGTCGTTGGCGTCACGGTCCGGGCGGCCGCCCCACGTGCCGGTCATCAGCTCGTAGTAGACGTAGGGCGACCGGTCGGGGTGCAGGCCGCCGAGCACCACCAGCGAGTTGCCGCCCTCGCCCGCGGCCTGGATGCGGTGCGGGACGAACTGCGCGAGCACCCCGAACATCAGGTCGGCCAGCCGGAAGCCGGTGATGCCGCGCATCGACGAGGCGCCCGGCATCACGACGTTCAGCACCGTCCCCGCCGGGGCGATGACCGAGATCGGCCGGAAGATGCCGGCGGTGTTGGGCAGGTCGAGGCGCAACGCGGCGCGGACGCAGAGCGCGGCCACCGAGAAGGTGAAGGAATAGGTGTTGTTGATCGCTCCCGGCACCTGCGCCGCGCTGCCCGTGAAGTCCGCGGTCAGGCTGTCGCCTTCGACCGTCAGCGCCACGTGCAGCTTCACCGGCGGGCCGCCGACCCCGTCGGAGTCCATGTAGTCGGTGAAGCTGTGCGTGCCGTCCGGCCAGCGCGCGATCTCGGCGCGCACCAGCCGCTCGGTGTAGTCGATCAGGTCGGCCGTGCAGGCGCGGAAGGTGTCGGGTCCATAGCGGCGTACCAGCTCGTGCACGGCGCGCTCACCCGTGTGGCAGGCCGCCACCTGTGCGCGCAGGTCACCGAGCGTCATCTCCGGGACGCGCACGTTGACCCGGATCATCGCCAGCAGCGCCTGGTCCGGCTCGCCGCGGCGGTGCAGCTTCAGCCACGGGATGCGCAGCCCGTCCTGGAAGATCTCGGTGTTGTCGCACGCCGAGCTGCCCGGCAGCCGCCCGCCCAGGTCGAGGTGGTGGGCGGTGGACACGGAGAAGGCGATGCGCGCTCCCTCCCAGTAGATGGGCTTGACGATGAAGATGTCCGGGATGTGCATCCCGCCCTCGAAGGGGTCGTTGAGGATGAAGACGTCGCCGGGCTCCATGTCGTCGCCGTACCTGGCGAACAGCGTCTCCATCGCGAACGGCACCGAGCCCAGGTGCAGGGGGATGGTCACCCCCTGCGCGATCATCTGGCCTTCGCCGTCGCAGAGCGACGTGGAATAGTCCAGGCAGTCGCGCACGATCGTCGAGTAGGCGGTGCGGTAGAGGGCGATCGCCATCTCGTCGGCGGCGGCGGCGAGCGCGTTCTTGACGATCTCGCGCGTGACCGGGTCCACGCCGTGGTCCATTACGGGCGCGCCTCCTCATGTGGCGGTGGTCCGAATGCCTTCAGGTAGAGCCGCGTACGGTCGTTCAACACCCCGTAGAAGGCTCGTGTCTCGGCGTCGGGAGCGTCGCGCCAGAACGTGGCCGGTATCGCCGAGTCGTTCGCCAGCGGGGCACGGTGCCGATGGCCGTAGTAGATCTGCGCCGTCTTGCGGATCTGCTGCGTCGGCCGGGTGGTCGCCGTGTGCAGCACCGACACGTTGAACAACGCACAGGTGCCCGCCGGGCCATGCAGATCATGGATCCCGCCCCGGGCAAGCTGCGCCGCCTCGTCGTCCAGCACCGGATCGGCAGTGGACTCGGGCGACAGCGACAGGCAGTGGGTGCCCGCGTGCACGTCGCGGAAGTAGACCACGAGCTGCAGGTAGTCCATGCGGAACGGATGCTCATGCCAGTGCGGCCGGTCCCGGTGCCAGCTCCGGTGCAGCGCGCCATGGTACGGCCCCATGAAACGCAACCCGATTTCGCCGAAGCAGACCGGACCACCCATCAGTTCCTCGATCGCCGGCAGCAGACGCGGATGGCGAATCAGCTCGTCGAACCGCGGCGAGCTCACCAGGGCGTCATAGTTGGCGTATTGATGATGCCCGGAGGCGTACCAGAGGCAGGAGTGCCTCCCACGGTCGTCGTCGAACATCGCCTCGAAGTAGGCGGTCTCGTCCCGGTCCAGTACCGTCCCCAGGTTGAGAAACCCTTTGGCCGCAAATAAATCCCGCTGCTGCGCCGTCATGACAGCCTCTCATCCCTGGGTTCGATGTGGACGTTGAGCCGGTCGTCGACCCGCGCGTGCATGCCCGGCGGCACGACGATCGTGGTGTCGTACTCGTCGATCAGAAGCGGGCCGCGCTCGCCGTTTCCCAGGTCCTTCCGGCGGCACACCGGCGTGTCGATGCTGCCCCACGACGGGCCGAACCACGCGCTGCGGTCGCGCGACTCGCCCGCCACGGCGGCGCCCGGCCGCAGGCGGTCGCTGGAGTCCGGAACCTCGGCGCGGCCGACCGCGCGTACGGCGATCACCTCCACCGGATTGTCGGGATCGGAGCGGTGGCCGTACAGGCGTTCGTGCTCGTCCGCGAAGGCTTCCTGCATGGCCGCAAGCTCCGCCGCCCCCCACGAACCGGAGGCCAGCGGCACGTTGATCTCCGAGGTCTGCCCGCGGAAGCGCACGTCCGCGGTATAGCGCACCGCGACCGCGTCCGCGGCGTGCCCCTCCTCGGCAAACGTGTCCAGCACGTCGGCGCACAGCTCGGCGCGAACGGCCTCCAGGGCCTCCGCCGAAAGCTCCTGCCGCGACAGCAGGCAGCTCCGTACCGAGTGGTGCTCGATGCCGGAGAACAGCAGCCCCATGGCGCTGAACAGGCCCGGCAGCGGCGGGATGACCACGCGGCGGAGCGCCAGCTCGCTTGCCAGGCCTGCGGCGTGGATGGGACCGGCGCCGCCGAAGGCCACCAGCGTGAACTCGCGCGGGTCGCGGCCGCGCTCGGTGGATACCTGGCGCAGCGCGCGCATGGTGGTGGCGTTGGCGATCTGGTGGATCCCGAACGCGGCGGCCGGCAGGTCCAGGCCGAGCGGTCCGGCGATGCGGTCGGCCACGCTGCGCCGGGCGAGATCGGCGTCGACCACGACGTCGCCGTCCGCCAGGGGACCGGGCCGGATGTAGCCCAGCACGACGTTGGCGTCGGTAAGCGTGGGCTCCTGGCCGCCGCGGCGGTAGCAGGCGGGGCCCGGCTGCGCCCCTGCCGAGCGCGGGCCCACGCGCAGACCGCCGGCCGTGTCCACGTAGGCCACGCTGCCGCCGCCTGCACCCACCTCGGCGATGTCGATGGTCGGGGCGCGTATCAGCTCGCCGCCGCCTCCCACCAGGCGGCTGCCCGAGGAGAGCGAGGCCCCCACCTCGTACTCGGCGGAGTAGTTCACGCGCCCGGCCTCGACCATCGACGCCTTGGCGGTGGTACCGCCCATGTCGAGCGTGACGATGTTGTCCACCCCAAGCCTCCCGGCGGTCAGGTTGGCGGCCAGGACGCCCGCGGCGGGGCCGGACTCCAGCATGAAGACCGGCCGCCGGGCGGTGTGCGCCTCAGAGGCCAAGCCTCCGGACGACTGCATGATGAGGAGAGGGGCGGCGATGCCCAGCTCGTCCAGGCCGCGCCGCATGGCCAGCAGGTACGCGGCCATCGTCGGGCGCACGTAGGCGTTCACCGCCGTGGTCGCCGTGCGCTCGTACTCGCGCCGCTCCGGCAGGATGTCGCACGACAGCGACACCTGCAGATGCGGCAGCTTCCGGCTCAGAAACGCGCCGACCCGGCGCTCGTGGTCGGGGTGGGCGTAGGCGTGCAGCAGGCAGACGGCGACCGATTCCACCCGCTCCGCGGTCAGCGCCGCCGCGATGCGCTCGAGCTCTTCTTCTCGCACGCCGCGCAGGATCTCGCCGGCGACGGTGACCCGCTCGTCCAGCTCGAACCGCAGGCGGCGCTCGATGAGGGCCGGCGGCTTTTCGAAGAACAGGTCGTAGAGCTGCGGGGCGCGCAGGCGGCGCAGCTCCAGCACGTCGCGGAACCCGGCCGTGGTGATCAGCGCCGTGCGCGCGCCGCGGCCTTCCAGCACGGCGTTGGTCGCCACCGTCGTGCCATGGGAGACGAGTCCGACGGCGCCGCCGCCCACGCCGGCCATGCTCAGCGTGCGCCGGATGCCCTCCAGGGCCGCCTGCTCGAAGTCCGGCGGCGTCGAGGGCAGCTTGTGGGTCCAGATCCTGCCGGCCCCATCGGTCAGCACGACGTCGGTGAAGGTCCCGCCGACGTCGGCGCCGATGCGCACCGGTCCCTGCTCTTGGCGCGCCACGGTGGGGCCGACACTGCCACGCACGCGCCATGCATGGACAGCCGGCGGGGATTCCGCTCCGATACGGGGTATGCCGCCCGCCGCCCGCAACGTCCTCCTGATCACCTCCGACCAGCAGCACTGGAGCACTCTGGGCTGCCTGAACGGGGAGCTCCGCACGCCCAACCTGGACCGGCTGGCCGCGCGCGGCACGCTGTTCACCCGCGCCTACTGCCCCAACCCGACCTGCACGCCGACGCGCGCGTCGATCATCACCGGCCGCTATCCCAGCCAGCACGGCGCCTGGTCGCTGGGCACCAAGCTGCTTGAATCCGAGCACACGGTCGGCGAGGACTTCCAGGGTGCCGGCGTGCGCACCGCGCTGGTGGGCAAGGCGCACTTCCAGCCGACGGCCGGGACCTGCGAGCACCCGTCGCTGGAAGCGTTTCCCACGCTCCAGGACCTGGAGTTCTGGCGAGGATTCCACGGCCCGTTCTACGGGTTCGAGCACGTCGAGCTGGCGCGCAACCACACCGACGAGGCGTACGTCGGCCAGCACTACGCGCTCTGGATGGAGCGCAAGGGGCTGGCCGACTGGCGCGGCTACTTCCGCCCGCCGACCGGCACCAACGACCGCCAGCGGCGGACCTGGGAGATTCCGGAGGCGTTCCACTACGGCACCTGGATCGCCGAGCGCAGCTGCGACCTGCTTGACGGGTACGCGGAGCGCGGTGAGCCCTTCTTTCTCTGGGCAAGCTTCCTCGACCCGCACCCCGTGTACCTGGTCCCGGAGCCGTGGGACTCGATGTACGATCCCGCCGCGCTCACCGTGCCGGCGGTGCAGCCCGGCGAGCACGACGCCAACCCGCCGCACTTCCGCCTCAAGCAGACGGCGAATCCCGACCTGCACGACCGGGACGAGCTTGCCAGGGACATCGCCTGCTACTACGGGATGATCAGCCTGATGGACGCGCAGATCGGGAGGATCCTGGACCGGCTGGAGGCGCTGGGGCTGGCCTCCGACACGCTGGTGGTGTTCACCTCCGACCACGGCCACCTGTTCGGCCAGCACGGAATGACCGGCAAGGGGGCGTTCCACTACGAGGACCTGATCCGGGTGCCGCTGATCGTCGCGCAGCCGGGCGGTGCGCCGGCCGGCCGGCGCTCGGACGCCCTGCAGTCGCTGGTGGACTTCGCGCCGTCGTTCCTGGCGGCGGCCGGCATCGGCGTTCCGGCGGCGATGACCGGCATCGACCAGACCGACGTCTGGTACGGGCGGCGGCCGTCGCTCCGCGACCACGTCGTGGTCGAGAACCGGCACGAGCCGACCACCGAGCACCTCAAGACCTACGTCGAGGACCGCTACAAGCTGACCGTCTACTTTCAGCGGGACTACGGCGAGCTGTTCGATCTGGCGGCCGACCCGGGCGAGGTCGACAACCTCTGGGACGTCCCGGAGGCCCAGGAGCTCAAGAACGATCTGACCCGCAAGCTGCTGTTCGCGGAGATGGGCAAGGAGCCGCTGCCGATGCCGCGCATCGCCGGCGCCTGACGCTCCGCCACCGATTGCGCACGACCGCTCGCCACGCTACCGTTCCAAGGGCTATGGCGTCAGCCGACCTTGGTGTACGCGACGCGCGCGGCGAGTGGAAGCCCACGGAGCGCATCGAGTTCCCGCCGCCGTTCCAGTGGCCGCCCAAGCCACTGGCGTTTCTCAAGTGGATGTTCGGGTTTCCCGGCTACCTGTGGCCGCTGAACGCGTTCTGGTTCGGGACCACGGCGCTTACCTGGTTCGTGCTCACCCCGCCGCTGGAGTCGATGGCCACGTTCCGGCCGGGCTGGATGGCGTTGATCCTGGCCCGCAACGCCGCGCTGATGTTCGTGTGGTTCGGCCTCTGGCACGTGCGGCTGTACGTCCAGCGGGCCCAGGGGATGCGCTACAAGTTCAGCAACCGCTGGCTGAGCACCAAGCACCGCGGGTTCACCTTCAATCACCAGACCCGTGACAACGTCTTCTGGAGCATGGTGTCAGGCGGAGGCGTCTGGTCGGCGTACGAGATCCTGACGCTGTGGGCCTACGCCAACGGGTATCTGCCGTTCGTCGAGCTGCGCACCAACCCCGTCTACTTCGTCGCCCTGCTGGTCCTGATCCCGCTGATCCGGGACATCCACTTCTACTGGGTACACCGCCTCCTGCACTGGAGACCGATCTACAAGGCCGCGCACTATCTCCATCACCGCAACATCAACGTCGGGCCGTGGTCCGGGCTGTCCATGCACCCGGTCGAGCACCTGCTCTACTTCACCGGGGTGTTCCTGCACTGGATCCTGCCGTCGCACCCGCTGCACGCCATCTACCACCTCCAGCACGCCGCGCTCTCGCCCGCGACCGGCCACACCGGGTACGAGAAGGCAGAGCTGGGCGACGAGTCGCTGGCGCTCAAGCACGGCAGCTACTACCACTACCTCCACCACCGCTACTTCGAGTGCAACTACGCCGGCGACAACGGGATGATGTTCGACCGCCTGTTCGGCAGCTTCCACGATGGCACCGAGGAGGGCCACGCCAAGATGCGCGCCCGCACTCACGCCCGCATGCGGAAACGGCGGACGTAACTCCCTGAAAAGGTCGAGGACGCTATACGTCCGTGAAAGAGCTCAAGCCGCCGCCAGGTCTCGGCATCTGGTCAGCGGAACAAGTCGGAGTGGGTTCCGGTACGTATCAGCGTGACGGTGCTTCCGTCGTCATCCCAGATCAGTAGCGAGTCCGGTTCAATGTGACACTCCCAGTACGGTGACAGGTTACCCGAGAGTCGATGGGCGCGGTGTCGTGGTTCCAGTCGCTCGCCCGACACCAGCTTCTCGATGATGCGATCCATGCGGTCGGTGTCCTTGCCTCGTCTGCGAACCCGCCGATCGTCTTTCCGGAACTGCGCCGTGAGGCGCAGTTCACGCATCCTTCATCAAGTCCGCGCGCATCTGCTCGACACTGGAGTAGGCACTCAGGCCCTCTCCGGAGCGAGCCTGCCGAACGGCTGCGAGCGTCTCTTCGTTCGGTATCCTCAACTCGAACGGGAGTCCATTGTGCAAGGCCGTCTGCTTATAGAACAGCGTAATCGCGTCGGTAGGTGAGAGCCCCAACGTGGTGAACACCTTTTCCGCCTCTTGCTTCAGCTCGGGCTCCACCCGAGCTCGTATCATCGCCGTCTTGGCCATGGTCGCCTCCGTGTATCCAAAATGTACCACAGATGGGGAACATCGCGGCACGACCAGAGTCGCCTCGATGAGGAAGCCGTTGAACCCTTTTTGCGCCGTGGCCTTGGCGCTGGCCGTGGCTGCCCTGCTGCAGCCGGCGCCGCTCGCGGCCGTCGACTACGAATTCGACCTGACCTACGACCCGGCGGAGTCGGTCGTTGCCGGCACGCAGGTGATCTCCTTCAACCGCTCCGAAATGGCCGACTTCGCGGGCGGCAAGGCGGCGGTACTGGCACTGCTCAACAACGCCGGCGCCATCCCCAACCCCCACGCCAACCCGTTGATCGAAGACGCCAGCTACCAAGCCGGCTTCGAGGCCGGCTACACGCGCATCACCCGTATCGTCGACGCGCACGGCGCCGAGGTGCCGTTCGAGGCGCTCCCGCTGGCGGGCCGCCGCCGGTTCACCTATCCCATACCCGGCCTGGCCGTGCGGCTGCGGCTTCCGCCGCGCGACCGCTACCGGCTCACCGTCACATTCCGGACTCGCCTGCCTGCCCTGCGCGCCGGAGACCTCACCAGCCTCGACGGCGTGTTCGTGCAGCGCTTCGCCTGGTATCCACGCCTCTATCCCGATCCGGACCGTTACACGCTGCCGCCGGTCGACGGCTACCGCGTGCGCATCGTCGTCCCGCCCGGCTACCGGGTGATCTCGCACGACGAGCGCTCCTCGCCCGCGGAGGACGGCTCCGCCTACGTGATCGAGAGCTCCCTGCCGGTCGCCACCATCCCCCTGACCATCTTTCCCGAGGACCGCTTCCGCCTCGTCGAGACCGCATCCGCGCACGCGCAGGTGCGCCTGTTCCATCGCCCCGGCCGTGAGCGCCAGGCGCGCAAGCTCGCCCGGTACGCGGCCGAGGCGCTGGACCACTACGCCAGTACGCTGGGTCCGCTGGACTATCGCCGCATCACGATCGTGGAGGGGGTGCGGCCCGGCGCGTGGGGCATGGCGGCGGACGCTTTCGTGATGCTGGGCAGCGGCGCGTTCAACGCCGACGTGCCGTTCCCGGAGCTCTGGAACCGCGTGCTGGAGTTCCTGGTCGCGCACGAAGTCGGACACTTCTACTTCGGCATCGGCACGCCCGTGGACTTCATCAGCGACAACTGGCTCAGCGAATCGCTCACCCAGTACGTGACGCTGGACTACCTGGAGCGGAAGTACGGCGCCGACGACAACCTTTTCGCCGACGACGCCGGTGCGGCGGGTGCGATCGCCCGCAGGCTGCTGGGCAACCATAGCTTCCGCGAGCGGCTGGTAGCCCGGTTCCACGCGCTGCGCAAGGCGGGCTTCGACTTTCCGGTGGCAAGCGACGTGAACGCCCAGAACCAGAACGGGCTGACGGCGGTGATCTACGACAAGGGCGCCCTGGCCGTGCGCCAGCTCGCCACCGAGATGGGCAAGGACGCCTTCGACGAGGCCCTCGGCGAGTACGCCCGCCGGTACCGCCACCGGCTCGTCGACACCGATCTGTTCCTCGCCCACCTGGAGGAGCACCAGCCGGGCATGCGGAGCGCCGGCGAGCAGGTGCTCACCACCGACCGCTATCCCGACTACGCCGTGGCCGGAGTGGCATACGCGGGGGACGTAACCAGGATCACGATCCGGGACCTCCTCGACAGCGGCCTGACCGCTCCGGTGCAGGTCGTCGTGGAGCGCGTCGGCGAAGGGGACCAAACGCTCGACTTCAGGGTGCGCGGCACGCAGGTGCTGGAGGTGGCCGGCCGCGTGCGCAGCGTGGAGATCGACCCGGCGTGGTACACGCTGGACGTCGACCGCAAGAACAACCAGCACCCTCGCAGGCTGAGCTGGGTGGTGCGGCAGCACGGCCGGCACGAGGCGGACCTAGTCGGCATCGACTTGCGCCTGTTCGAACTGTCCCCGGACACGCTGCGCCTGGGCGCCGGGCTCGGCTACTGGTCGACCGGGATGGTGTCGTACGGGCTGAGCGCGGGGGCTGCCGCCCGGATCTCGCCGGGCGATCCCGTCAGGTGGCTTGCCGCGGCGCCGTCGGTGGAGCCGGGGGCTTATGCCGCGGCAGAGCTGTCGCTGCCGCGCAGCGCGCGGGCAGGCGCCCTTTTCACGTGGTATGGCGCCGAAGACTGGAACGGCTCGCTCGCGTTCCGGCAGCCGCTGCGCACGCCGCTGGAGGTGGGCACCCGCCCCACCTACTACGACAGCGGCCTGTCACTGGCGGCCGGGCTGGACGCCGATCAGCGCCCGGCGCTGGAGCCGTGGATCGGGCTGGACTCGGTGCGGCTGCCGGGAGCCGTGCCCCACCTCGCATCGGTGCGGCAGCGAATCACGGTGCTGCCGCGCGACGGCACCTGGTCGCTGCAATCGAGCCTGTCGGGGGCCGTGCCGCTACGAATCGTACCGCGCGTGTACCTGGTGCCGAGCGTGGACCTGGGCGCCGACTGGAGGCTGTTCGGCATCGGCACCGCGCATCCGGAAGGCGTGGCAAGCCGGCTGCGCGCCGGCGTCGGCAGTGGGGCGGACGGGTTGCCGGCGACCGGGCGCGCGTACGGCGGTCTGGACCTGCTGGTCCCGCTGATCGGCGGGCGCGAGGACAGGATCCTGGACCTTGTGGTGTTCCGCAGCCTCACGGCCGCGCTCTACGTCGAGGCGGAGAACCGCTTCACCTCGTTCCCGGCGCTCGGCGACGGCCGCGAGTGGAGCCCCCACGCTGGGATCGAGCTGAGCGCCGGCCTCACCTCGCTGATCGACCTGCCGCTGGCGATCGCCGGCGGTCTGGACGTGCCTCTGCGCACGGCCAGCGACCCGTCGACTTGGCGTGCGTTCCTGTCGGCGAACCTGCCGCTCCGCCTCTACACCTTGCTCCTTGCCGATTGACGAGCGCCGTGTCGACACTGCGCGCCACCGTCTTCGCGGTCTCGCCGGGCGCGAGGTCAGCGTGCTTGAGGGCTCATGCTCGGCGCGGAGTGCCCCGGTCATGGCCCCGCCGCGGGCTTTGTCGGCGTGGGCCATTGGCCTATGCTATCGGAGATGGAGTTCGCCGGATCGTCGTGCAGGATCGCCGGCGGGACAATGGCGAGGACCGCTATGAGTACAACGCGCGTCAGGATTGACCCCGACAATCCGTCCACGCTGCCCGACGGGCGGATCGACCCCGCGAGGGTGGACGCCACCACCGAGGCGGAGATTGCGGCGCAGGAGCGGGAGGACGAGGCGCGGCGCATCGACGTGCCGCACGAGACGATCCGCAACTGGGAACAGGGGAAACGCTGCCCGACCGGCGCGGCGCGCGCCCTGCTGCGGATACTCGACAAAGCTCCAGAGACCGCACTCCGCGTCCTGACCTGATCATTGCGCGCCTGTGCGTGGCGTACCAGGAACAGCCGCAGGCTCGGGAAATCGCTCACTGACCCGCGGCTGGTAGCAGCCCGTCATGTTGCTTGCGACTCGAACTCTCACCGCCGGCGGCAGGTCGTGGTCTTCGATCAGATCGCCGCTTCCAGAATCGCTTCTGGCTGGGTGCCGACCTGGTGGTCGAGGTCGTCAGCCCGGATGATCCTGACCGGGATCTGGTAGAGAAACGCGCCGACTACGCCGAAGCGGGCATCTCGGAGTATAGGATCGCGGACCCGCGCGACGCGACAATAACCGTGCTCTCGCTCCGTGGAGATACGTACGTCGAGCATGGCTCGTTCGCCCGCGGCAGCTCGGCTGGGTCGCCGCTCCTCGAAGGATTCTCGGTCGACGTGGCGGCGGTGTTCGACGCGCCTCAGTTGGGCACGTGAGCGTCCACCCATCGGCCACATGATGGATAGCGCCCCGCCGTCCTCGACATCGAGGCTCTTCGTTGACCACTGACCGCGATGCCGTTCGGCGCCTGCAGCAAAGCATGCCTGTCGGCGTGATCATCTCGGCGATGAATCCTATTCGTGGCGGAGGACGTGGGCGACGCTCATGCGGGCGGTGCGCACCACTGGAACCAGGGCGGCGCCCGCGGTCATCAGCAGGGTGATGGCGGCCGGGACCACGAAGTAGCGCGGTTCCAGGTCGATGTAGAACGGAACCGCGAGGTTGCTGCCGATCGGGACGAAGGTGATGCCCAGGGCATTGATGACGGCGCCCCCGGCCAGACCGAGGCCCAGCGCCGCCGCGGTGCCGACCAGGTAGGTCGCCAGCGCCTCGACCAGCAACAGCGACAGCAGCTCCGCCCGCGTGGTGCCGATCGCACGCAACGACCCCAGCTCCCGCAGCCGCTCCAGGAAGCTCACCGAGATGATCGCGAAGATGGCGACCATCGACAGCACCGTCACGACCGCGATCACGAAGGTGAACAGCACGTCGTAGAACGACTTGAGCTGATCGTAGAACTCCTGCACTTGGCGCCAGCTCGACACCGCCAGCGGCAGGTCGCGGTCTTCGATCACCTCGCTCAGGCGCTCATACACGGTGGCAAGCTGTCGTTCCTGGCGCAGGAACAGCAGGATCCGATGGACGCCGTCGGTGCCGGTCAAACGCTGCGCGAACGGCAACGGCACGTAGATGAAGTAGGCGTCGGCGAAGCTGCTGCCGGTACGGATGACGCCCTTGACCTGGATCTCCAGCCGGCGCTCCTGCCCGGAGTCCGTGTAGATCTGCACGGTCGCGCTGCCACCCGGCTCGGCGTCGACCTGCTTGGCCACTCCCTCGCCCAGGATCGTGTGGGCGTCGTCGCCATACTTCAGATCGGTGCCCGCCATCAGCAGGCGCCGGCTGGCGGACCCGCGATGCAGGCGATCGGTCTCGAGGCCGACGCCGGACACTCCCTGGCTCTGCGCGCCGGCCTCGAACAGCCCGCCGAACAGCAGCTCCCGGCTGACCGTCCGCACCTCGGGGAAGTCACCGGCGGCAAGGATCTGCTCCATTCGGGTCAAGACCTCGCCCGGGATGATCGGTTGCGCGGTCAAGCTCGCATGGTCGTAATCGGCGTGATGGATCTGCAGGTCGCCGGCCTGATTGCGGATGCCGAAGCTGAGAATGCTGTAGAGCCCTTGCAGGTAGGCGTGGCTCAGGAACAGCAACCCGGTCCCCAGCGCGATGATCACTACCGCGGCAAGGGTCCGCCGCAGGTTGTGGACGACGTTGAGCAGCGCGTGGACGACCAGAAGCATGCGGCTACGCGCCCTGCTCTCGCAGCGTTCCGTCGCGCAACTGGAACAGCCGGTCGGACGGTTCCACTAGCGAGCTGTCGTGCGTGACCATCACGAAGGTGCGCCCGCCGCTCTGTTGCTCCCGCAGCAGCGTGTAGATCCGCCGCGACGACCGCGAGTCGAGGCTGCCGGTGATCTCGTCTCCCAGCACCACCTCCGGCTCCGCCACCAGCGCGCGGGCAATGGCGACGCGCTGCCGTTGCCCCACGGACACGGCGCTGACCCGCCGCGCGAGCAGGTGCCCGATTTCCAGACGATCGGCAATCTGCTGCACGCGGCGGCGGCGCTGGGCCCGCGGGAGTCGCGCAAGCAGCAGGGGATACTCGATGTTGCGGTAGCAGCTCATGAGCGAAACGAGCTCGAAGCTCTGGAACACCACGGCGATGGAGCGCCGGCGCAGGTGGGTGCGACGCGCGTCCGAATATCTGTTCAAGGGCCGGCCGCGGTAGAGGATTTCGCCCTCGTCGACGGTGTCGATTCCTGACAGCACGTTGAGCAGCGTGCTCTTGCCGCTCCCGGATGGACCGAGGATGACGGCGAAGTCGCCCTCTCCGATGCTCAGGTCCACCTCTCGCAGGGCCACGACCTCCCCGGCCTTGCTGCGGTAACTCCTGGTGGCCCGCCGGGCCTGCAGGATGGGCGGCGCCCCCGTGTCACTCCGCACGGTTCTGCAGCCGCTGCATGTACACGACGGGGTCGGAGCCGTCCGCCAGGGCTCGAGCCGTTGCCTGGGCTTGCGGAAAGCCCGGGGCGAGCTCCAGTACCTCCTCGATCACCTCCACGGCACGGGCGGAATCGCCAAGCTGATCATAGGTCACGCTGAGCCACGTGCCCGCCACCGCACGCAGCGGCAGCGCACCGCTGGCGAACGCCCGGCGGAAGTGCTCGACGGCCAGCTTGCGGTCACCGCCGAATGCCTCGGGGGCGTTCGCGAACGTGAAGGCCAGATTGAGATGCGCCAACTGGTTGTCCGGATCCAGGTCCAGGGCCGTGGTCGTGGCACGCTTGGCGGCGCGGGCATGCAGCAACGCACTCGCCGGGCTGGCGGCGATCATCCGTCCCAGGATGGCGCCGTGCAGCGCGTGCCCGTCGGCGAACGCGACCTTCGCATCCGCAAAGATGCGGATCTGACCGAGCGCGCGGTCCAGGTAGCCGCTACTCTCGGCAGCCGTGTCTGCCAGTTGGTTGTAGGCGTCGTACTCGATCCTGGCGCGCAGATAGTGATAGGCCGCCGGATCGTCCCGCAACGTTTCGCTGCGGTCGAGCCACCGCCGCGTGCGCTCGATCACGGCTTCCGGGTCGGGAGCACGCTCCATGTTCATGAACCCCTCATGGTTGACCCGCTCGTATTCGCTGAGCATCCGCGCCGCGGCCGCCGAGAGATCGTAGTCCTGGAGCTCGCCTCCGCCGCCCGCGACAGCCACGGTCGCGGACGCCAGCAGCCAGCCGAGTACGTTCACGCCAATTCTCATCCTGTTGCCTCCTGTCTGCCCTGCCGCTATTCGCACGTACCGCGTTCGCGATCACCGGTTCTGGGCGCGCCCGAGCAGACGCATCAGGTTCGCGGTGTGCTGCTCCAGCCGGGTCCGACCGTCGGCGGTAAGCTGGTACCAGGTCACCGGCCGCCGGCCGCGGTAGGTCTTTTCGATCGCCAGGTATCCGCCGTCCTCCAGCTTGCGAAGGTGCGTGCCCAGGCTCCCATCCGTCTCTTCCAGCACCTGCTTGAGTCGACTGAACGACATCGCGTCGTACTTAGACAGCAGCACGCAGATCGCCAGCCGGACCCGATGGTCGAGCAGACCGTTCAGCGACTGCAGCTCGTCGAGGCTTCCGATCTCCGGATCGGTGGGATCAGGACTGGTGGCCGGCATTCCGTGTTCGCGCTCCCAGCACCCCCTGCCAGACCAGCGCGGCGGCGATCAGGACGCCGGCCAAGGTCCACTGGTACTCGGGGACGAACAGCGTGACCACGTAACCCGCCGCGGCAACCCCGCTGATCGGCAGCTCCCGGCGGTCCAGATGCAGACCCGAATGGAAGTACGTCAGGCCCATCAACAGCATCATGAATGAGCCGAACCCGGCCCACTCCAGGTGCCCGGCGGCGACGAGTGCGGACCCGAGCGCGCCGGCCACCAGGAACGCCAGCCAGTGCACACCCTGCCGAACGCCGGTGCGGCGATCGGCTTGTCCGGCGTCGCGCTGGGCCCGATAGCCAAACCACGCCGAGACGCACAGACCGCCGGGCCCTGCCACCGACCAGTATCTCCCGATCCAGCGGTAGTCGCCGACGAAATCGGACAGCACGCAGCCGCACAACACGATGGCGGCCCACAGCAGATTGATCGACGGGATCGTCGTGGCATTCGATCGGTCCGCGGCAGCGCGTACGTACGCGATGTCCTCCCTGAGCTTGTCCGTATCGGTCACCATGCTCCTCCCATCAACGCTCTCATTACGCGCGTGTACTCTGAAATATAGAGCATTTGCTCCTAACCGTCAAGCCGTACCGGCCAACCTCGACCCCAGTCGATCGCACGAAGTCGTCGCCGTGCAGATCGGCTAGCAGCCCCCTCTCCAGGGCTGTCGAGCTTGATCGGCACTTGCGTGTACCGTGTCCTGACCTGAGATGACGCACGAGACCACCTACAGCAACGCGCGGGCTCACTTGGCGGCGCTCATGGATCAGGTAACGAACACCCGCGAACCCATCGTGATTCGTCGCCGCGGCGCGGAGCCGGTCGCGCTGGTCGCGGCCGACGAGCTCGCCGGCTGGATGGAGACCGCCTATCTGCTCCGTTCGCCGAAGAATGCCCGGCGCCTGCTAGAAGCCAGCGACCGCGCAGAGGGAGAAGCCACCCGGCTGGACATCGATCAACTCCGGGAACGCCTCGGCATCGAAGGCGCGTGAGCACAGCGGCCGACAGAGGATCGCTACGACCCGGACAACCGCTCCAGATAGCTCGTCGCTTCCGCGATGATGCTTTGCGCCTCCTCGACCGCGAGACGTGCGGTGTCCGCATCCGCGTACGAGAACAACTCGTAATCAGCGCTCTCTCGATCGTCCTTCAAGTTGGCGAGGAAGCGGCCCGCTCGCTTGCTCATCTTCCCCGTCTTCACGAACAGCAGATTGAATAGCGTCACCGCACCGTGATGGGTTCTCGGCTGTTCGCCCGCGCGGTCAGCAGTGCTTTGACGGCGTGAAACGCCGCGTAATAGGCGCGGGAAACGGCATCCTCGTGATCCCCGGAGTCACGCAGACGCTCGGCGACGCCCAGCTTCTGCCTGGCCTTCTCCAAGTAGGCCGCAATGAGCTCTCTGCTAGTGGAGTGCAAGCGGCACTCCATCGTGCAAGACGTTGGCAACGAACGGATTGCTCGCAGCCATCGATCTCTCGAAGCTCTCTCGGGAAACGATCTTCAACGAGACGAGCGAGCCGGTTTCGCACACGACATCGACCACGGCGTCGTACAGCGCATCGACGGTGGGTCGGTTGCGCTCACGCAGTACCACGAACACGTCGTAGTCCGAATCGGGCCGGTGATCGCCGCGCGACCGCGATCCGTACAGATACAGCTCCACGACTTCCGCGCGCACCGACGTGATCCGCCGAAGAAACGAATCGAGCACGGCATCCACCTCGTGCGTCGCGCTGGCCTCAGCCATCATGATCAGTGTCGCTAGGCGAAGGACACGCCCGCGACCGACGGCCATTCGTCCATCGGGGGCGGGATCGGCTGGCGGCCGGCTCCGAACACGGACTGGTCGTAGTCGATCAGCGCCCCGGTCATCACGCCGGACTCCTCCGAGGCCAGATAGGCGATGGTGCGGGCCACCTCGGCCGGCTGGATCAGCCGCCCGAACGGCTGCGCGGCCTCGGCGTCGGCAAGCCAGTCGCCGCCGTCGGTGTGATAGCGGCGTTGGATCGCGTCCTCGCCCGGCGTGTCCATCCAGCCGAGGTTGAGGGCGTTCACGCGGATGCGGTGGCGCATCACGGAGTAGGCGACGTTCTTGGTCATCGCGTTCAGAGCCGCCTTGGAGATCGAGTACGGGCAGAGCATGGGCTCGCCGCCGTGCGCGGCCACGCTCGACACGTTGACGATCGACCCGGCCACGCCCTCGCGCTGCATCACCTTGACCGCCGCCTGCGTCAGGAAGAAGGGCGCGCGCACGTTGATGTCCATCACCCGCTCGTAGAACTCCGGCGTCGTGTCCCAGATCGTGGAGCGCTCGGTGAGGGCCGCGGCGTTGACCAGGACGTGCAGCGTACCGAAGGCGCGGTCGGCGGCCGCCACCAAGTTCCGGCAGTCGTCCAAGCAGGCCAAGTCGCCCGCCACGAACCGCGCGTCGCAACCCAGCCCGGAAAGCTCGCCCGCGACCGCCCTGCCCCGCTCGGCGTCGCGGCCGGTCACCACCACGCCCGCCGCGCCGCGCTCCGCGAACGCCCGCGCGGTAGCCGCGCCCAGCCCCTGCGTGCTGCCGGTGACCAGCGCGTACTTGCCGGCCAGCGAACCCGCCGCGCCGACGGGCCGGCCGTCGCGCTCCGCGGCCGCCATCCGTCCTACCGCTGCTCGGGAGCGGTTCGCAGCCCCTGCGGCGCCAGCTCGCCTATGGAGGCTTCCAGGTCGTCCGGCCGGTCGGAACGGCCGTTCCGCGCATCCGCCGGGGACGCCTCGTCGGGCAGCGGGGTGTCGAACTGGTAGCCGGGGTCGGTCTGCTGCCGCTTCCAGACCTCGCGCATCTCCCGCCATGCCCCCCACAGGGTGCGCGGCTCGGGCATGTCGTGCGCGATCTCCCGCGCCAGCTTCCTGAGGTTGTAGCACGGCACCCCCGCGTACATGTGGTGCTCGGCGTGCCAGTTCATCCGCCAGTAGAGGAAGGTCGAGAGCGGATCGAGCTTCATCGAGCGCGTCGACTTGCGGAAGTCGGCGACATTGTCGCGCAGGCCGCAGTGCTGGGGCAGGCCGCACAGGTACACCAGCCAGTTGCCGATGTGCGGCGCCACGCCGACCAGGATCGGCAGGATCCAGTACCCGGAGACGATCCCGTAGACCGCCACGGCGCCGTGGAAGGCGAGCTGCACGCGCGAGAACCACATCGACTTGCGGGCCTCGGCCGGTTGGTCGGAGTGCAGGGCGTTGACCCACTCGCCGGCCGGCGTGCGGACGTAGCCGATCTTGCCGATCGCCGACATGAAGGTGACCACGAGCGTGGAGATCAGGCCTCCCTTGCCGAACGTGCGGCCGGGACGGCCGGTCAGGTTCACGGTGAAGATCTGGATCAGGAACCACGGGCCGCCGACCTTGGGGTTGAGCGGCAGCAGATTCTCCCGGTCACCCTCCGGGTACAGCGTGTAGCGGTGGTGGTACGTGTGGCTGGTGCCGTAGTCGTACGGGTCCCACCAGCTCAGCACGCTGTAGATGTAGAGGAACACGTGGTTCAGCCACTTGGTGCGGAACACCGTGCCGTGCGCGAGCTCGTGCGGGGCGATGCCGCGGATGAAGCTCGCCACCGTGCCATGGGCGAACAGCGCGAAGGCGAAGGCCACCCACGCCTGAGCCGCCCACAGCCGGAACGCCAGGGCGCCGAGCGCCAGGTACAGGAGCAGGTGGCCGCCGGACTGCAGCCATCCCTGCAGGTCGCTGCGCTGCATCAGCCGCCTGAGCGTGGCCGGCTCGATCGGGCAGCGGTACCACGCCACCCGGAGGTTGCGGCGGACATCCGACAGAGGTTCGTAAGCGGTAGCCATCTTGACCGGTTGTCGTACCACGCCGCTCACCGCCCGGCAAGAACCGCTAGGTGAGGCGGGCGTCCGGGATCCGGCTGACCTCCCGGGGTTCCACGGGGCCGTCGTACCAGGCGAGCACGCCGCGCAGCGCGCGCCAGCCGGCGTCGCTCCAGCCCGCGGGCCTCCCTTCCAGGACGTTGCGGCTGCCGTAGAACGCATGCAGGCGCTCGGGGAGGTCCGGCCAGGTCGGCAGGAACCACAGCGTGATGACGGTGCGGCGCTGTCCCGAGGCGTTCGGGTGAGCGGAGTGCAGCAGGCGCGCGTCGCCGATCACGACGTCGCCCGCGCGGACCGGCACGTCCTCCTCGTCCGGGTCGGGCTGCAGCGCGGGATGTTGCTCCCCGGCGTGCGCCAGGTCCTCGCCATGGGCCGGGGGCAGGCCGTGCAGCCGGTGGCGGCGGCGATGCGAGCCCGGGATGACCCGCAGGCAGCCGTTCCGGCGGTTGGTGTCGATCAGGTAGTACATCAGGAACACCTGCACCGGCTCGTCGGTGTAGCTGGTCGGGTCGTCCCAGACGATGCCGTCCTGGTGCCAGAACAGCGGCGGAGCCACCAGCGGCGGCTTGCTGATGATGTACCCGGACATGAAGCGCGCGCCGGGATAGCCCATCCCGGCCAGCACCGCGCGCGCCGCCGGCAGCACGATCAGCGGCAGCATCTCCTCGTGTTCCTTCACCTGGATCATCGAGCCCTGGAAACGGGTCCGATCCTTCTGCGCGTCGGACAGGCCGTCGGCGGCGCCGTCGGCGAACGCCCGCACCCGCTCGATCAGGCCGGACGGCGCCACCCCGGGGACGTGGCAGTAGCCGTCACGGACGAGCTGCCGGTTCAGCTCGGCACCGCGTTCTGTGGTCGGGTCCATGTCCCGGAATCCTGCCTGTCGGGCGCAGGCGCCGGCAATCGACGCACCGCAGGCCGGCCGTGCTACGCTACGGCGCGTACCCGCGATGGCTCAGCACCCGACGGACGGCGAGCGACGGTTCTGGGAGGAGAACGGCTACCTGTTCCTGGAGGGAGCCATGGCCGGCTCCGAGCTGACTCGCCTGCAGCAGGCATTCGACCGCTGCGCAGGCGAGGAAAAGGCGCAATGGCTGGAAGGTATCGCACAGGGCACGCGACCGGGCGGGTTCTTCGACATCGAGAATCCGTTCGAGAAAGACGACGCCTTCATCGACCTGATCGACCACCCCTCCTGGTACCCCTACCTGATGGACTTCGCTGACGACGAGCTGCTCCTGCTCGCGCCGCAGGTGCGGACCCTGCCCGCGCAGCCGGTCAGCTACCTCCGCTGGCACGCGGACGTCCCGCACTCCTACCCCCTGCACATGAAGGTGCAGATCTACGTCGACGACGTTCCCGCCGACGGCGGCGCCTTCGGCTATGTGCCGGGAAGCCACAAGCCGGACGCCGGCGAGTGCCCCAATCCCCGGCCGCTGGATACCATGCCCGGCCACCGCGCCTTCGCCGGCAAGGCCGGCGACGCCGTGCTGTTCAACTCCTACGGATGGCACACCTCGATGGTCAACAGGACCGGCCAGGCGCGGAAGTCGATCATCCTCATCTACGAGAAGTGGAGCGAGAAAAACGCGAACAGGGACGACTACAAGAGCATCGCGGACCGGTGCACGACCTCCGCGCGGCGCAAGCTGCTCAGCCTGGAGCCGATCAGAAGCGCTGCCGCCGGCTGACCCGCTTCAGGCAAGCATCTCCAGCGCAGCGCACAGGCGCGCCGCGACGATCCGCTCGTCGCCGGGCTCCAGCGTCATCGGGTCGACGACCACGCCGCCTCCGCTCTGCCGCATGGCGATGCACGGCTCGCCGTTCCACAGCTCCTCCACGACGGCGGCCGCCCGCTCGGGATCGAGCTCGACGTGAAGGCGCGGCGCCACGTCCGGAAACGCGCGCTGCCCCCTGCCCGTGATCGACACGGCCGCTGCAGGCGCCGCGGACGCCGCGACGAGCGTGTCGGCGATGTGCGCTGCCTGCGCCCGCCAGCGCGCCACGTCCTCCGCGTCGCTGGAGGCCAGGAACCGATCCACCGCCGCCAGCAGCCCCATGATCTCTTCCTTTCCCACCTTCATCGCCCGGCCGATGCCGCTCTCGGGACTGGAGTTCAGCCGCACGGCGGCGACCAGCTCGGGCGTGCCGACCACCAGGCCCGTGCACTGCGGACCCCGCAGCCCCTTGCCGCCGCTGAACACGGCCAGCGACGCGCCCTTGGCGACGAGCTCGGTCAGGTTGGAACGCGGCGGCAACTGCGCGGCGGCGTCGACGATGACCGGAACGCCACGCTCGGCGGCTCCGCTCGCCACCTCGGCGAGCTGTTCGATGGGCTGGCTGCCCAGGAAGAAGACGACCGCGGCCGTACTGCTGCCGATGGCGCCGATCATCTCCTCGGTGCTGAGGGCGGCGCTGCTGCCCACGCGAACCAGCCTGCCGCCGCACGCCTCGATGCCCTGGTGGATGTAGAAGTGCGGATCGACGCTGCCGATCACGAACTCGTTGGGCCACCCTGACGTGTTGGGCAGTGCCCGCACCCGCTCGACGTCGGTACCGGTCAGACAGCCCGCGGCCGCGAGCTGCATGCCGCTCGCCGCACCGCAGGAGACGAACGCCGCCGGCACGCCGATGCGCCGCGCCAGGTACTCGCCGGACTTGACCAGCAGATCCGGCAGGTCGACGTACGCGCCGGCCGCCGCGCGCATCGCCTCCAGCACCTCCGCGGGCATCAGGCTGCCGCCGAGCGTGGTGATGGTGCCGCTGGCGTTGATCAGGGTACGCGCTCTGAGCTCTCGATAGTCGATCATGGTAATTCCCGATTGTAGTCGAGCCTGCCGGCGGCTGCTTGAGCGACCCCTGTTTTGACGGCCCGCCCAGCGCGACCTATCGTGCCGGGACAGGAATCCGATGGGCACCGACACAGGCCTGCTCGCGCACTGGCCGCTCGCCGGCGACTGCCGCGACAACTCCGGAAACGGCCACCACGGCCGGAACCAGGGCGCTGTCCTCGCGGCCGGCGGCGCCGTCTTCGACGGCCGCGGCGCCCACGTCCTCGTTCCCCCGTCGGCCGGCCTGGACCTGGGGACCGGCGACTTCACGCTGGCCGTCCAGATCCACACGGACGCCGTGCTCGATGACGTGCCGGGCGATGTCGTCAGCCGCTACGCGCCCGCCACCCGGACCGGCTTCCAGCTCAGCCTGCTCAACAACGCCGGCGTGACCGCCGCCCAGGCCAACTACCGCCACCTCCACTTCGGCATCGACGCCGGCAGCGAGGGCGCATGGGCCGACTGCGGCCGTCCCGGCAACAACCTGCGCGTCTACTCCCTGTGCGTCTTTCGGGGCGACCTCTACGCCGGCACCTTCGAGACCGGCGCGGACGAGGCCGGCGGCGTCTACCGCTACGACGGCAAGGCCGGCTGGGAGCCGTGCGGAAGCCCGGACGCCGCCAACACCGTGGCCTCGCTGTGCGTCTTCGACGGCGACCTCTACGCCGGCACGTCGTGCTACCGGGCCGGCGGCTCGGCGCTGCCGGAGTCGGAGAACCGCAATCCCGGCGGCGCCCTGTACCGCTACGCGGGCGGTTCGAAGTGGGTGAGCGTCGGCCGCATGGAGGGCGCCGACTCGTGCGCCGGCATGGCCGTCTTCCGGGGCGAGCTCTACGCCATCCCGCTTTACAGCCAGGGGGTCTTCCGCTACCAGGGGGGCGACCGCTGGGAGCACTGCGGCACCCCCGGCCGCCGCATGATGTCGCTCGGGGTCTTCAACGGCCACCTCTACGGAGCGGGCAACGAGGGCGGCGAGTCGGGCGGCGTGTTCCGCTACGCCGGCGGCAGCGGCTGGGTGCACGCCGGCGCCCAGCCGGGCGTCTCCCAAGTCTACTCGTTCGCCGCCCACAACGGGAAACTGCACGCTGGCACCTGGCCGGAGGGCAAGGTCTTCCGCGACGACGGAAGCGATCCCTGGACCTGCGTCGGCCGCCTGGGCGAAGAGCTGGAGGTCATGGCCATGGCCGTCTACAACGGCAAGCTCTACGCCGGCACCCTGCCGCTGGGCCGGGTCTACCGCTACGACGGCGGCGACACCTGGACCCTCACCGGGCAACTCGACACCACCCCGGACGTGAAGTACCGCCGCGTCTGGTCGATGGCCGTCTACCGCGGCCGGCTGTTCGCCGGCACCCTCCCCTCGGGACTCGTCTGCGCCCTGCAGGCGGGCGCCAACGTCACCCACGATCACGAGTTGCAGCCCGGCTGGCGCCGCTTGGCCGCCGTGCGCAGGGGAGAGCGGCTCGAGCTCCACGTCGACGGCAGCCGCGTCGCGACCTCGCCGGTCTTCGACGGCTCCGCCTTCGACCTCTCGACGGACCAGCCGCTGCGAATCGGCGCCGGCGCCATCGACACCTTCAACGGCAGGATTCGCGACCTGCGGCTGTGCCGCCGCGCCCTCACGGAGGAAGAGATCGGGAGGCTCGCTTCGTGATCGACGCCCACGTCCACGTCCTCGCCAAGGCATCGCGCGAGTTCCCGCGCGAGGTGAGCGACACTCTGCCCGCCGGCCGGGAAGAGAGCGCCGAGAAGCTCCTCGGCCTGATGGAGGCGCACGGCGTCGAGCGGGCGACGCTGGTGCAGATCGGCGGCACCTCGCTCGAAACCCATGCCTATCTCCGTAACTGCCTGAAGCGCTACCCGGACCGGTTCAAGGGGATCGGCCTCGTGCCGGACCCCCGGCGCCCGGAGGACCACATGGACCGGCTGGCCGAGGACGGCGGCATCGTCGGCTTCCGCCTGCACGAGATCGGCGGCCCGCTCGATCCGACCGCGCCGATGGACGTGCGCACCTTCACGACCTATCCGTTCTGGAAGCACGCCGCCCTGAAAGGCTACATCGTCTGGCTCTATCCGCGCGCGGCCGAGGCGCACCTGACCCCGTGGCTGCTGGACGCGTTTCCGGAGCTCACGGTGGTCTTCAACCACCTGATGATCTGCCCGCCCGAGGGGTCCATGACGACCGACGAACGGGGCCGCCCGCGGATGATCCGGCGGACGTTCACGAACGACCAGCCGCTGACCCGCCACAACACCCTGGGCCTGGCGCAGTTCCCGAACGTGTGCGTCAAGCTGTCCGGCCAGTATGCCTTCAGCCAGGAGCCCTACCCGTACCTGGACCTGCGGCGCTGGCACGGCGAGCTCGTGATGGAGATGGGCGCCGGCCGCTGCATGTGGGGCACCGACTTCCCCTGGATCCAGGAGGATCCCGGCTACGGCAAGCTCACCCGCGTGCTCGACGATCTGCTGCCCGATCTGGGCGAGGAGGACCGCGCGCTGATCATGGGCGGCACCGCGCGCCGCATGGTCTGGCGCGAGCCGGGGAGCGATGACGACGAGATCGGGAGGCCCGCTTCGTGATCGACGCCCACGTCCACGTCTTCGCCAAGGCATCGCGCGAGTTCCCGCGCGAGGTGAGCGATACCATGCCGGCCGATCGGGAAGAGAGCGCCGAGAAGCTCCTGGGCCTGATGGAGGAGCACGCCGTCGAGCGGGCCACGCTGGTGCAGATCGGCGGCACCTCGCTCGAAACCCATGCCTATCTCCGCCACTGCCTGAAGCGCTACCCGGACCGGTTCAAGGGGATCGGTTTGGTGCCGGACCCGCGCCATCCGGAAGACCACATGGACCGGCTGGCCGAGGACGGCAGCATCGTCGGCTTCCGGCTGCACGAGATCGGCGGCCCGCTCGATCCCACGGCGCCGATGGACGTGCGCACCTGCACGACCTACCCGTTCTGGAAGCACGCCGCGGAGAGGGACTACATCGTCTGGCTCTATCCCCGCGCCGCCGATGCGCACCTGACCCCGTGGCTGCTGGACGCGTTTCCGGAGCTCACGGTGGTGTTCAACCACCTGATGATCTGCCCGGCCCCAGGGTCCATGGCGACCGACGACCAGGGCCGGCCGCGGATGGTCCGGCGCACCTTCTCCTTCGACATGCCGCTGACCCGCCACAACACGCTCGGCCTCGCGCAGTTCCCGAGCGTGTGCGTCAAGCTGTCCGGCCAGTACGCCTTCAGCCAGGAGCCCTACCCGTACCTGGACCTGCGGCGCTGGCACGAGCAGCTCGTGAAGGACATGGGCGCCGACCACTGCATGTGGGCCACCGACTTCCCCTGGATTCAGAAGGACCCCGGCTACGGCAAACTCACCCGCGTGCTCGACGAACTGCTGCCTGACCTGAACGACGCCGATCGCGCCCTGATCATGGACGGGACCGCGCGCCGCATGGTCTGGCGCGAGTCGAGGAGCACCGCCGATGGCTGATTCCGACGCCCCCGCCTACGAGCTGACTCCCGAGCAGAAATACGAGTTCGACCTGCGCGGCTACCTCGTGCTCCCGCAGCACTTCGACGCCGAAGCGGTCGCCGAGTTCCACGCCGGCATCGACGAGCTGCAGGCGATCCCGATCGACTACCAGACCTACACGCGGCTGGGAGTCGCCAGCTACTTCCTGCACAACGCCATGGCCGACCCCGAGCATCCGTTCTGGAAGGGCGAGCACCGGCCCGACCGCGCCCCCAATCCCGCCACCGGCGGCATCGGCCGCGTCGACCACGCGATCTGCGGCACCGCCGGGTTCGACCGCATCGTGCGCGACCCCGTCCTCAACGCCATCCACACCGAGCTGGCCGGCGGCCCCGTCTACCTCTCGGCCACCTACTACATCGAGAAGGTCGGCCCGGTCCCCGGCGGCGGCCTCCACAACGGCGGCTTCCCGGTCGACCGCGACATCTACTACGGCTACGACCACACCAACGGGCGCTTCGCCTGCAAGAGCACCAAGAGCGTCATCATTCTCTCCGACATGACGCGGGTCGAGAACGGACCGTTCGCGGCCATCCCCGGCAGCCACAAGGCCAACTTCCGCTGCCCCTTCGACATGGAGGATGCCAGCCGCAACCCGATGGCCGTCCCCGTGCTCGCCGCCCCCGGCGACGTCGTGATCTTCTCCGAGGGCATGACCCACAACGCCTACCCGGTCACCAACCGCTCCATCCGCCGCTCTGTGTTCTTCAACTACATGCCGGCCATCGGACGAGACAACCTCCCCTTCCAGCGCATGTCCATCTACCCCGACCAGGTCCTGGACCGCCTCTCCGACCAGGCTGAGCTGCTCACCTCGGCCGGCTACATCTGACGCCGCCCCTCGGCTGCCGGTGCCCAATCGCCCCTTCCGTTTCTTCATTCACCCTATAGCCTTGACTCCCGAACTCCGCCCTCCCCTCCCCAACGTAGTCCAGCCCAAACCGCATGTCGCTCCGCATCCCTTCCCTCCCCCTTCACTCTATTGACAGCCCAGGACCCTCCCCTCACCATACTTCCACGCTGGCTCAACCTGACGCAGCCAACCGCCCCCGGCCCCCCCGCCGGCGCGGGGGGGGGCGGGGGGGGGGGGGCGGCCCGGGCGGGGGCGGGCGCCCGCGCCCCCGCGGCGGGGGGGGGGG
>JAPPNY010000088.1 GCA_028818385.1 Spirochaetaceae bacterium
TTGAAGCGGCCGCCCTGCCCGCGGGCCTGGGGGGTGGCCACAAAGGAGCCGAGCATGCGGATGGCGAACAGGGCGCCGAGCGCCGCGCCGGCGCCGCTGAGCTGCGCCAGCAGCGACGCCGACGCGATGGTGTTGAACCAGTCGCCGAACAGGCTGGCGATCTGGGCGAACCACAGCAGGCGAAACGCTCGATTGGTGCGCAGCAACTCCCCGTAGCCGCCCGTCCCGGTCCGACGCGACATGCAGGCGATCCTAACGGTCGCGGGCCTGCTTCGTGCGAGCGCCGGCGCCGGTTAGGATCGGCGGCCAGAGACGATGACCCTGCGCGCACTGATCTTCGACTTCGACGGCCTGATCGTCGACACCGAGTCGTCCTCGCTGGCGGCGGTCCAGGAGGCGTATCGCCGCCACGGCCACGACCTCCCGCCGGAGCTCTGGCAGCGCTGCGTGGGCTCCATCGTCGATCCGTACGATCACCTGCAGCGGCTCGTCGGTCCCGGGGTGGACCTCGCGCCGGTACGCGAAGAGGTGCGCATCCGCAAGCATGCCGCCGACGCGCGCCTCGGACCGTGCGCGGGCGTGACGGAGCTGATCGGCGCGGCGGTCGCGGCCGGATTGCGGTTGGCGGTGGCATCGTCGTCGTCGCGCCGCTGGGTCGAGGGCCACCTGCAGCGCATCGGCGCACTGGAGCCCTTCCACGCGATCCGCTGCCGCGACCACGTCCGCCAGACCAAGCCGGCGCCGGACGTCTACCTGGCCGCGCTCGACGGCATCGGCGTGAGCGCGTCGCAGGCGGTCGCGTTCGAGGACTCCCCGAACGGGTCGCAGGCGGCCAAGGCGGCCGGCATCTACACGGTGGCGGTTCCCAATCGGGTCACGCGCGGCTGGGCATTCGATCACGCCGACCGGGTGATCGACTCGTTGGCCGGCGTGACGCTCCAGGCGGTGCGTGGCTGGCTTGCCGCCGCGTCCGCGCCCGCATAGGCGCCGATGCCGAGCGAAGGCGACGCGTTCGCGGCGCTGGCCGTGCCTCCTCCGGTGCGGCCGATGCTGGCCAAGGCGATGCACACCTTGCCGGACGGACACGACTGGATCTTCGAGCCCAAGTGGGACGGCTTCCGCACCCTGGTGTTTCGTTCCGGCGATGAGCTGCTGCTGCAGAGCCGCGACCTGAAGCCGATGAACCGCTACTTTCCGGAGCTCCTGGAGCCGCTGGCCACGCAGCTCCCGCAGCGCTGTGTTCTGGACGGCGAGGTGGTGGTCGCCACCGGATCCGGCCTCGACTTCGAGGCGCTGCAGCACCGCATCCACCCGGCCGCTTCCCGCGTGGCGATGCTGGCCGAGCGCACGCCGGCCGCGTTCGTCGCGTTCGACCTGCTGGCCACCGACGACGCCGACCTGTCAGGTGCCGGCTTCGCCGCGCGGCGCGAGGCGCTGGAGGGGGTCATGGCCGGCTGTGCGCCGCCGCTGCACCTCACGCCCATGACGCGGGACCGGGCGGTCGCGGACGACTGGTTCCGGCGCTTCGAGGGGGCCGGCCTGGACGGGGTGATGGCCAAGGATCCGGCGGGGCGCTACGAACCGGGCAAGCGCGCGATGGTCAAGGTCAAGCCCAAGCGCACCGTCGACTGCGTGGTGGCCGGGTTGCGCTGGCACAAGAAAGGACCGGGCACCATGGTCGGATCGCTCCTGCTCGGCCTGTACGACGGGCAGGGGAGGCTCCACCACGTGGGGGTCGCGGCCAGCTTCCGCGAGTCTCACCGGCGCGAGCTGGTCGAGGAGCTGGCGCCGCTGCGCGACGGCATCGACGGCCATCCCTGGCACGGCTGGATCGAGGCCGCCGGCGCCGCTGAGGGCCGGCCCGGCCGCGTGCCGGCCGGTCGCAGACCGGGCGGCATGAGCCGGTGGAGCCAGGGCAAGGACCAGAGCTGGGTGCCGCTCCGGGCCGAGCGGGTGATCGAGGTCACCTACGACCACATGCAGGGCAGCCGCTTCCGGCACACCGCCCATCTCGTGCGCTGGCGCCCCGACAAGGACCCGAGCGACTGCACGTACGAGCAGCTCTCGGTCACCCCGCCGGTGGAGTTGAGCGCGATCTTCAGGGCATAGCCGGGGCTGTCAGCAGTCGCGTCCACGAGCGATGGCGCGCTGGCGTCACCCGGTTCGCCGCGAATCCCCACCACGCTGCCGCCGGACCCACTCGCCCGGATCCGCGTCCCACTCGTGGCCGGTGTCGGAGATCGCACCGAGCGCTGCTTCGATGTCGTCCCAACGCCGCTCGCTGTCCAGCGTCCGTCTGATCGCCTGCGCGATGAATGCGCTTCGCCGCCGCGCGCCGGCTCGGCGGTCGAGCTCGGCTACCAGACTGTCGTCCAGCGTTATGTGCAAGCGCATGGTCAGCGACAGCGCACAGAGCAACCTACGGCGTTGCGAAGGCACCGGGCCATGGTTCTGCGCCGGTTTCCACGTCCTGGTACTCTTCCTTTTCCTTGTAGGGCTGCAGGCCGCGCGCCCGGTAGTTGGCCAAGGCGTGCGGGTGATCGGCCGTGCAGGTATGCAGCCAGA
Source organism: Spirochaetaceae bacterium (assembly GCA_028818385.1). The sequence continues at coordinate 2,566 of JAPPNY010000088.1, forward strand.
CGCGCCCGCTGCCGATCGTGCGCCCGCGCTCCACGGCGTCGCAGAGCAGGTGGCCACCCAGGCCGCGGCCCGTGAACGACGGGAATATCCCGAACTGCCGTACCTCCACACCGGTTTCGCCCTCGTCCACCAGCTCGAAGTAGCCGGCCACGGTACCGGTGACGTAGGCGACCCAATACTCCCTTCTCCCGTCGGCCAAGTCGCGCTCCCACTTCGCGTAGCTCCACCCCACACGTCGCGTCCAGTTCCAGGGGTAGCCGACCCCCCGGTACAGGAAACGGGCGAAGTCGGGCGTGATCGCCACGGCTTGGCGCAACTCGTAGTCGGGCCGCGTCCGCGACGGAGACCGTAGCGGCGTATCGGCCGAGATCTCCAGGTAGGTGGTGCGAACCAGCGTGCGGGTGACCGGCATGGTCCGATCGTGCCCGGCCGGACGCCGGCCGTCGAGGGCCGCTCACCCGCCACGCATCATCCGGCCCACAATCCCGACGCATCGCGGAAACTGCGGACTTCAGGAAAGTGACGCCGCATGTTGATGCCGCAAATGGAGTGGATCATCGCATCGAGGTACGCCGGATCCACGAAGGACTCGATCCGCTCCGACCAGGTGCCGCGATTCAGGTTGCCGCCGGCACGGTGAAGCGAACCCACGGGGATCCGCAGAAACCTGGCCAGGCGCTGATGCGAGGAGTCCAACTCGTGCGTTCGCAGCACCAGTCGACGTTCCGCTGGAATCGACGCCGTGCAGGCGTCGACGTGCCTGTTCCATGCGTGCAGGTAAGCGGCAACGGAATAGACTCCACGGTCCGCGAGGGCGCGATCGTGCGGGCCGTGCGGATACCGGTCGGGCTTGAACCACCAGCGAAGGAACGCAATGACGTCGTCGGGCACGTCGCGGCCGACGAGATGGCCCGTGATCGACTGGAGCCACGTATGGCAGTCACGGATCAGCACGACGAACCGTGCGTCCGGGAACACGGCCATCAGGTGGTCGATGAGGAACTGGTTCGCCCAGGCAACGTCGTACTCCAGGTCAAGCCGGGCGTCCCGCGCACGGAGATACGCCCTGACGGCCGCGGGCGAGAGCTGGCCTCGGGCCTCGCGGAGGATGAGATCGAGGGTCTCCGCGCGTTCGGGCTCATGCGCAACCCGGTAGCTGCCGGACAACAGCCCGGCGAGCGACGCCGTGCCGGATTTCGCCTGGCCGACGCAGAACGCCCTCACATTGGATGTGCGGCTGTCAGAGCACATTCCATCAGCATGAGCTGAGCGATGCGGCCGCGCAAAGCGCCCGATCGATGTCAGCGGCCTCGGCAAAGCGCCACCCGGCGCCGCGCTTTTCGCCGGCTCCGGAATGCCCGCCAGACGACTGGCGCCGCACGCCGTCGGGAACCTTCGCCGAACCACGGCGGGTTTGACCCCTCGCGGCAGGTCGCCTACCGTCGCCGCGACCCGGTCGCGGGAAGGAGGCTACGGTGGCAACGGATCTGGCGAGTCACATCGAGGAGACGCCGCTGGTCGATACCCACGAGCACATGAAGCGGGAGCCGGCATGGGTGGACGACGGCCCCGACATCCTGCAGGACCTGTTCGGCAACTACGTGGGAGCCGACCTGCGCACCGCCGGCGCTTCCGAGGAGGCCATGCAGCGTCTCTTTGACGGCTCCGATCCGGACATCGCCGGCCGGTTCCGGGGAATCGAGGCGGCGTGGCGGGCGACGCAGTACACCGGGTACGGCGAGGCGGTCAGCCTGATCGCCCGGCACGCCTACGGTCTGGACGAGCTGACCGCCGACGGCCTGGCCGCCGGGCAGGGCAGGATCGCCGAGTTGCGCGCACCCGGCGAGCGCTACCGCCTGCTGCACGACGTGGCCAACCTCGACCAGGTGCAGACCGACGACGGCCTCTGGGAGTGCGCGCCGGACTCCTCCGGGCTCGACTTCTTCCTGTACGACCTTTCCTGGTTCAGCTTCTGCCGCGGCGACGTCGATCCGCGGGCGATCCACGCGGAGACCGGGATCGAGGTGACCGATCTGCCGTCGCTGAAGCGTGGCATGGAAGCGATCTTCGCCAAACACGCGCCGTGCGCGATCGCGGTCAAGGCCCAGCACGCGTACGCGCGCACGCTGAACTGGAGCGAGCGCAGCGACGCGGACGCGGCCAGCGCCCTGGACGCGGTGCTCCGCCGCCCCAAGGAAAAGGTCGACCTGGACACCTGGCTCTGCCTGGGGGACTGGTGCTGGGCGCGCGGCGTCGAGCTCACCATCGAGCACGACCTGCCGTTCAAGATCCACACCGGCTACTACGCCGGCAACGACCGGATGCCGGTGCAGTTCATTCCCGCCGGCAACATGTGCGCCCTGTTCGCCCGCTACCTGGACGCGAAGTTCGTGCTCATGCACATCGCCTATCCCTACTGCGACGAGCTGGTGGCGCTGGCCAAGCACTACCGCAACATCTGGGTCGATCTCTGCTGGGCGTGGAGCATCGATCCCTACAGCTCCCGCGACTTCGTGCGCCGCTTCATCCACGCGGCGCCGATCAACAAGCTGTTCGCCTTCGGCGGCGACACCGGCTGGCCCACCAGCGCGATGGCCTATGCCATGCAGGCGCGCCAGGGCATCCGCGCCGCGCTGGAAGCCGAGGTCGCCGACGGCGACCTGACCGAGAAGCAGGCGATGCAGGTCGCCTCCCGCATCATGCGCGACAACCAGTACGACTGCTTCGACATGGATGGGACCCGCGCGAACATCCGCAGCGCGGCGTAGCGGCATGCGTATCGCGGACGTCGTCACCTACGCCGTGCAGCCGGCCGGCATGCCGCTGATCGTCGCCAAGGTCGTCACCGATCAGCCGGGCCTGCACGGCTGGGGTTGCGGCACCTTCACGCAGAGGTTCCGTGCCGTCGAGGCTACCATCGAGCGCCACATCAAGCCGTTCGCGATCGGCCGCGACGCGGAGGCCATCGCCGACTTCTGGCACAGCGCCATGCACGACAGCTACTGGCGCAACGGCCCGGTGCTCAACAACGCGGTGAGCGCCGTGGAGATGGCGCTCTGGGACATCAAGGGCAAGGCAGCGGGCGTTCCGTGTTACCAGCTCTGGGGCGGCCGCAGCCGCGGCACCGCGGCCGTGTACGTGCACGCGGACGGAAGCGAGCCGCAGGAGGTGCTGGACCGGGCGCTTGCGTTCTGGGAGCAGGGCTTCCGCCACATCCGTTGCCAGATCGGTGGATACGAGGGAGTCGACGCCGGCCGGGTGGGGAGCGCGGCCGGCAGCCTGGCGGACGCCGGCGGCAGCGGCTCGGCGTTCTTCGATCCCGGCGAGAAGCTGCTCCGGGTGCCGGAAATGTTCGCGCACGTGCGTGCCGGACTGCCGCCGGAGGCGGAACTGCTGCACGACATCCACGAGCGGCTGGCGCCGATCGATGCGGTTCGGCTGGCCAAGGCGCTGGAGCCGTACCGGCTGTTCTTTCTGGAGGACCCGCTGGCGCCGGAGGACCTCGCCTACTTCCGCATGATCCGAGGGCAGTGCGCGGTGCCGCTGGCGATGGGCGAGCTGTTCGTGCATCCGCTGGAGGTCGAGCCGCTGGTCAGCGAGCGGCTGATCGACTTCGTGCGCGTGCACGTCTCCACCTACGGCGGCATCACCGCGGCGCTGCGGCTGGCGCACCTGTGCGCGGCCTTCGGCGTGCGCACCGCCTGGCACGGACCGAACGACGTGTCCCCGATCGGCATGGCCGCGAACGTGCACCTGGACCTGCACGTGCCGAACTTCGGCATCCAGGAGTGGGCGTTCCGCGCCCCGGCCGAGGAGGACCTGTTCCCCGGCATTCCCGAGGTCTCCAACGGCGCCGTGAACGTGAACGAGCGGCCCGGGTGGGGGATCGAGATGGACGAGCGGCTGGCCGCCCGCTTCCCGTGCGACGACCGCGCCAGCCTGCGGCCCGTACCCCGCCTGGCCGACGGCACCAGCCGCCCGTTCTGAAGTCTTACGCGGGTTCGGTCGTGAGGTCACGTTTCCAGAGATAGTCGGTCGGCCGCAGGATCGCCATGCCCCCAACGGTGCGTCCGTAATGCGCGCGAAAGTGGCGTACGTCGCCGGTGATCAGATGCGTCGCTTGCGCCGCGAGCGCTGCGGACACCACGGCACGATCCTTGGCCGCGACGTCGATAGGGCACAGCTCCCCCGGAGCCTCCGGCACCAGAAGCGCCTGGTCCAGCTTCTCCGTCAGACGCTGCCTGATTTCCGGTCGCTGCAGGTTGCGTCGAGCCTCATCGCAGACATAGTCGGAACAGAGTAGGACGCAGTGGCCGTCACGCTGCAGGGTCCAGAGTCGTTCGATTCGCGGGCTTCCGTATGCGGCCGAGAACAGCACGTTGGCATCGAGAAAGAGCCGATCCACTCCTCATTCGACCCGCGGCCGCTCGTGAAGCACCGTTTCGGGATCGATACCCAGCTTGCGAACCTCCCGCACGGCCCACGCATAGTCCCGCTCATCGACGGCGTTGGAGAGCAGAAATTCCGCTTTCCGTTCGTCGGTATAGTGCTCCACCGGCAGGGCGACCGCGGGACGGATCAGCACGCCATCGCCATGGGGTTCTGTGATCACCAGCGAACCCTCTTCGATTCCATACCGTCGGCGGAGTTGTGCTGGGATCACGACCGTGCCGCGCTTCCCCACCTTGCATGTGTCAGCCATAGAATCGCCCGATATTCAGATAATCAGAGTGTTTGCAGCGCCGCCACTGGTGTCAAGTGGCTTCGTTCGGTGGGTTCCATTCGACGGAGGGGTCGTAGTCGGGGTCGGGCGGTTCCTGCGGGGGGCGCTCGGCCTCGGGCACGTGGCGGAGATTGACGCGGATGCGGGTCCAGATCGAGTGGCGGCCGCGCATCGCGTCGACCAGGACGTCGTCGGGCTGGAGGCAGGCAGCCGCCTCGGGGTGGCGCGCGCGCCAGCGGTCCAGGCCGGCCTGAGCCTCCGCTTCCGTTTTCGCCTGTGCGATCACGATCAGCGGCATGGCCGAGCGGCGCCGACCGGTGGGCGAGGGGCCGCTGCGCCGGCGTGACGGGTTCACGCGGCGCGGCTCTCCCCGCTGCCGGGCGAAGTGCGGGGGCCAGGGCGCGTCGCCGCCCAGTCCCTCCGCCTCGTGGCGCGCGGAGACCTCCAGCAGCGACTCCAGCGATCCCGGGTGGGCGTCCATGCCGGCCGCCGGGTCGCCGGCCTCGCGCAGCCGCGCCGGCATGGTGCGCAGCGTGAAGTCGGCCGGGTCGCAGGCCGGCACCTCGTCCCAGGTGAGCGGGGCGGACACCATCGCCCGCTGGTTGGGGCGCACCGAGTAGGCGGCGGCGATGGTGCGGTCCTTGGCGTTCTGGTTGTAGTCCAGGAACACGCCGACCCGTTCTTCCTTCCACCACTTGCTGGTGGCCAGGACCGGGGCACGCCGCTCCACCTCGCGGGAGACGGCGAGCGCGGCCCGGCGCACCTCCGTGAAGCCCCAGCGGGGCTCGATGCGGGCGTAGATGTGCATGCCGCGCGACCCTGAGGTCTTCGGCCACCCGACCAGGCGGTTCTCCTCCAGCACCTCGCGCGCGACGGCGGCGACGCGGCGCACGTCCTCCCAAGGGACGCCCGGGCAGGGGTCCAGGTCGATGCGCAGCTCGTCCGGGTGCTCCATCGCGGTGGTGCGAACCGCGTGCGGGTTCAGGTCGATGTTGCCCAGGTTGGTCATCCAGGCGAGTTGCGCGGGCTCGGTGACCACCAGCTCGTGGGCGGTACGGCCGGACGGGAAGCGCAGCTCCACGGTCGGCACCCAGTCCGGGCGCTTGGCCGGAGCGCGTTTCTGGAAGAAGCCTTCGCCCGTGATGCCGTCCACGTAGCGCTTGAGGACGATGGGCCGGTCGTAGACGGCGCGCACGGCGCCCTCGGCTACCGCCAGGTAATAGCGGACCAGCTCCAGCTTGGTGATGCCCGCCTCCGGGAAGTAGACCTTGTCCGGGTTGGAGACGCGCACCTCGCGCCCGTCGACGTCGAGCGTCTCCGCCGGCGTCCTGCTCGCCACGGCGGACACTATCGCCCAAAACGAGTCGCCTGTGGGCTCGGCTTTGGTAGGCTGTGCGCGTGCCGGAGTTGCAGGGCCTGGTTTCCGCGGACGCGATACTGGAGGCGCTGGACGAGTTGCGCACGCTGACCGTGCTCGACGACGGCGCTCAGTCCTTCCGGGCGCGCGCCTACGGGAGGGCGCTCGCCGTCCTGCGCGACGGGGTGGGGGACGCGTTGCCGGCCATGACCGAGGCGGAGCTGGTGGCGCTGCCTGGCGTGGGCGCCACGATCGCGCGCAAGATCCGCGAGTACGTCGACACCGGCACGATGGCCAAGCTGGAGCGGCTGCGGGAGCGATATCCACCGGAGTATCAGCGGCTGGTGAGCATGCCGGGCGTCGGCCCGAAGACGCTTGCCCGCCTGCGTCGCGAGCTGGGCATCGACTCCCTCGACCGGCTGCAGCACGCTCTGGAAAGCGGCGCGGTCGACGCGCTGCAAGGGCTGGGCAAGGGCGTCAAGGCGGCGCTGGCGCGGGGCGAGCGGTTCCTGGTGGAGACGGGGCGCGACGCGTGGCCGATCGCGCGGGTCATGCCGGTCGCCGAGCGCATCGCTGCCGAGCTGGCTCAGATGGCCGGAGTGGAGCGGGTGCAGGTGTCGGGGGAGCTCCGTCGCCTGCTGCCGATGGTGCGCGAGGCTCGGCTGGTGGCCGGCGCTGCCGATCCGACGCCGGTGCTGCGCCGTTTCGCTGCGGTGCCGAATGCCCGCACTACCGAGGCCGATTCCCGAAGCGCCACGATCGTCACCCACCGGGGCGTGCCGGTGCGGCTGGACATCGTGCCGCCGGACGGGTTCGCGGCCGCGCTGGTCTTGATCACGGGATCGCCGCGGCACCTAGAAGAGCTTGGCGCACGCGCCGCGGAGCGCGGGCTGCGCCTGGACCGTGAAGGCTTCACGGGCGAGGACGAGGCGGCGCTGTACGAACAACTGGGGCTGCCGCTGATCCCGCCGCCTGCGCGGGAGGGTACGGGCGAGGTCGCCGCCGCCGCGGCCGGACGCCTGCCGCCGCCGGTGACGCAGGCGGACATCAGGGGGGACCTGCACCTGCACACCGATCTTTCGGGGGACGGCGTGTCGACCCTCTCCGAGGTTGTCGCCGCGGCGCGGGCGCGCGGCTACGCGTACCTGGCGGTCACCGACCATGCCGAGGCGATCGGCCGCAACGGCGCGAGCCGCGAGGGCCTGCTGGAGCAGCGCCGACGGCTCGCACGGGAGCAGGAGCGGCACCCCGACATCCGGCTCCTGCACGGGGTCGAGCTCAACATCGCCCTTGACGGCGGCATGGACTACGACGCGGCGTTCCGGCACGGCTTCGACTGGTGCGTCGCGTCCATCCACTCCGGGTTCGAGCTGGACCGGGAGCGCCAGACCGAGCGCATCATCGCCGCGATGCGGGATCCTGCCGTGAATGTCGTCGGCCACCTCACCGGGCGCATGATGGGCAAGCGGCCGGCCGTCGAGCTGGACTTCGAGCGGATCGTCGACGCCGCCGTCGCCACCGGCACGGCGATCGAGATCAACAGCGCGCTGCCGCGCCTCGATCCGGACGCGGCGCTGTTGCGGCAGGCGGCGCGGGCGGGCGTCACGTTCGTGATGAACACGGACGCCCATCACGTGCGGGAGTTCGACCGCATGCGCTGGGGGGTGCAGCTCGCGCAGGGGGGCTGGGTTCCGGCAGAGGCGATCGCCAACACCTGGCCGGCGGAGCGCTTCCTGTCCTGGGTGCGCGACGCCCGCGCCGGCTGACCGAGACCATGCGGGACAGATTCAGCCGCGGCGAGCGCAGTTGGGTTCTGTACGACGTGGCCAACTCCGCCTACTCGCTGGCGGTCACCACCGCGGTGTTCCCGCTGTTCTTCAAGACCGAGATCGCCGCCGGGGTGCCGGGCGCCACCTCCACGGCGTGGTTGGCGTTCGCTAACAGCCTGTTCACGCTGGTGGTGGCCGTGCTGGCGACGGGACTCGGCCCCATGGGCGACTACGAGGGACGCAAGAAGCGGTTCTTCGCATCGTTCTTCGTGCTGGGGGTGACCGCCACCGGCGCGATCGCCTTCGCCGTCACCGGCCGGCCGCTGGCCGCCCTGGCGCTGTACGTCGTGTCCGGCATCGGCTTCGCGGGCGCCAACGTCTTCTACGACGCGTTCCTGACCGACGTGAGCCCGCCGGAGCGCATGGACCGGGTGTCCTCCGCCGGCTTCGCCTGGGGGTACGTGGGCGGCTCGCTGCCGTTCGTCGTGGCCATGGCGGTGATGATGGGCCTGCCGCAGCTCGGGTTGAGCATCGAAGGATGGGGAGTACGGATCGCGTTCCTGATCGCGGCGCTGTGGTGGCTGGCGTTCACGGTGCCGATGCTCCGGCACGTGCGGCAGGTCCACTTCCTGCCCGCAGCCGGGCGCGGCGTCATCGACGCCTTCCGCGACGGGATCGGTCGAGTGGCGAACGTGGTGCGGGAGATCCGCCGCTACCGCACGGTGATGCTGTTCCTGCTGGCCTATTTCTTCTACATCGATGGCGTCGGCACCGTCATCAAGCTGGCGACCGCCTACGGCACGGACATCGGGATGTCGGCGCAGACGGTGCTGGTGGTGCTGCTGGTCGTCCAGTTCGTGGCATTCCCGTGCACGCTGCTGTTCGGCAGGCTCGCCGCGCTCACCTCGCCGCGGACCATGCTGCTGGCCGGCATCGGGGTCTACATCGTGGTGACCGCGCTGGCGTTCGCGATCCCGCGACTGCCCGTGCCGGCGCAGGTGCCGACGTTCTGGGCGATCGCGCTGCTGGTCGGCACCTCGCAGGGCGGCATCCAGGCGCTGTCCCGCTCCTACTACGCGCGGCTGATCCCGGCCGACTCGGCCGCCGAATTCTTCGGCTTCTACAACATATTCGGGAAGTTCGCGGCGATCCTGGGACCGCTGCTGGTCGGCGTGTTCGCGCAGCTCACCGGCGACACCAGCACCGGCGTGCTCAGCCTGGTGGTGCTGTTCGCGATCGGCGGCGTGCTGCTGCTGCGCGTGCCGGCGGTGCCGGAAGACGCCCGGATCCGCTGACGACGATCCGCGGGAGGCGCCCTACAGGCCGTCCTTCCGGTACGTGCTCCCGGTCTCGATGACGGAGAATCCCATCGCTTCGTGGAAACGGGCTGCGTCCGGGTCCGGGAGGAACACCTGCAGCAGCGCATCCGTGCCGCCCCGTTCCGCGTGCGCCCGCATCTGTTCCCGCACCAGTCGGCGGCCGATCCCCCGCCGGCGATGCGACTCGGCGACCTCGATCCATTCGACCATCATCCAGCGCCGGTACTCGGGGTGATCGGCGACGTGGCGGCTCAACCCCCACGCCAGGCACTCGCCGACCTGCCGGCCCCCGACGCGGGCGACGAGCTCCCACTCCGGTACTTCCGGATCCTCCCGCCACTCCAGGGTCAGACCGTCTATGTCCGCCGGGGGGCCATCGTGAAGGTCGGTGAGCCGCGCATGCATCATGGCTGACTGCGATGTGACCTCGAATCCGCGGTCTTCGAGGCCCGCGCCGAGATAGGTCCAGGACGCCGGCACGCCGTACCGGGCCGGGCATACGCTGCAGACGTCACCGGCTGTGATGCGGCGACATCCCAGGCGCGCCGCCCGTCTGCACGCCGCTTCGAGCAGGGTGCGGAGGCCACCTTCGGACTCAGGATCGGACAGCAGCCACAGGAGTTCGGCCTCATCGCGGCCGTCGCCCCGCAATCGACCGTCGGACCAGCGTGGATCGCTTCGTTCAGGCAGCCACAGGGCCGCGGCGGCGACGAGTCGCTCGCGGTCCATGACGCACATGGTCTCCGTCGTTCCGGGCCGCGGCTCCTCGCGGAAGTAGGGCCCATACTGCAAGGGGTCGCGCAGTACCGAAGCCAACTGGCGCTCGGTGAGCTCCCAGCCGGGCGTCAGCAGACCAAGATGCCGGTTCGCCAGCCTTGCGAGATCAGGCAGCAACCTGTCCCGATACTCCACGGTCTGCACGCGCGTTCCTCCTATTCTTCGATCCCCGGCTTGAAGCGCCAGTCGAACGAGCCGCCGTTCTCCCGTGCGTGGCGGGCGCAGCGATCGCAGTCCGCGGCCAGCGCGGGGGTGTCGATCCCGCGGCATCGCTCGGGCGCTCGCGCCAGGTTCGAGCGAGCCTTGCCGAGGTTCTTGCGCACGCCGGCCATGTTGCCCTGCTCGGCCTTCACCATCGCCGCGGCCACCTGGATGACCGCCCGCAGGAAGACGCCCTCTTCCGAGTGCTTTCTGCGCAGCCAGAGCGCCTCCCACGCCTCGTGCGCGTGCCAGTGATCGCCGGCCGCGTAGAGCCTCAGGCCGCGCGTCCACGCGTCGTCATCCGCGTTCGGTGCGTCATCAGTGACCGGATCGTTCATCTGCCCGTGTCGCGCATGGTACCGTCGGCGGGATGACTACGGCACTGAATCACGTCGGCGGCGGATGGCAGCGGTCCGGGGGCGCCGACCTCCTGGATGTCCACAACCCCGCGACGGCCGCGGCGATCGGCCGTGTCGTGCTGTCGTCTTCGGACGACCTGGACGCGGCAGTGGAGGCCGCCACGGCGGCCGCCCGCGAGTGGCGCAACACGCCGGTGGAGGACCGCATCCAGCCGCTGTTCCGGCTCAAGGCGCTGATGGACGAGCGCACCGACGAGCTGGCGCGCATCATCACCGAGGAGAACGGCAAGACGCTGGCCGAGTCGGTGGGCGAGCTGAAGCGCGCGATCGAGAACGTGGAGGTGGCGTGCGGCACGCCGACGCTGATGCAGGGCGACTTCCTGGAGGACGTGGCCTCAGGCATCGACGAGCTGATGGTCCGGCAGCCGGTCGGCGTGTGCGCGATCGTCTGCCCGTTCAACTTTCCCGCGATGATCCCGTTCTGGTTCTTCCCGTACGCGGTCGCGTGCGGCAACACCTGCATCATCAAGCCGTCCGAGCGCACGCCGCTGACCATGCGCGCCGTGTTCGAGCTCCTGGAGGAGGCGGGGTTCCCGCCCGGCGTGGCCAACTTGGTCAACGGCGACCGCGGCGTCGTCGACGCGATCCTGGAGCATCCGGGGATCAGGGCGGTGAGCTTCGTCGGCTCCACGCCGGTCGCCCGGCACGTGTACGCGACCGCGTCAGCGGCCGGCAAGCGCGTGCAGGCGCAGGGCGGCGCCAAGAATCCGATCGTCGTGCTTCCGGACGCCGACATCGACGCGACGTGCACGATCGCGGCGGACAGCGCCTTCGGCTGCGCCGGGCAGCGCTGCCTGGCCGCCTCGCTGGCGATCACGGTGGGCGAAGCCGCCGACCCGTTCGCCGACGCGATGGGGCAGATCGCCAACACGCGGGTGGTCGGCAACGGCCTGGACGACGGCGTCGAGATGGGGCCGGTGATCACCCGGGAGAGCCGCAGCCGGATCGAGGGGCTGATCGGCACCGCCGCAGGCGAGGGGGCTCGCGTCGTCGTCGACGGCCGCGGCCGCACGGTCGACGGCCACGCCGGCGGATCGTTCGTGGGACCGACGCTGTTGCGCGGCGTGCCGCCGGCAGGCACCGTGGCCGGAACCGAGATCTTCGGACCGGTGCTCGGCGTGATGGAGGTGGCCGACGTCGACGAGGCGATCCGCCTGGTGAACAGCGGACGCTACGGCAACATGGCGTGCCTGTTCACCCGCAGCGGCTCCGCCGCCCGGCGCTTCCGGCACGAGGCGGACGTCGGCAACATCGGCATCAACCTGGGCGTGGCGGCTCCCATGGCGTTCTTCCCGTTCTCGGGTTGGCGCGACAGCTTCTTCGGCACCCTGCACGGCCAGGGCAAGCACGCCATCGAGTTCTTCACGCAGACCAAGGTGGTCGTCGAGCGCTGGCCGGAGGGCTGGTCACGGCGGTTCTGAGGCGCGATATGAGCAAAACCGACGCCGCGGCGTTTCAGCGGGACGGGTACCTGCTGGTGCGCGGCATGTGGTCCGCGGAGCAGGCGCGCGCCATTCGCGCGACGGTGGCGCGAGTGCTCGCCGACGGCATCGACCAGACCGGCGTGCTCGTGCTCGGGCCGGAGCGCGCGCCGCAGGACTTGCTGCGGGTCTGCACCGGGGATCCCATGCGGGCGGCGGTGCGGGCGATCATCGGGCCGAAGGTGGAGTTCCTGAGCGTCAAGCCGGTGGTCAAGACGTCCTGCATCACCGCGGCGTCTCCCTGGCACCAGGACTGGCCCTACTGGAAGGGAGCGCACAAGGTGTCGGCCTGGATCGCGCTGGATCCCGCGGAGATCGACAACGGCTGCCTGCGCGTGGTGGCCGGGTCTCACGCCCGTGCCTGGGACCATCACCGGGACCACGGCCCCGAAGGGTTCGGCAACCGCGTGTCGGAGGAGGACGTGGCCGCGGCGTTCGGCGCCGCCGCGCTGCGGTCCGTGCCGATGGCCGCCGGTGACGCGCTGTTCTTCCACGACCGTCTGCTGCACGGCTCCCACCCGAACGTCAGCGGACGTGACCGCTGGGCGCTGATCCCGACCTATCGCGACGCGTCGGTGCCGGACGACCACACGCTGCCGGAGCTCTGGCGGGCGCCGATCACGCTGGGATAGCATCACCGGCCATGGCCTTTTACGAGATTCGACGGTACGAAGTCGCAGCCGGCAAGATGGACGAATGGCTGAGCCTCATGGAGGGGACGATCATCCCGTTCCAGGTGGCGCGTGGCATGGTGATCGCCGGCAGCTTCCGGGGCGAGGAGGACGACACCACCTACATCTGGATCCGCCGCTTCGAGTCGGAAGCGGAGCGGGAGCGCCTCTACGAGGCGGTGTACGAGGACGAGGAGTGGAAGGAGAAGATCAGCCCCCTCGCGGGTGAGCTGATCAACCGGGACACCATACAGGTGACCCGCGTCACGCCCACGTCACGTTCCGTGCTGCAGTAGCGGATCATTCGTGGCGTAGCGCGTCCACGGGGTCCATGCGCGCGGCGCGGCTGGCCGGGTAGAGCCCGGACGCCAGGCCGGTCCCGAACGCCAGCAGGAACGCCAGCCGCACCGTCGCCAGCGAGATCAGCCCCGGCCACTGCGTCGCCTCCGCGACGATGGTGATGGCGGCCGCCGCCAGGCCGATGCCGGCGAGCCCGCCGCCGCCGCAGATCAGCACCGCTTCCGCGACGAACTGGTTCAGGATCGACGCCTGCTGGGCGCCGATCGCTTTGCGCGTGCCGATCTCGCGCGTCCGCTCGCGCACGGAGACCAGCATGATGTTCATCACGCCGATGCCGGCCACCACCAGCGCGATCACGCCCAGCAGCGAGACCATGGTGGTGATGGTGGCCGTGGTGCTGTCAATCGTCTCCAGGAGCTGGTTCATGTCCTCCACCACGAACTTGCGGTGGCGACCGTCGTGGCGGCCGTGGTTGGCGTCGAGGATCGCCAGGATCTGCCGTTTGGCTTCGTCGATCTGGCGCAGGCTGGCCGCCTGACCCCAGAGGAAGAAGATCCCCTGCCAGCCGGTGAGACGCTGCAGCGTCGACACCGGCAGGAACACCCGGTCGTCGACCGATCCGGCGAAGCTGGTGACTCCGAGGAGGCCCTGCTCCTCCGGAGCGAGCACGCCGACCACCTCCAGCTCGAACCACGTGCCGACGGAGATCAGCTCGCCGAGCGGCGACCCGTCGGGGAACAGCCTGGCCGCGACCTCGGAACCGATCACGGCCACCTTGCGCTGCAGGCGCTCGTCGTCGGGGTTGAGGAACCGGCCCTGCGCCACGCTGACCGTGCTCGCCGCGAGGTAGTAGTGCAGCGTGCCGTAGAGCGTCGTGTCGGTGTCGCTTGAGCGGTCGCGGTAGCGAACGGTCTGGCCGCTGATCATCACCTCGGGCGTCACCGCCTTGACCGCGTCGGCCTGGGCGTTGATCTGCTCCACGTCCGCGATGGTGATGAACTCCGTTTCGTAGCGCTCGCCGTCGGCGTCGCGCGCCCGCCAGTCGGGCATCACCATCAGCGAGCCGGCCCCGAAGCTGGAGATCGCGTCGCGCACCACGACCTTGGCGCCGTCGCCGAGACCGACGATGGCGATCACCGAGCCCACGCCGATGGTGATGCCCAGCACCGCCAGCACGGCGCGGAACCGGTTGGTGGCCACCGCGGCCGCCGCCTCGAACACCAGCGACCCGGGACGCATGCCGGGCAGGAAGCGCCGTCTCGCCGGCGGACTCCCGGGCGATGACGCGGGTCGGGCGATGCGCAGTGCCATGCGGGGGTGCCGGGGCCCTACTCGCGGCTCAGTGCCACCACCGGTGGCAGGCGGGCGGCCTTGCTGGCCGGGTAGACGCCGAAGAACAGGCCGATCGCGATCGAGACGCCCAGGCCGACCGCGGCCACCTGCGGCAGGAGCAGGCTCCAGCCCAGCGCCACCGCCACCGCCAGCGTACCGCCGAATCCCAGGATCACGCCCACCGTCCCGCCGAGCAGGCAGATCACCACGGACTCGATCAGGAACTGCCCCATGATGTCGCCGTCGCGGGCGCCGACCGCCTTGCGCAGCCCGATCTCGCGGGTGCGCTCCGAGACCGAGACCAGCATGATGTTCATGATCCCCATGCCGCCGACCAGGAGCGAGATGCCGGCGACCAGGGTCACCACCGTGGTGATGATGTCCAGCACCTGACCCTCCGTCTCGATGCGCGCCTGGTCGGTCTCCACGGCAAAGGGCAGCAGCGAGTCGGAGCCGGGCAGCACCCGGTCCAGGAAGAACTGCACGCGCGTGATCGACTCGGCCAGGCGTGCGCTGTCGCGGGCGCGCATGGTCACCTCGGGGACGTGTGGCCCGAGGTCCCCCCACTCGTGGATGGTGCTGTACACGTCGTACAGCAGGTACGCGGTGCGGTCGTCGGAGCCGTCGCCCGCGGAGCTGAGGCCGCGCTGGTCCAGCACGCCGATGACCTGCAGGTGGAGCCGGCCGACCTGCACCGTGGCCCCCACCGCGCTCCGGGGATCCCCGAACAGCGCGCCCGCGGTGCGGTTGCCCAGGACGATCACGTGGCGCTTCGTCCGCAGGTCGTCCTCGTCCAGAAAACGGCCCGTCAGCAGTGGCGGGGACCAGATATCGCCGTACTCGGGACCCACCCCGAAGAGCTGCGCGTCCTCTTCGGTGTTGCGGAAGCCGACCGTGGCTTCGCCGCGCACCAGCGGGGTGAGCCAGCTCGTGTCGCGCACCAGGTCGTGGATGCCCGCAACGTGGTAGTCGCGCAGGTATTGCCGCCGCTTCTCGCCGCGCTCCCACCAGTTGTCGCTGCGTTCCGGCTCGATCCAGTACAGGGCGCCGCCGAGCGCGGCGACGTCCTCCATCACCGCCCGGCGTCCCATGATGCCGATCGCCATCACCGCGATCACGGAGGCGACGCCGATCACTAGGCTCAGGATGGTCAGCGCGGTGCGCAGCTTGTTGTGTCGGACGGTGTCGAACGCCTCGCGGATGCCTTCGGTTACCTTCACGACTGCGGCTCCGCCGCGGGGGCGCTCGATGGCCGCCGGGCGACCGGCTCGTCACGGGTGATCAGGCCGTCCCGCAGGTGGATCACGCGGCGGCTGTAGGCGGCGACGTCGGCGTCGTGGGTGACCAGGATGATGGTGGCTCCCGACACGTTGAGGTCCGTGAGGAGTTGCATGATCTCCTCGCCGGTGGCCGAATCCAGGTTGCCCGTGGGCTCGTCCGCGAACACGATCGACGGGTAGTTGACCAGCGCGCGGGCGATGGCGACTCGCTGGCGCTGGCCGCCGGACATCTCGGTAGGGCGGTGGCGCACCCGGTCGCCAAGGCCGACCCGCTCCAGCGCTTCGGTGGCGCGCCAGCGGCGGTCGCGGCGCCGGACGCCCGCGTAGATCATGGGCAGCTCGACGTTGCGCAGCGCCGTCATGCGCGGCAGCAGGTTGAAGGTCTGGAAGATGAAGCCGATGCGCTCGTTGCGCACGCGCGCCAGCTCGTGGTCGGACATCCGCGACACGTCGGCGCCGGCCAGCTCGTAGGTGCCGGCGCTCGGCCGGTCCAGGCAGCCGACGATGTTCATCAGGGTCGACTTGCCCGATCCGGACGGGCCCATGACCGCCACGAACTCGTGCTCGTCGATCGACAGGTCGACTCCGGCGAGGGCGGTGACCGTGACGTCCGCGCCCATCGGGTAGACCTTGGTGATGCCGGCCAAGCGGATCATGACCCTTCCGTGGACGCCTCGTCAGCCGGCTGGCCTTCTGGCGGAGCCTCATCCGAGGCCGGGCCGTCGGTGGCCTGCGCGTCGTCGGTCTCCGGGGCGGGCGGCTCAGCTTCCTGCTCGACCATCACGGACAGCCCGTCGCGCAGCAGCGCCAGGTTGCCGACCACGACCATCTCGCCCGGCTCGATGCCCTCCTTCACCTCCACCTGGCTGGGGGTGGACACGCCTATCTCCACCTCGCGGCGCTCCAGGACGTATTGGCCCTCCTCTCCCTCGACGGGGTTGGCCACGAACGCGATCGTGGCCCCGGCCCGCTCCAGCAGGGCGGCGTAGGGGACGGCGGTCGCCTCCTGCTTCAACTCGGCGTCGATCCGCGCGCGGCAGGAGGAACCGGCGAGCAGCCGCGCCCCATCGGGCAGGCTGTGTTCGTCGACGTCGACGTCGATGGTGACCAGCGGCACGTTGCCGGTCTGCTCCATGCTCGGCGGCACGAGCGTGATCGTCCCCAGCAGCTCTGCGTCGCGCAGGGTCTCGGTGGTGAGGAGCACCTCCTGGCCGAGTCGGATCTTGCCGATGTCGACCTCGTCGATCTGCACGCCGGCCAGGATGTCGTCCAGAGTCTCCACCGTGGCGACCGGCCGACCGGCTCCGAGGTGGTTGCCGAGGGTCGCCTCCAGCTTGGTCACCGTGCCGTCGAGCGGCGCCACCACGGTCGCCTGGCGCAGGTCGTCCGCGGCTCGTGCGGCGGCGAGCCGTGCCTGAATCACGGCGGGATCGTCGTTGATGATGCGCGCATCGCCCCCGGCATCCATCGGCGGCTCCATGTCGACCGGCAGGCTGGCCGCCAGGTTGAGCTCGGCGCGGGCGCTCTGCAGCGCATCGAAGGCGTCGCGCTCGGACTGCTCGGCCTGCGCCAGTTGGTCGTCGGACACCGTGCCGCTGCCGTGCAGGGTCCGGCTGCGCTCGAGGGAGCGGACGCGGTCAGCCCACGTCCGCTCCGCCGAGACGATGGTGGCGCGCAGCTTGGCCAGCCGGTGCGCGAGACCGAGCTCGGTCTCGCGCAGCGACGCCTGTGCCTGCGCCAGCGCGTTGCGCAGCTCCGACTGCTCGAAGCGGACCAGCGTCTGCCCGGCCGTGACCGGGTCGCCTACCTGGACCGGAATGGCGATCGCCCGTCCACCCACGTCGGAAGTGACCTCCACGCTGCGCCGCGAACGGAAGGTGCAGCTCCCGACGACGCGGGTCTGCATGGCGGTGACCACCGCCTCCTCCAGCTCCACCGGCACGGCTTCGGCCAGCGGGTCGCTCCGGAACAGGCGGCTGAGCGCGAAGCTGGCGACGATCAGCAGGATCACCGCGATGCCCGCGAAGCGCAGCAGCAGGCTGGTTCTTCGTTTCATGTTTCGGTCTCCCTCACGCCAGGATGGCCAGCCGGCCGCCGACGGCGGCGTCCACGACCGCCCACAGCACGGCGATGCAGGCGGTCTGTGCCAGCGCCCGCCGCGCAGGCAGGCGCAGCAGCACGGCGGTGCCGGCAGCCAGCACCGCCAGCGCCCACAGGCTGAAAGGATCGGTGAGCAGTACCGCGAAGCGCTCGACGATCCCCGGCAGGTTCCAGCCGGCCAGCGACGCCAGGTCGAAGCGCGCGACGATCAATTCGCGGTACTCCGCGACGGTGGTCACGTTGGCGGCCGACTCCGCGTCCGTCGCCAACGTAAGGGCCCCCGACAGGAGCCGCCGGACGGCGAGCGGCACGAAGGCGGCGCCCACCAGGCGTATCGACGCGCGGGGCCGGTCGGGGGCGATCGGCTCCTCGCCGCCGAAGAACTGTGTCAGAACCATCAACGCCACCCAGGTCATGCCCAGCGCCGCAAGCAACGCGGCCGATGCCAGCATGACCCGAAGCGTCTTCGCGCCGGGCGTGGACGGCGCGATCAGGCGGCTGTATGCGCGCGCCTGCTGCTCGTGGATACGATCCTCGCCGCTGAACACGGCTGCGCGCTCGGCGATGTGGCGCGCCTCCACCAGGGCGATCTCCCGCATGACCGGCGAGCGGGCGTGCCACAGGATCAGGGTTTCGCCGACGGCGGTGATGCCGAACACCAGCACCAGCACGGCGAACATGGAGAAGGTCGGCGTGTCCTTCGGGTCAAAAGCGCGCCCGGGCTGGGTGGCCGCGCGCGTCAACGCCGCGAGGAACCGCACACCCGGAACGTAACGAACCGGGTTCCGTTCGTCACTCTTGGAGTGCGGTTCGCTTCGCTCACTCTTCGCGCGGGAGGCCACCATCACCGTGTGGAGTAAGCATACCCCATCACATAGTCAATATGAAAGTTAACTTTTCGAAGGGGACGGCGCCGCGGACCCGGGTGCTACGCGTATGAGACTCGAGGCTTGATCACCAGCTCCGTGATGCAGGCGCGGTCGGGCAGGGTGGCCGCCAGCAGCGTGGCGGCCGCCACGTCCTCAGGCTGCAGCATCGCCTGGCGCCGTTCGGCGCTCACCGGCTCCGGGCGCCGGTCCAGGATCGGCGTCTCCACCTCACCGGGCAGGATGACCGTGGAGCGGATGCCGTTGCGGGACTCCTCGTCGTTGATGACCGAGTTCAGTCCCATCACGCCGTGCTTGGCCGCGCTGTACGCCGCGCCGGCCAGGCTCGAGCCCCAGCGTCCCGCGGTGGAGCCGATGTGGACGATCGTCCCGGCGCCTGCCGCGCGCATCGCCGGCAGCGCGACCCGCACGCAGTAGAAGACGGCCGACAGGTCCACCGCCACCGTCTGGTCCCAGTCCGGAAGCGACACTCCGGAAACCGAACGCGGATTGGTGTTGATGCCGGCGTTGTTGACCAGGATCGTGGCCGGCCCGTGCGCGTTGGCCGCTTCGGCGAAGGATGCCTGCACGGCGTCGTAGTCCGATACGTCGCAGGGGCAGGAGTGCACGCGGTCGCCGCCGATCCGGCCGGCCACGTCGGCAAGCGGCTCCGGCCGCCGGCCGATCAGGGTCACCGCGGCTCCCGCGCCGTGCAGCGCGGCGGCGATGGCGGCGCCGATGCCGGTGCCGGCGCCGGTGACGATGGCAGCGGTGCCGTCGAGCGCCGCCACTACGAAATCCTCGTGGAGAGCATGAAGTGCTTCATCGTGGCGGCAGTGTAGGATGCCGCCACGCCCATGGGAAACCTGACGCTGTCACGCCTGCGGCGCGCCTCCTTCATCGTCCTGACCGCAACGGTGGTGATGGTCACCGCCGCGCTGGTCGTCGCCTTGGCGCTGCCCGACTCACCGCAGGAGGTGACCGAACGGTTCCTGCGCGCCCGTTATGCCCGCCACAGCGAGCGGCTCTACGAGCTTGCCTCCGCGGCCGATCGGGCCGAGCGGACCCTGGAAGAGTTCGTGGAGGTCAATCCGCCGTTCCCGGAGGCGTTCCAGCCGGGGGTCGACGCCCTGACGGCGGCGATACGCTTCCTGGGGGCCGATTCCGACGTGACCGGCGATCAGGCGCGGGTGACGATCCGCGCCAAGCTGCCCAACTCCGCCGACGGCGACCTGAACGCGCTGCTGCACGCCACGGAGGCCGGCGGCGCGTTCGGAGGAACGGAGTCGCCTCGGGACGTGGTGCGCAGCATCCGCGCCGACGCGCGCGCCGGCCGCCTGCCGGTGGTGGAGGTGACCGAGACGGTGGAACTGATCCGCGAAGGCGGCCGCTGGCGGGTGATCATGGGCTGGGACGCGGATCTGCCGGTGACGCTCGCCGCCCTGGTGGCCGACGGCCTGCCGCTGGAGTTCGCGGTCGTCTCCGAACCGGAGCTTCGCGTGCGGCCCGGCGAGACCGCCCGCGCCACGTTCGCGGTGCGCAACACCTCGGAGGAGCCTCTGCGCGTGATGGCGACGCACGCCTACACTCCGCCGGCTGCACAGCGCCACGTCGAGCTGATCCAGTGCTTCTGTTTCTTCGAGGAGCGCCTGGATCCCGGCGAGTCCCGCGAGCTGTCCCTGGTGTTCCGGCTGGCCTGGGACCTGCCGAGCGCGATCGACGCCGTCGGCATCACCTATCGCTACGGCCCGGTCGACGCCGGCGGTTGATCCTTGGTCAGCCCGGGTTCAACCGGTCTCGCCGGCTCCGTATCGCTGAGCCAGTTCACGACTCGGAGGCCCGGGACCCGCGAGAACTCGCTTACGTTGGCACTGACCAGCGTCATGTCGTGCGCGAGTGCGTGGGCGGCGATGAGCAGATCGTTCGGGCCGATGATGTTTCCGCTGCCTTCCAGATGAACGCGAATGGTTGCGTAGTGGCGGTCGACCGGCGCGTCCATCGGCAGAATCTCCATCGCTGAAAGAACCTCATCGAGTTGACGGGTGAGTCGTCGGGAGCCTCGCTTCGCAGCGCCAAAGCGGAGCTCGGCAGCCACGACGATGCTCGTGCAGATCCGCCGTTCGCCTGCTTCCGCGATCCGGATCGCCACGACGCCCTGGGGATTGCGGACAAGATGCGAGACGACATTGGTATCGAGCAGGAACGTCGGGTCCACGGCGTCAAAGCACTACGTCGTCGAGTGGAGGGAGGCCTGTGTCGACGTCCGGGAAGTCGTCCTGCAGCGGCTTCAGTCGCGACAGGACGGACAGCAGCCGTCCCGTCTCAACCGGTTGCAGGATCAGGTGATCCCCGTCCCTGCGGATGATCGCTTCGTCGCCCTCGATCTCGAAATCCCGTGGGATACGGACTGCTTGGTTGCGCCCGTTTCGGAACAACCGGACACGGCGCTCGGAGGAAGGCAAGCGCTGTTGCATAGGCCGAAGCATATGCCGCAGGCCCGGATACGGCAAGCGAGTGAGGAGCGAGATCGGCGGAGTGGTTCGTTACGCGATCGTGACCAGCCGGCCGGTGCGCACGGACTCGATCGCCGCCTCGCTGACCACGGAGCCGAACGCGCCGTGGCGGCCGGGTGACAGGTTCTCCGCAGCGCCGCGCGCCACGTCGATCAGGTTCGCGGAGGGACCGCCGACCGGGTAGGTGTCCTCCAGCGGCTCGTGCTCGGTGAGTCCGTCTGCGCCGTCCACGGTGAGCGTCCCCTTCCAGAGCTCCTGCTCCAGGACACCGCCGGTGCCGTGGACGCGCAACTCGTAGTGCATCTTCGCGGCCGTCGCCGCCCCGTTTGAGGCCAGGCTCACCAGCGTGCCGTCGTCGAGCACGATCACCAGCGCGTCGTAGACGTCCACCGCCGCGCCGTCGTTCTCGAAGCGGGCGAACACCTCGACCGGTTGCCGCTCGGTGAGGTAGCTGATGTAGGCGGCCGGATGGGAGACCTGCGTGTAGATCTGGCCGCCGCCGGCGATCGCCGGATCGCTGTACGAGGTCTGGCCCGGCACGAGGTAGGGCCGCTGGTGCTCGGAGCGCGCCTCGTCCTCGGACGGCATCGCCTCGTCCCATTCCAGCCCGCGGTACAGGCCCTGGGTGAGGTTGGTGAACAGGATGCTGATCATCCGCACGGTGCCGAGGCCGCCCGACTGCAGCACCCGCCGCGCCTCCTGGCAGTGGCGGGTGAAGTGATAGGTGGCGCCCACCATGAGGTGCAGCCCCTTCGCGTCGGCCAGGCTGACCAGCTCCCGGCCCTCCTCGCCGCGGATCGTGAACGGCTTCTCGATCAGCACGTGCAGGCCGCGCTCGAGCGCCGCCTTGCCCTGAGCGTAGTGGAGCTTCGGCACCGAGCTGATCGCCACGGCCTGCAGCCCGTCGATCGCCAGCACCTCCTCCGGGGTGGTGCAGGCGTGCGGGACGCCGAAGTCGCGGGCGATGCGCTCTGCCGTCTCCCGGTCGTGATGCTGGATCGCCACCAGCTCAGCGTGAGGATTGTCCCGCAGGGCCGGCACGTGCGAGGTCGTCCCCCACCAGCCGGCGCCGATCACCGCGCACTTCACTCGCTCCATACGCCAAAGCATAGGTCCGGCGCGGTCGCCGGCTCAACCGCATCCGCGGAGCGGTGCGTAGCAAGGTCGCCGGTTTTCCTTCGACGCACGTTCGAGTACATCCGGGTCGGCAGTGCCTGGCGCATCTTCTGATACCCATGACACGTCGTGTCCTGCGTTGCGCAGCCGTGCTACGGCGGCACCTGGCACGTTTTCGTCAGCAAGAATGTCCACGTGCTGGTGGGCTCACGCAGCCCCAATCGGATACACCTTCTCCGAACGCAGCACGTCGCTCGCATAGTGCAGGCAAGCGCGGATGTCCTCGCTCCGCAACTGCGGATAGTTCGTCAGGATGTCCGTCTCGGACCATCCCTGCGCCAGGAGTTCGATGATGAACTCCACTGCCAACCGAGTGCCCCGCACGACCGGCTTGCCGGTCATCACGTTCGCATCGACGCCGATTCGCTCCTGCCAAGCCATCTTCGAATCTCCGTATGCCGGGTGAGCCGCGGAGGTTCACGACTACGCGCCCAAGCATAGGTCCGGCGCGGTCGGCGGCTCAACTGCTATCGTGGCGGGGTCATGCAGAGGATCAGGCGAGCGCAGGCCATGCGCTACGAGTTCGTCGCGGACGAGCCGCTCATCACGGTGGAGGAGGGCGAGAGCTTCCAGGTGGAGACCGAGGATGCCGGCTCCGGGCTGGTTACCTCCCCGGAGATGGCCGACCGCATCCCGTCGCTGCCGACCAAGCGCTCGACGCCGCCGAAGAGCAACCCGATCGGCGGGCCGATCGCGGTGGCCGGCGCGGAGCCGGGCGACCTGCTGGAGGTCGAGATCGAGTCGATCGACCTGCAGCCCACCGGCTACACCAACTGGGGACCGGACCGCACGAAGATCGGCGACGACTTCCGCTGGCCGGAGCTGAACCGGTGGACGGTGCGCGTGTTCGAGCACCGCGACGGCAGCACCTTCCTGGACGGCGAGCGGCTGTGGCCGACCCGGCCGATGGTGGGCTGCATCGGCGTCGCCCCGGAGCGGGAGGCGCTCAATACCTCGACGGGACAGACCATCTCCGGCGGCAACCTGGACTCGCGCGACATCGCCGTGGGGACGAGGGTGCAGCTCAACGTCTACCATCCCGGCGCGCTGCTGTTCCTGGGCGACGTGCACGCCAGCCAGGCGGACACCGAGTACTACGGCACCGCCGACGAGACGCGGGCGGTCGTGCAGGCGCGCTGCCGGGTGATCAAGGGTACGCGCATCCCGTTCATCCGGTTGCTGAAACCGGACTCCATCGTCGCGCTGCGCACCGGCGCGCCGCTGGCCGTGCTGGTCGACCAGGCGGTCGAGGACCTGATGCGCTGGCTGGTCGACGACTACGGCGTGAGCGCCGAACGCGCCTACCTGCACACCTGCATCAACCCCGACTTCCGCATCAACGTCTATCAGTACACGCTGGGACTGGCGACCGTGGGCGCCGAGCTGCCGGTCAGCTACCTGCCGGCGTGAATCGCGGTTCACGGTCTGCGATAATCGGTCGACGGGAGCTTGAGAGATGAAGATTTCGAGCGAGCAGGTGGCCGCGTACCGCAGGGACGGATTCACGGTGGTGGAGGATGTCCTGACCGCGGACGAGCTGCAGGAGACGCGCGAGCACATCGAGGCGATCGCCGAGGGGCGGGTCCCGTTCCCGGAGGCCAACCTCGAATACGAGCCCGGCGCGCGGGACAAGGGCCGTTCCCTGGACACGCTGCGCAAGATCAACGGGGCGGCGCCCCACGATCCGTTCTTCATGGAGTACGCCCGGCACCCCCGTGTCATGGAGGTCGTCACCGCGCTGCTCGGCCCCGACATCATGCTGTTCGGGGATCAGACCTTCATGAAGCCGCCCGGAGGAGTCGAGAAGCCGTATCACCAGGACTCCGCCTACTTCAAGATCGAACCGACCGATCTGGCCACCTGCTGGATGGCGCTGGACGAAGTCACCCTGGAGAACGGCTGTCTGTACGTCATCCCCGGCAGCCATCGGCAAGGCATCCGCGACCACAGCCAGGAGTGGCAGGTGGGCGACCGCACCGACATGCAGGTGCCGGACGAGGCGATCGACCTGGCGCGGGAGGTGCCCATCACGCTGCGCGCCGGAAGCTGCTCGTTCCACCACAGCGTGCTGCTGCACCGGTCAGGGCCGAACCGCACCCCTCACCGGCGGCGCGGGCTGGCAGTTCACTACATGAGCGCCCGCTCCCGCTGGACCGGCGAGCCGGCCGACAAGCCGGACTACCCGCTCCTGCATGGCACCTCGCACCCCGGCTGCGTCTGAGGCGTTGACGTCCAGAGCGCCCCTGGACGGCAAAATGATCATAATATGGTAATGTTATTGCCATTCTTTGGTTAAAAATGCCCTTGATTTAAGCCACTCAACGCGGTACGCTGTCTCGCACGGAGGCCGACGATCATTCTGCGGCGAGCTGTGGACCGTGTGCTGGACGCCTGGGCGGAAGACGATCGGCGCCGGCCCCTGTTGATCCGTGGCGCCCGTCAGGTTGGCAAGACCTACTCGGTCACGGCTCTTGGCAGACGCAGGTTCGCGGACGTCGCCTCGATCAACCTTGAGCGGCAACCTCGCTACCGGAGTTGCTTCGACACCCTGGAACCACAGGAGATCCTGGACCGGATCGGCGTTCTGAGAGGGAAGCCGGTCGAGCCGGGCCGCACCCTGCTGTTCATCGATGAGATTCAGGCGTGCCCGGCTGCCGTCGTGGCACTGCGCTACTTCTACGAGGACATGCCCGCGCTGCACGCGATCGGCGCCGGATCCCTCCTGGAGTTCGCGCTGGAGGCAGAACGGATTTCCATGCCCGTCGGCCGTATCCAGCCGCTCTTCATGCATCCGGTGTCATTCTCGGAGTTCCTGCCGGCTGTCGGCGAGGAGCCCGCGCTGCAGGCTTCCAGGACGCTCGCCACCGGCACGAGCTCGGCCGTTCACGAGCACCTGATCGGCCTGCTGCAAACCTATCTGCTGCTCGGCGGCATGCCGGCCGTGGTCGCCGAGTACGTGGAGACCGGCAGCGTCGCGCGGGCGACCCGCGTGCAGGCCGCCATCACGCAGACGTTCCGGGACGATTTCGGCAAGTACGCCCGGGCCTCGCATCACCATCACCTGGATCGGGTCTTCCTGCACGCCGCACGCCTGGTCGGACGCAAGTTCATGTACTCGAAGGTCGACCCGGACAGCCGATCACGGGACCTGCGCTCGGCGGTGGAGTTGCTGGCGCGCGCCGGCGTCGTCCATCGCATTTGCTCTACCTCGGGGGCGGGCCTGCCACTGGGCGCGGAGGCAGATGACCGTCACTACAAGCTCCTCATGGTCGACGTTGGCCTGATGCAGAACCTGAGCGGCGCCACCGAGCAACTCCTCGACGGCGATCCGATGCGGATCGACGACGGCGCGGTTGCCGAGCAGTTCGTGGGGCAGGAGCTGCTGGCGCATCGCAGCCCGTACGAGCGCCCGGAGCTGTTCTACTGGCACCGGCGCGAGAAGAGCAGCAGCGCGGAGGTCGACTACCTGGTGGCAGCGGGCGGTCGGGTGGTGCCGGTGGAGGTCAAGGCGGGCAAGGCCGGACGGTTGCGGAGCCTGGTCGTCTTCGCGGAGCGCTATCGGCCGCCGGTGGTGGTGCGCGTCTACGCCGATCGCCTGCGTCGCGACGACGGCATCGTGTCAATCCCGCTGTATGGTCTGGAGCGCCTGCAGCCGTTCCTGGCCGAGACGATCGATCCGGGTCGGGTTGGCACTCCGGGTCGGGCGGGCACTAGGCCGCCTGCTTCGCCCGGGACCGGCGGGCCGTGGTGACCCCGAGCTCCTCGTAGCGCTCGGCCATCCTGGCCGGCTCATGGGATGGCGCTCACGGGATGGCATAGCTGCCGCCCGGCTCCAGTACCGTGACCGCCTGTCCGGCGGCGGCCGCCTTGCGCTGAAACTCCTGCGCGTCGACGTCGATCTGGGGGAAGGTGCCGAAGTGCATCGGCAGGTGCATGCGGGCGCCCAGGAACTCGGTGGCCTTGACCGCGTCGTCGATCCCCATGGTGAAGTTGTCCCCGATCGGCAGCAGCGCGGCGTCGAACGGCCCGTTCAGCTCGGCGATGAGCTGCATGTCCAGGAACACGCCGGTGTCGCCGGCGTGGTACACCCGCTTGCCGTCCGCGTGCAGGATGATGCCGGTCGGGCTGCCGAGCGCCTCGCCGTTGGGGCCGGTCGATCCGTGGTGGGCGATGGTGAGCTTGACGAAGCCGAACGGGAAGTGGCAGCCGCCGCCGATGTGCATCGCGTGGGTGTCCAGGCCTTTGTCGCCGAAGTGCGAGGCGATCTCGTAATTGGCCACGATCAGTGCCCCGGTCGCGCGCGCGATCTGCTCCGCGTCGCCGATGTGGTCGCCGTGGCCGTGGCTGAGCAGGATCGCGTCCAGCGTGTCGAAGTGCTCGGGACCGACGTCTGCCACCGGGTTCCCGGACAGAAACGGATCGATCAACAGGCGGTGCTCGCCCTGCATCTCCCAGCATGCGTGACCGTGAAAGATGAGCGTCGGCATCGGGGCCTCCACGAACTCTGTGGTAAGCCGCGATCATCCCATCCGCGGCCCCGCACGACAAGGTATGCTTGTGGCCTCCACGCTTGGCGCCGATACTCTCCGCCGTCGCGCCGGTCAGCGTCATGTCGAGCCCTGATGCCATGCGCAAGTTCAACACCGAAGGTCCGGTCGTCGCCGCCCGTCATTACTGCATCCCGCCGCTTCAGCGGGTGAATCTCGAGGAGATTCTCCAACTGATACGGGACATGCGCTACTTCGTGCTGCACGCACCCCGGCAGACCGGCAAGACATCCGCCCTGCTGGCCCTGCGCGACCTGCTCAGCAGCGGCGCAGAAGGCGATTTCCGGTGCGTGTACGTGAACGTCGAAGCCGGCCAGGCACTGCGCGAAGACCTGCCGGCGGCGATGCAGACCATCATAGGCGAGCTGTCCGATCAGGCGCTCCTGGCAGGCGACGGGTTCCTGGACGACGTCTGGCCCGGCCTCCTGTCCAAGTTCGGTCCCGGTCGCGCGCTGAGCGCGGCCCTGACCCGCTGGTGCATGACCGATCCGCGTCCCCTGGTGCTGTTGATCGATGAAGTCGACTCGCTGATCGGCGATACCCTGATATCGCTGCTCCGCCAGTTGCGCGCCGGCTACGAGAGGCGTCCGTCGGGGTTTCCGCAGAGCATCGTGCTGTGCGGCGTGCGCGACGTGCGCGATTACCGCATCCACTCCAGCTCCGAGAACGCGGCGATCGCCGGCGGGAGCGCATTCAACGTCAGGGCCGAGTCATTGCGCCTCGGCGACTTCACGGAGACCGACGTGCGGGCGCTGCTCGCCCAGCACACCGAGGAGACCGGGCAGGCGTTTACCCCGGAAGCGCTGGAAACGGTGTGGAACAAGACTCGGGGCCAGCCGTGGCTGGTGAACGCCCTCTGTCGCACAGCCTGCTTCGACAACCACGCCGGCCATGACCGGTCGCGGGCGATCACCGCCGCCGACCTGCTCGACGCCCAGGAGCAACTCATCCTGAGCCGGGTGATCCATCTCGATCAACTCGCCGACAAGCTCCGGGAGGAGCGCGTACGCCGCGTGATCGAGCCGTTGCTGAGCGGCGGCGACCGGCGCACCTCCACCGCCCGTGATCTGGAGTACGTGCGCGACCTCGGGCTGATCGCCCGCGAGGACCCGCCTCGGATCGCCAATCCGATCTACGCAGAGGTCGTGCCGCGAGAGCTCACCTCCGTGGTCCAGGCAGAGCTGATCGAGGACGTCTCCTGGTACGTGGATGACGACGGCGGCCTCGACGTGGACAAGCTGCTGGCCGCGTTCCAGGCGTTCTTCCGCGAGCACTCCGAGCATTGGGTGGCCCGCTTCGATTATGCCGAAGCGGGCCCGCAGCTCCTGTTGCAGGCGTTCCTGCAACGCATCGTCAACGGCGGCGGGCGCATCGAGCGTGAGTACGGCCTGGGGCGCGGGCGCACCGACCTGCTGATCATCTGGCCGCAGCCGGGCCGCGTGCCTTACGACGCGACGCGCGTCGTGATCGAGTGCAAGGTGTTGCGCACCAGCCTGGAACGGACGGTTCGTGAGGGTGTCGAGCAGACCGCGCGCTACATGGACCGTTGCGCAGCGCAGAGCGGTCACCTCGTCGTATTCGACCGGACCGAGGGGAAGCGGTGGGAGGACAGGATCTTCCGTCGTGAGGAGCGTTCCAGCGAGCAGACCACCGTCATCGTGTGGGGGATGTAAGGGACGCCCCGGCGGTGTACCCTCACCGACATGGCAACGCAAGGGGTCGTCAAGCGTTCGACCGAGGTGCTGTGCGCGCCGGTGGCCGCCGGCACCGCGACCGAGACCGCGGTGCTGATCGGGCCGGATGACGGCGCGCCCAACTTCGCCATGCGGCGCTTCACGATGGGCGCGGGCGGCGGCATGCCGCGTCATACCAACCTGGTGGAGCACGAGCAATATGTGGTCCGCGGCCGCGCCAGGGTTACGGTCGGCGACACCGTGCATGAGGTCGGGGAGGGCAACGTGCTGCTCATTCCCGGCGGCACGCCGCACTCCTACGAGGTGGAGCAGGCGCCGTTCGAGTTCCTGTGCATCGTCCCGAACCGCGAGGACCGGATCGACCTCTGCTGAGGCGCCGCCGGCCGGGCGGGTCAGGCCGGTTGAGGCAGGCCCAGGCGCCGGTACTGCTCGGGCGGGGCATCCGCCTCGGCCATCAGCCGTACCAGGTGACCGGTCATGCGCGCCTCCAGCGCGTCGTCTGCAAGCGGCGAAGTCTGGCCGGGGTCGCGCTGCAGGTCGAACAGCCGTGAACGGTTCCGGTCGGCGTGCCGGCCCCGTTCCGCCCCGAACCGCACACGGGTCGGGATGCGCAGCGTGCTCAGCCCCTTGGTGAAGGAGAACGGCTCGGCCAGCGTCGCGTCGCGCATCTCGTCGGCGCCGAAGCGGGCTCGCATGCGCGCCGGCATCAGCGTGTAGTCGTAGAGCTCCTGGTCCTCGATGTCCGCTGGGCCGCGCCAATACACGTGGCGGCCGTCGGTGACGTTCACGTGCGCGCCGTGCTGGCCGAAGATCGCCGCCTCGCGCACCGGCTCGTCACGCTCCAGCACCGGCGCCAGGTCGCGGCCGAGCATGTCGTCGAACCGCTCGAACCCGAAGTACGACAGCAGCGTCGGCCCAAGGTCGATTGACGGCTGCACCAGTGCCTCCCGCCGCTCGCCGCGCACGCCGGCGCGGGGGTCCCATACGAAGAACGGCGTGTGCGACACCTCCTCGTAGTACGGCGCCCACACCTTTGCCCAGCACTCGTGCTCGCCGAGCAGGAAGCCGTGGTCGGTCCAGACGATGAGCATCGTGTCGTCCCACAGCGACAGCTCGTCCATGGTGTCCAGCACGTCACCCAGGCGTGCGTCGCACATCGACACCAGGGACGCGTACTCGTGGCGCATGTGGTCGACAAGCTCGGCGTCCTCGGTCACGTAGTCGTAGCGCGGCCAGTCGAACAGCGGCCCGTTCTTCGCGCGCCACCCCGCGTAGTGATCGGCGTAGCGGTCCTTGGACTCGCGGCTGCTGTAGAACGGCTCGTGCGGGTCGAAGGTCTCCATGTGCAGGAACCAGTTGTCGTCGTCGCGGTTGCGGCGCATGAATTCGATGCCGGCGGCGACCGTCTGCGACTGCGGCAGCTCGGCGGTGGTGCGCATGAACAGGCGGTTGACGCGATCCTGCACCCGCGTCGGGTCGTCGGAGGCGTTCTGGCCCAGCGCGCTGCCGGCCGGCGGCGGGGTGACCATGCCGATCCAGGGATCGCCCTCCTGGCCGCGGAAGAACTCCCAGCTCCGGTAGCGGGCGTGGTAGTTGGCGCCGCCCTCTTCCCAGTAGTGGTAGTGGTCGGACGACAGGTGCGTGTAGACCCCGTTCTCGCGCAGGAAGTCCGGCACCGAGTCGTCGAACGGCTCGATCGGCCCCCAGCTCCGGTGCAGGAAGTTGGGACGGCCGGTGTGCAGGTCGCGCCGCGCCGGCATGCACGGCATGGAGCAGATGTAGGAGCGGTCGAACACCGCGGTGCGCTCGGCCAGCCGCGCGAAGTTGGGCGCATGGACGGGCGGCGCGCTGCCGCCGCCGTAAGGCGGCAGCATGTGGCGGTTCAGGGAGTCGAACATCAGCATCACGCACTTCATGGACAGGTTCCTCGCCGGGCGAGGGTAGCACGCGCCGGACGTCCTGACCGTCGCGCGCGGATCTGGTATCGTTCCCGCCGGTCGTGCAGAACATGGACAGTCCTCCGGTCTTCGATGCAAACATCGCCGTCGGCGACACCAAGGTGAGCCTCTCGCCGCTCCGCGATCGCGCGCAGCTCCTGGCGGAGATGGACCGCCACGGCGTCGGCCGCGCGCTGATCCATCACCCGAATAGCCACGAGCCGTTCGTGGACGGCGTCGTGACCGACGAGGAGCTGGACGAATGGCGCAACGATCGGCTGTTCCCGCAGTGGACGGGATTGCCGGTACCCATCTCGATCGAACGCCTGGTCGAGCGGCACGCGGCCGGCGACCTGACCTGTGTGCGCATCTGCGCGGGCGAGCGCGTGTATTCGCCGTTCACTCCCTGGCTGTACGGCGAGCTGCTGACGTGGCTGGCCGAGATCGGCGCGCCCGCCGTGATCGACCTGACGGAGCTGGCACCGGATGACATCGTGCGCACGCTCAACGGTTTCCCGCGCCTGCGCAGCATCGTGGTGGGCGCCCATCCCACGCACCAGCACTTCGTGCCGGCCATGTTGCGCGCGGTCGACGGCATGCATCTTGAGCTCAGCCGCTACGAGCCCCTGGGCGGGGTGGAGGCGCTCTGCCGGGAGTTCGGCTCCTCGCGGCTCCTGTACGGATCGTGGTATCCGCGCTACGCGATGGGTCCCATCGTCCACTTCCTGCGCACGATCGAGTTGTCCGACGGCGACCGCGCGGCCCTGCTGGCCGGGACGCTCGAAGGACTGCTGGGGATAGACGCGTGATCATCGACTTTCACGGCCACACCGGCATGGGCGCCACCGCCGACGAGATGCTGCGCGCCATGGACGGGGCCGGCGTCGACCGCGCCTGCCTGTTCAACATTTATCATCCGACCGGAGTACGCGCCAACGACGAGACCGCCGCCTTCTGCGCCGCCCACCCCGACCGCTTCCTGGGCTTCTCCTTCGTGTCCCCGCACCTTCCGGAAGCGGACATCACCGCCGAGCTCCGCCGCGCCGCCGACGACCTGGGCCTGGTCGCGATCAAGATCTACCCGCCGTACGCGCCGTGGTCGCTCGACCACGAGCGCTACTGGCCGATCTACCGCTTCGCTGACGATCGCGGGCTGGCGGTGATCAGCCACACCGGCCAGGAGTGGCAGGGGCACCCGAAGTACCTGTCCGTGGTCGCGCCGCTGTTCCCCGGCGCCCGTTTCGTGTCCGGCCACACCGGCAACGTGCAGCCGTACCGCGGCCAGGCGCTCGCCGCCGCACAGGGATACCGGAACGTCTACCTGGAGACCTGCTCCACCTTCCGCACGCCGGGGGTGATCGAGGAGCTGGTCGCCGAGGGGGGCGAGGACCGGGTGCTGTTCGGCTCCGACATCCCGCTCATGGACCCGCGCAGCCAGATCGCCAAGGTGCTCACCGCCGACATCAGCGACACCGCCAAGCGCAAGGTGCTCGGCGACAACGCGGCACGACTCCTCGGGATCTGACGCTCAGCCGCTGCCGCGGGCCCGCAGCCGGGCAACGAGCTGATGGACGCCCCAGCCGACGGCGGCGACGAGCACCGCGTACACCCACCACGGCAGGTTGCGCCCGAAGACCAGCACGTAGAGGTAGGGGATGACTGTGGCGGCCAGAAAGATCAGGCTCCAGCGCCCGACCGCCCGGCGGTCGCTCCTGAGCGCGCGCGCCAGGCGGTACAGGGAGTAGTAGAACAGGGGACCGCAGACGGCGGACAGCGCCAGGAACACGTACGGATTGACCGCGTAGCGTTCCCGGACCGATGTCACCAGATCGCCGATCCAGGAGCTGACCGTCTCGATCACGAGGGGCGCGGATCGTATCACGCCCGGCCCTGCCGGTAGTATGGGCGTACACGGTTCGTCCCGTGGGAGAAGATGGTGAGCACTGACCGACAGTCATTCGAGAAGGACGGTTACGTCATGCTGCGGGGGTTGCTGGCGCCGCAGGATCTCGCTCCGGTTTTGCGGGTGATCCTGGAAGCGGGCGGCCGGCTGATCGACGACCTGTTCGAGCAGGGCCGCCTGCCGTCGCAGTTCGCGGACAAGCCCATGGTGGCACGCTGGCAGCACGCGGTCGCCGCTCTCGGCGGCGAGCATGAGCGGCGGAGCTGGGACGCCGACGTGATAACGCCGGAGCTCTTTGCCCTGATGGCGCACCCGTGCGTGCTGGACGTCGTCGAGTCCCTCATCGGCGGCCAGATCGAGGCCACCGGCATGATCGCGGTCCGTCCGAAGATCCCCAACGACAAGCGCACCACCGTGCTCTGGCACCAGGACAGCAACTACTTCGGCGAGCAGACGGCGGCGCAGCGGATCATCAGCGTCTGGTTCCCGCTGGTGCCGGCCGACGCGCACAACGGCTGCATGCAGGTCATCCCCGGCAGCCACCGGCACGGCTACCATCCCGCGGAGATCGATCCCGACCACAAGGCGCTGCGCCCGCTCGACGATCCCACGCGGCTCGGGGAGCCGGTGACGCTGCCGATGCAGGTCGGCGACGTACTGTTCTTCAGCAACCTGACCTATCACCGATCGCTGATGAACGCCAGCGATCACACCCGCTGGAGCATCGACCTGCGCTACCACGAGGCCGGCATGGAGCATCCGCGCAAGCCGGACTTCCTTCCGGGCTTCATCGCCCGCAGCCGCGCCGATCCCGACGCGGGGGAGGGATGGCCCCAGTGGCGCGATCAGGTCGCCCGCAGCCCGTACTTCAACCGGATGCGCGCCATGAAGCGCGCCGCCCCGCTGGCGGTCTGAGCGCTTCGCTACAAACCGCCGCCCACTCCCACGAGCAGGCTGAGGCTGAACGACCAGGGCGTGAGCTTGGGCTTGCTGCCCTCCAGCACCGGCGCTCCGTCGAGGAGGCCGGCGCCGCCGAACAGCCGGTACGTCGGCTCTAAGGGCGCGTAGGCGACCCCGGCGATGAGGCCGGCGTGCAGTCCCCAGGGGTCGCCGGGGGGCAGCACCGCCAGCTCGAAGCCGGCCGAGGCCCTGAGCACGAGCGTGTTGGTGCTGACCGAGAACACGTTGGGACTTCCGTCCAGCGAAACCACATCGTCGAATCCGCCGGGTCTGTCCGGGTATCCGCGCAGCCCCACCGTCTGCACGCCTGCTCCGGCGGTGACGAAGCCGATCGCGGCCGGCAGCTTGATCGGAGCGTAGCCGACCTGCAGGGACAGCGCGTCGCTGGACAGCTCCACGGACCGGCTGTTCCGTGTGCTTGCGGTCCCTGCGTGGCTGCTCTCGAGCATCGCGACGAACTGCCCGTAGGTGACCAGTGCCCCCCAGCCGTGCGAGAAGCTGTTCCGGTTCGGGTCCCGGCTCTGATTCAGCCGCTCCAGGAGGTTCGGATACTCCTCGTCGAACCCGAGATGGGTCCAGCCGGCGCTGTAGTAGGTGAGCATGGTCAGGTCCGGTGGCCCGTAGAAGGCCGCGAGCAGGTCCTGTTGCGGGTTGTCCTGCGCCACGGCAAGCCCCGATACGCTCAACGACACGACTGCCGCTGCCAACCATGCGAATCGCGCGTGCGTCGTCCTTCGCATGTCGTTCCCCTCCACGCCCGGCAGGCGCGGATGCCCGCCGGACACGCGGAGTCTACTACGTTTCGCCGCCGCTGTCGGTTTCCGTCGCGGACCGCTCTCTCAGCCAGAAGCGCAGCAGCATCAGCGCCGCCACCGACAGGGCGACCACGCTCAGGCCGCCGATCCAGAAGATCGTCGGCGCCGTCTGGTCGGCCAGACGCGGCGCGTACCCGACGCCCAGGAGGGCGACCACGAAGCCGGCGACCACCGTGCCGATGCCCACCTTCGTCAGATAGGCGCGCCTGACCGCGTAGCGGCGGCCGGCGGCGCGGCCGCGCAGGATGGTCAGGTGGTCGTAGGACGCCTCCATGATCATCAGCAGCCCCAGCCCGTATGCAAGGCCCGGCCACACCTGCACCGGCGTGGCGGCGGTCACCAGCGCCCCGGCGTGCGCCACCAGCAGCGCGAACACGCCGGCGGTGACGAAGCCGGAGCGGTGCTGCTGGGCGCCGTAGACGACCGCGGCCACGCCTGCCAGCGATGCGAGCACCGTGCCCATGGTGATGCCGGCCAGGGCCAGGTTCCACGCGCCCAGGACCAGCGGCAGCCCGAGCAGGACGAGCCGGGTCATTGCAGCAGCAGCCGGCGGCGGCGCAGCGCGTCGATGCGGGCGGCAAGGAGCTCGACCGGCTCGTCCGGCTCCAGGCGGATGATCGGCACGCCCGCCTCGGCGAGCTGGCGGGAGGCGGTGTCGGTCTCCATGCGCCACAGCGGCACCGCGGCGGCTTCGCCGGGTGTGGCGCCGTAGACGGGTGCCAGCGCCAGCGCGGGGTTGATCACCACGGCGGCCACGTCGAAGCGGCGGCTGGCAAGGTTGAGCAGCGTGTCGGTGAAGCGCACGTCGATCAGGGGGGTGAAGGCGGCGATCAGCGCCTGCGACGGCAGGATCTGGCGGGGCACCTTGGTGATGTCGCGGTCGACGTCGCTCTCGCGGGCGCGCACGTCGGTGAGGAACTCCAGGATCCGGTACTGCTGCCGGGTGCCGAGGTTGGGGCTCACCCAGCGCAGCAGGCCGGACAGCTCGATACAGCCGACGCGGTTGTTGCCGGTCAGGAAGTAGCGCGCCAGCGACGCGACGATGCGGGTCGCCTGGTCGAGCACCGTGGAGCCGAACGCGCCGGCGTCCTCGAATGCATCCAGCAGCAGCACGACGTCGGCGTTGCGCTCGCGCGTGTACTCGTTGACGTACATGCGGCCGTTGCGCTGCGTGGCGCGCCAGTTCACGGTGCGCAGCCGGTCGCCCGGCACGTATTCACGCATGCTCGCGAACTCCAGACCCTCGGAGGCTTCGCGTGAGGGGTAGTTGCCGACGTTCACCTGCGTGTGGAACGGCCGGACCGGCCGGCTGACGGAGTCGACGCGCGGGTAGGCCGTGCAGATCTTGGGGTCGCTCCACTCCGCCTCCCACATGATCATGCCGGAGCCCGCATAGGCGCGGTGGAAGAGCCGCCCCTGCGTGAAACGGGACCGCCGGTCTATGCGCAGGCGGTAGCGGCAGGTCTCGGTCTGTCCGGGGCCGAGCGACACGATCACGGCGTTGCGTCCGGAGACCAGCGAGGCGCCGGCCGGCAGCGGATCGACCACCTCCGCGATCGGCACCGCGGTGCCGGCATGGACGGTGAACTCGATGTCCACCTCGTCCCCTTCGAACAGGGTCAGCCGCGAGATGCTGTGGCTGAAGCGCAGGCGGGGCTGGCGGTCGCCGAGCAGCGCGGCGACGATCGCCACCGCGAACGTGGTGCCGATCATCACCAGCTCGATGCGCCGCAGCAGAGCCGCGAATACCAGGCTGACGAGGGTCAGCGCCAGGTAGACGACGAAGCGGGAGCCGAAGTGCTTGGTCACCCTATGGCCCTGATCACCCTATGGTCCTGGTCACGCTCCGGCCCCGGTCACGCTTCGGCTTGCGGCGTGGGCACCTCGTTCATCGCGTCGGTGACGATCGACTCGTCGGAGATGCCGCGGACCCAGTACTCCGGCTTCATCACGATGCGGTGAGCGAGGGCGACCACCGCCACGTCCTTGACGTCCTCCGGGGTCACGAAGTCGCGGTTGTTCAGGACCGCGTGCGCCCGCGCCAGCTTGAACAGCGCGTACACGCCGCGCGGCGAAGCGCCTACCTGGACCTTGGAGTCCTCGCGCGTGGCCCGCGTCAGGTCGACGATGTACTTGCCGATCGGTTCCGAGACGTGCACGTCCTCCAGCGCGAGCTGCATGGCCAGCAGCTCCTCGTGGGAGACGACCTGCGTCAGATCGACCGTGTCCTCCTTGCGCTCCTGGCGCCGCCTGAGGATCTCGTACTCGTCCTCGGCGCTCGGGTAGCCGATGCTGGTGCGCATGATGAAGCGGTCGAGCTGCGCCTCCGGAAGCGGGTAGGTGCCCTCGAACTCGACCGGGTTCTGGGTGGCGATGACGACGAAAGGCTTCTCCAGCATGAAGCGCTCGCCTTCCACGGTGACCTGCCGCTCCTGCATGGCCTCCAGCAGCGCCGACTGGGTCTTGGGCGTGGCGCGGTTGATCTCGTCGGCGAGCAGCAGGTTGGCGAACACCGGGCCCTTGCGGAACTCGAAGGCGGCATCGCGCTGGTTGTAGATGTAGCCGCCGGTGATCTCGCCCGGCAGCAGGTCCGGTGTGAACTGGATGCGCGTGAAGCGGATGTCGAGGACCTGCGCGAACGACTGCGCGATCATGGTCTTGGCCAGGCCGGGGAAGTCCTGCAGCAGGATGTGCCCGTCGGCCAGCAGTCCCATCAGGATCTGGCGCAGGACGTCGTCCTTGCCGACGATGAAACGCCCGACCTCCCCGACCGCCCGCTGCGTGGTCTCGCTGACCCTTCTCAGGTCCATGGACCCCGGCGTCGTGCCGCTGGTCCGTCCAAACTCTGTGCTCACTCGGTCACTCCTGTGTCACGTGATGTCCGCCGCATCCGCCTGGTCCAGCTCCTGCACCACGCCGACGAGCTGCGCAAGCGGGACACCCCGGCGTGTCAGCCGTTCCGGCAGCCGATCGGTCAGCTTGTCGCCGGGCCGTCCGAGCGCTTCGATGCGGTCGAGGATGCGCCTGCGTTCGGCGGTGCTCACCAGACCGGACGCGACCGCCGCGAGCCGGGGCAGGAACACGCGCCGGTAGTAGCGCTTGCTGGTCTGCGAGAGCTCGAGCTCCGCGGTGATCTTCGTCAACGGCGTCGGCACCGCGGGCTGTCCGCGCCGTGCGGCCTGCTCGCTCAGCACCCGTTCCAGCCGCGGGGCCTCGTGGAATGCCAGCTCGCTCTGCACCGAGCTCACGGCCACCACGGCGGCCAGCGAGGCGACCGTGGCGCCGATCGCGAGCATCACCTCGTCCAGGTCCTGCACGCCGGAGGTGAAGGTCACCAGCAGCACCAGCCCGGCGGTGAGTGCCGCCAGGCCGATCGTGCCCAGCAGGCGCCGCGTGCGGCTGCGTCCCGTCTTGCGCGAGCGAAACGCCGACGGTCCCCAAGTGGAGCTGCTCATCCGGGGCAGGAGAGTAGCACCGCGGGCGCGATGCGATAAAGCGATCTGCGGTAAGGTCGGCTCATGACCGAGGGGCTGACCGGCATCGGGACGTACGCGTTTCGGCCCGGCGAGTGGCGGGACGAAGGACAGGGGCGGGAGACGCTGCGCACGCGCGAGGCGCGCGCCGCGTGGAATCCGCTGATCGACTGGGAGGAGGTCCATCCGGGCAACCGGGGGGTCACCCGCGACGGCCGCTACGAGCTGTTCGACGCGCCGGTCGGGGTGCGCCTGGCGGTCGAGCCGGCCAGCAAGTCGGAGGCGCTGATCCGCTCCGACCCTGCGGTGGAGGGCGGCGGCGGGCTGCACAACGTGCTCGCCTGGCACGACGGCGACTACCACATCCTGTACGGCTCCTTCCCACCGGACGGCAGCTCCGCGCTGCGCTACGCGCGCTCGGCCGACGGCTACCGCTTCGAGAAGACGCCGTTGGGCGGCCGCGCCGACAACGTCACCGGCGGGCCGGCCCACTGCGGGATGTTCATCGACCCGACCGCCGAACCGGCCGAGCGCTTCAAGGCGATGCGGATGGCCGGCGGCTACTTCGATCCCGACACGAACGAGCTGCTGCCGTCAGGCGAGTGGCAGAAGCGCATGGCGGCGGCCGACTACGCGGGCGCCGGCTACGACGGCCCGCGCATCGTCAACCGCAACTGGCTGGAAGGGTGGACCTCGCCCGACGGCTTGCGGTGGACGGTGATCGACGAGCCGCTGGCCGACATGCCGGCCGACGGCGGCATCGCTCCGGGCTACGACCCGGCGACCGGCTGCTACTTCGCCTTCGTGCGTCCCGGCGGCACCGGCCGCCGCAGCATCGGCATCACGAAGACGACGGACTTCCGCCGCTGGCCGCTGTCGCGGCTGGTGCTCACCGCCGATCCGCAGGATCCGCCGGACACCTCGTTCTACGGCATGTACTACTTCGCCTATCCGGACCGGGCCGACCTGCACGTGGGCGTGGTGCAGGTCTACCACCAGATCGGCGACGACGGCGACGCGCAGCTCGCCTTCAGCCGCGACGGCCTGTACTGGACCCGGCCCGAGCGCCGGCCGGCCATCCCCGTCGGGCCGCCGGGCAGCGACGAGGCCGGCATCGCCTGGCCGTGGGGCGTCGGGCTGATCACCCTGCCGGACGGGTGGTGGGCGGTGCCGTACGACGCCGGCTCGTGGCTGCACAACGCCGGCGACACGATGCCGCGCGCCAACGGCGTCATCCGCTGGGCGCGCTGGCGCCCGCACCGGCTGGCCGGCTTCGACGCGGCGACGGAAGGGCGCTTCACCATCCCCACGATCACCCGCTCCGGAGGGCCGCTGCGCCTCAACTACCGCTGCCGGGCCGGCGGCTGGATCAAGGTCGAGCTGATCCGCTCGATTCCCTCTCGCCTGAACCCGGACGTGAAGGGCCTCGACGGCTACACGTTCGAGGCGTGCGATCCGCTGACCGGCGACGAGGCCGACCGTGAGGTGACCTGGAACGGCAAGGGTGACCTGGAGGCGGCCGGCTCCACGGTGGTGATCCGCATCAGGATGTTCGCGGCCACGCTGTTCGCCTACCGGGTATGAGCCGCGTCCTGATCCCGCACGACGCGCCGCAAGCCGCGGAGCTGCTCGCGAACGACCCCGACCTGCAACCCACGCTGGCGCCGGGCGACTTCGACGACCGCTTCCTGGCGCTGCACCGGCAGCTCTTCCGCACCGGCGAGCCGGACTTCTACGAGGTCACCACGCACGTCTACCGCCCGCCGGCGCCCTACCACATCGCCGATCACCAGTTCCTGTGGGACGGGAGCCGCTGGCACCTGCTGTACGTCACCGGCGACATCAGCCGGATCGACGCCTACCGCCGGCACATGGAGGCCGGCCGGCTGGACGAGGCGGCGGCCGAGAGCCCGGAGATCGGGATCGGCCATGCCAGGGGCGACAGCCTCGGAACGCTGGCCTTCCACCGCAACCTGCTGCTGCCCTCGCAGGGCGCGTTCGACAAGGTGACCCGCGGCGTGCCGTATTGCTTCCGCTACGAGGGACGCTGGGGGATGCTCTACGAGGTGCGCGGCGAAGGGGGCGACCACCAGTGCCTGGCGTGGTCGGACGACGTGGAGGACTGGACGCAGGATGACGACAACCCCGCGTTCGGGTTGCCGTCGTGGGGACCGAACCCGGGCGGAGCGGCGCAGGACGTCTGCGTGCTGCGGCGGCCCGGCGGGCTGTACCTGATCTTCTTCAAGTCGAGGGCGGGCGACGGTCAGGTCGCGGTCGGGCTCAACGCGACGCGCGACTTCCGCACCTTCGTCGAGCTCGGACCGGTGTTCCGAACGCCGCCGATGCTGCGCGGCACCATCGGCATCGAGTCGCCGTGCGTGATCGAGCGGGACGGCATGTGGCACCTGTTCTTCACGCTCGGACCGGGTACGTGGCATGCGGTCAGCGACCGGCCGACCGGGTTTCTGCAGGGCGGCACCTACTGGCGGGTGGGGACCGGCAGCTACCTGCTCGGCCACTTCCACGCCGCCGAGGTGTTCGGCCGCGACGGCCGCTGGCTCCTTTCGACCACGCGCAAGGAGCAGTCGCGCCTGGAGAACCGCAGGCAGGGGCGGCTCTGCTACCGAGGTACCTACGAGGACGAGATCGTCCTGGAGGAAGGGGTGTTCCTGAGCGAGATCGAGTGG
Source organism: Spirochaetaceae bacterium (assembly GCA_028818385.1). The sequence goes on from JAPPNY010000088.1 coordinate 42,866, forward strand.
GACGGCGATCAGCCGTTGTTGGCGAAACCCGATCTGGCCAAGCCCGATCTGGAGGGCGTGTGAGCACGGTGGCAACGGGCCTCTGGCACTTCAGCTACACGGTCCGCGACCTGGACCGCAGCATCGACTTCTACTGCCGGCTGATCGGCATGGAGCTCGTCCACCGGCAACGGGGGGCCAACCCCTACACGGCGCGCCTGGTGGCGTACGCGGACGCCGACATCGACGTGGCGATGCTGCGCATCCCCGACTGTCCGGTGGACGTGAGCGGCCACCACCTGGAGCTGGTGCAGTACCTCCACCCAGCGGGCGCGCCCATCGACACAGCCACCAACCGTCCGGGCGTCGCCCACATGGCGTTCATGGTCGACGACATCCACGCGATGTACGACCGGCTGATCGCCGAGGGGGTGCGCTTCAAGAGCGAGCCGGTGCCGATCGAGGCGGGCCGCAACAAGGGCGGCTTCGCCGTCTACTTCAACGACTTCGACGGCATCCCGCTGGAACTGCTGCAGCCTCCGCCGCACGCACGGTGAGTTCCCGCCGGCTCCGAACCGCCCTGCTGGCCGCCGGGGCCGTGCTGTGCGCGGCGTCCGCGGCGATGGCCGATCCGTCGGCGCGGGACGACGTCGCGGCTGCGGCCGCCGCGGCGGACCGGTTCCTGCGGACGCTCGATCCGGCGCAGGCCCGCGCCGCCGTGCTGCCGCCGGACAGCCCGCTCATCGTCAACTGGTCGAACCTGCCGGCCGGCATGGCCGGATTCGAGCGCAACGGGGTGCGCATCGGCGACCTGCAAGACGCGCAGCGCGCCGCGCTGCATGACTTCCTGACGACAGCTCTCAGCCGCGCGGGTGCCGCGCTGGTATACGGCGTGATCGCCGCGGAGGCCGTGCTGGCTGATGCCTCGCGAGCGTCCCGGCTCGGCTGGCACCCCGACAACTACTGGCTGGCCTTCTTCGGCGAGCCGTCGGCGGCGGGCGACTGGAGCTGGCAGTTCGGCGGCCACCACCTCGCGATCAACGTTGCCGTGACCGGCGGCGTCATGAGCATGTCACCGTCGTTCATCGGCATCGAGCCGGCGGCATTCGTGCTGGACGGGTCGGAGATGGCGCCGCTGCGCGGTCACGCCGCGGGCGGGGTCGCCTTGCTGGGAGCCCTGCCCGGCGAACAGCGGGACGCCGCGACCGTGAGCGGCCGTCCGTGGGACCTGTACGCGGGCGCCGGCCGCGACGGCGTGATTCCGCCGGTCGAAGGGAGCCCCGTCGCCGGCTGGCCGGCGGAACGGCAGCGGCAACTCTCGATCTGATCGGCCTGTGGGTGAGCGTCATGCCGCCGGCGGCTGCCGAACGCAGGATGGCGGAGATCGAAGCGGAGCTGCCCGAAGTGCGCTTCGCGTGGAACGGACGGACCGACGGGTCGGGCTCCATCTACTACCGCATCCAGGGCCCGACGCTGCTCATCGAGTTCTCGACCCGTGGCTCGCTGGGCGCCGCGGGCGGTCACTACCACTCGATCTACCGCAACCTCAGCAACGAGTACGGACGCCGCCAATGATTCTGACCACCACCCCCACGATCGAAGGCAAGCGCATCGGCCACTACCACGGCATTGTCACGGGAGAGGCGATCATCAGCGCGAATACGCTCAAGGACCTCCTCGGCGGCATTCAGGAGCTCGTCGGCGGCCGCCCCGCGGACTACGAGCCCGAGCTTCGCGACGCCCGCGAGAAGGCCCTGCAACGCATCGCGGAAGCGGCGGAACAGAAGGGAGGTGACGCGGTCGTCGGAGTCTCCGTCGACTACGAAGCCTTCAGCCACGGCGAGATGATGCTCATGCTGATGGTCACGGCCACCGGGACTGCGGTCTCCACCGACTGAACCAGAGAGCCTCCACAAGGACCCGCGTCAAGTCCTGCGTCATACATCGAGACCGCCTCCGGGAGATGGTGGGGATTCTTCGCCGTGTCGAGGACTACGCCGGCTGCTCTGCGCTGGTGGCGTTGCCCTGGTTCCGCTCGGAGGCCCTGCCGGGATTCGCGGGGCTCACGCCCGATCGGCTGGTGCGCGAGGGCAAGGAGAGCTACGTTCATGCCCACCTCGATCGGGTCATGGCCGGCGGCTATGCCTGATCGTCTGAGTCTTCAGGAGTAACTGTTCAGGCGTAGGGTAGTTCGTTCGGCAGATTTCGGCAACGG
>JAPPNY010000062.1 GCA_028818385.1 Spirochaetaceae bacterium
TGATCGACCGCCGTTTCTTCGTCGGCCTTCCGACCTCTTGTCCCATGCCGGGGTGGTCCGCTCACCTGTCGGCGCACCCGAGCTTGACCACGAGCGGCGGGGGCATGACCGTATGACGCGCTACGCCAACCTGAAGGGTGATACCGAGGTCGATGTTACCGATCTGGTGAACGCGACTGGCAGCCATGTGGTGATGATCCAGCACACCGCCGAGACCGGCCGCGGTGCCTCGTCGGTGCGCTGGGAGCTGCGGCCAGACTCGGCACTCACTGCCCGCCTCGGGATGGGCTACCTGCTGGAACCCGCTGACGGACCGGTTTTCGTACCGGTTGCCGCCGACCGTCACCTGGTCGCATGGCGGGGCAGGGCGTCCGGCGAGCCCGTTCAACTCGCCGTCTCCGTCACCAGCACCAGCTAGTAGCAGCCCCGGGGTGGAACCCGGCGTCGCACCGAGAGCGCAATGCAGCCGGTGTTTCGCCACGGCCCCCGGAGCGGCCAAACTCTTCCACAGCGCACCGCCGCCCTGAACGCAGGCGCCGCCAGAGGCGCCGGGGTGGTGTCCAAGGTCCACCCGCTCCCGCTGGGGCGCTCCTGGAGGCCGCCACGGTTGATTTCCCGCAGCGGCGGGGTGCGCAGCCGACCGCTACCACCAGCCAGACCTTGCAGCGCCGTGGTGCCGGGTTCATGGGCAGGGACGGCCGCCCTGGTGGTGAGGTATGCTGGCGCTGTCTGACTCGCGGGAGCCGGCGGAACGCTGAGCCAAGCCGAAAAGCGCCGGCTCCCGCTTCTTTGGCATTGGCGAACGGGCGGCGGGGCGCTGCTGGCGGCTCGGCCGCCCGTCTTCGGTTCAGGATTCGGCCGGTGAGTCGGGATGCGGGCCGGTCTGGCGACGCTCGGCGCGGCGGTCCTGCACGTGGAAGTAGACCAGGGAGCCGACCAGAAATCCCAGGAACAAGACGAGACAGGCCAGCGGCAGCAGCACGCGGAAGGTGAGCATCAGCGGCCGCCTTGGCGCTTGACGCCGCTGCCGTAGCCCTCGGCGACCGTGCGCGGCTGGCGCCGTGGCTGGTCGAGGATCACGGCACCGGAAACCGCCTCGATGGCGACCGCGCGGTGGAGCGGCTGGCGCCGAGTTGGTCGACCACAACCTGGTCGAGCTCGACCGGGGCGCCGTCGAGGTGATCAAGACTCCCTCGCGCTGCTGCTTGGACAGGCGGCAGATCATGCTGCGGGGCGCTCGGTGGCGGTCTCATCGGTTGCTCCCGTGTATACTTCTCTTTGCGGAATCCGGCGCCGGCTGTAGTGGGTGACCGCACGACCGCACGGGCCGACAATCCTTGTTGTGGGGGCGGGGAAGCCGGTGCCCGGATGCACCCGCTATCCGTCGACAAAGCCCTACCTCGCCCCCGTTTTCTTTCCAGGTAGACCGCGCGGCGTTTCGCCCAGTCGGCCAGGACCCGGCCGTGGCGGCCGGCGCCGCGATCCCCGCCGGCGGTGTACTTCCGTAGCGCCTCGACCATCAGCCTGTCCCCATGCGTCGGCCGTTCTGCAGTTCGTCCGCGAACAGCGACATCGCTACCCCATGCTGGCAAATCCATGCCCTCGACCGGCAGCCGCCGGGTGGGAGACCGGCCCGTTTTGGCAGGTCGGCCGTAAGCCGGCAGCTCCGCGCGGGAAGAGATCGCGCCTCCAGAGCTGCTGGAGTGGGGCGAGTTCGACGAGGACGGGGCCCGCGAGTTCCTGAGCGACTTCTACGGCGGCGGTGGGGTATGAAACACCGCTCCTGGCATTGAGCCGCCGCCACACTCCTTGGAACGAGTAGCCCTCGCCTGACGTAGCGATCCTACGCTGTCATCTTTGCACCTTCGCTCTTGGGTTTCGGAATAGCTCAGGGGGCGGGCCCCTCCTCTAGGGGCGAGCCCGGAGCGTTAAAGGGGCGGAGCGGAGCGGAGCCCCGCCCCTACCCTACTGAGTAGGTCTGACGCGCGCGCGCGCGCCTGGGAGTTATCCACAAGCAGTCGAGATAGTGTTTCCAGGAAATAAATTACAAAATGAACCAGAGGATCGGCATTGCCACGTATCGGGATCGGCATTGCCACGTATCGGGATCGGCATTGCCACGTATCGGGATCAGCGTTGCCACGCCTCGATGATGCGCCATCCTTCGCCGGCAGCCTCGATCACGACTTCGCCCGCAGCTTCCTTGGCGCGCAGCGCTTCGCGGGCCAGGAGTAGGCGCTTGTAACGGTTGGTGTCCAGGTTCTTGTCGAATGCCAGGAGGATCAGGTCATCAGGGCCTAACTCCGGCACTCGATCTGCAGCGGGGTTGCGCTCGTAGGTAGGCGGGTTGCTGTCGCTCGTGGGCCTGCCGTCGGCCCCGAGGATCACAGCGCGGCGGTCACTCCAGTCCGTCACCATCGCACCGTGGCGGTCGCGTAGCGGCTTACCGTCTGTGCCGAGCAGCGCGCCACCGGAACCGCGGGCCACCACCGGGCGGGTGGCGTAGACGCGGGCACCGTTGTTCCGATGTTTGGCATCGTCCCACAAGTACGCCAAGCGAATGGTAGAACGCCATGCGGGTGCTGACACCACGCCCCAGCGTCGGGCGCCCGCGCGCTCGATCATCGGGCCATGGTCGCCATTGGGCGGGTAGCGGACATGGAAGCGGATCGGATCGTCAAGCGCGGTCGCGGCAGTCGGCAGGTCGTCCACGCGAATCAGGCGCCGCTCGTAGCGGTCATACAGGATGCGCATGTTGTCCAGTTCGACCAGGGCGCGTCGCAACGGCTCCAGGTGCTTGCTTCGGTCGTAGCCTCCACGCATCCGGTCCGCAGTGCGGTCGTAGTATCGGGGCCACAGCCACTCGAACAGGTCGCGCAGGGTCACAGGCGGCGCGGTTGACCACTCCGGATCACGGTCGCCGATCAACACGGCGGTCAAGACCTCCACAAACAACCGCTGCGCCAGAGGCGCACCACGGCCGCGTGTTTGCACCGGGCCGACGCCGGTCAGGTCGTACAGGGTCAGCCATGGCACCGGCGGCACCAGCGACGTCGGCGGCTCCAAGCCGGGCAGGTAGCCTTGTTCGTACTCCTGGATCGGACCGAGCGGAGTTGTGCGGTCCAGACCAAGCGGTAGGACGCCTTGATTGCGGTCGGCATCGCGCAGCGAGTGTGGGATGATGGCACTGGAGCGCAGGTCTCGCCCCACGCGCCTCGGAGCCAAGCGGTCCCAGGATTCGACCATGACCGACACGAGATGGCGTGGGTGTTCGGGAAGGTCCAGCCAACGGCGATGACACTCCATAATATCGAGCGGCTTGTCAGTGCCGGGAACGACCGCCCGAAAATCTTCTGCACCGCCATCGGAAGCGATCCAGGGCAACAACGCCGCGTACTTACCAAGCACCGCGCGTAGGGCCTTCACTAACTCAGCATCAATAGGATTACGGGTTGAATGTTTCCGCCACCACCGGATCAGCTCCTGCCACGACGGGGCCGGGCGCGTGTACCCGTAATCGGCCGCCGCGGCCAGGACCAACTCATCAGGCGTCGTGGCCGTCCCCAACGTCAGGTCTTCTGCAGGTTTCGGTGGTGCGTTCTGCTTCCGTTTCCGCTTTCTCTTTGCCCCAGGAGTACGCCGCTTCGCAGTGGCGGGGGTGTCCGGCTGCGCCGCCGCGGCCTTGGCGCGCGCCTCGGCCAGTCGCTGATTCCCTACCCGCACGCTCTCGGCGTGGTGCTTGGGGCTCTCTGCACGGTAACGTGCGGCCTTCTCGGCCCGTTCGTCGGCCTGCCGGCGCTGCCGTTCTTCGGTAGCCGCGGCTTCGGCCTCGCGGATGCGCTCGACTTCGCGTTCCAGCGCCTCGAAATCAGGGGTTTCTGCGAACAGGGAGGGGGTTTCGTCCGGGCCAGGATCGAACTGGTCTTCGTTACTGCGACCGGGCTTGCTCACGGCGGTTGCTCCATCAGCACCATAATGCCGTGGCCGTCGACCGGACAGCGCGGGGTCCCCAGCTTCAGCCACCGGCGCGTGATCCGTACCTGGTAGCCGCAGCCGGGCTCCTGGCACCCGACCTTCAGGTAGCGGCTGCCGGAACCGGGACCACGGTTGGTGCCGCCGCGTACGCCGTCGCCCTTGTTACAAAACTGGCGCAGCCGGTCCGGATAGTAGATGGACGGGTCCTCGCTCGGCGCGGGAATCGCCTGCAGGGTGGCGCGGATCCCCGGAGCGATCTCGCGCCAGTCAGCGAGCTCGCCGGCATCCGGCGCGGCCCGCGGGCGCAGCAGGCCGACCTGGCGCGCGGCGTGGCGCCAGGCGGCGCCGTGGCCGGAGTCCGGAGCGAGCACATGCGCGAGCTCGTGCAGCACGACGTGGCAGGTCTCGGCCGGGGAGAGCCCACCGATCGCGGCGATCTCCACCAACGGGAGCGGTTCCGTCGCCTCGGTGCCTCTTGGCGGGTGGAAGGTAAGCGAACGACGGCGCAGGCCAGCGCCGAAGACGAGCTGCACCTCGGCCAGCGCCG
>JAPPNY010000136.1 GCA_028818385.1 Spirochaetaceae bacterium
GCGGGCCTTGTCCAGCGTCGGCACGTCCAAGGCCACGATCAGACGCCTGTCTGGACCCCTACCAATTGTCGCCATCAGGGCTTACCGTACCATGACTGCCGCCGTCACTCGGCGGTGGCCTCCGGGGGCGTCTTGGATGTTGGCGCCGGCGCGCCGGTTGGCTGGGCGCCAGGGGCCGATGCGCGCCACACGCTCCGCCAAAGCATGCAGTTCGCGGCGCAGCTCGCCCAGCTTCGACGACTACGCGGCCATGCAGGGTCAGGATCAGCGGCACCAGCACGGCCAAAGGGCCACCCCGACACCTACTATGGCTATCGCCTCGGCACTCACGGGCGTCACGATCCTTGACCGGCGCCGCGGCGTCAAGCTGGAGTCCCGCGTCTACGGGGTTTCCCCCGAGGGCGACAGTCCGGGCATTACCGGAAGTCGCGCGCACGCCGGCAGCCGGTGTTGAGCGTCACTCCGTGATGCAGTACCATCATCACCATGGGCTTATTCGATGATGAACGGCTGACGCGGCTGACGATCTGCGTTACCCCTGCGCAGCGGCGCAGGCTCGGAGAGCTCGCCCGGCGCGCCGGGCGCGGTGTCACTATGGCGCGGGTTGCTCGCGCAGCGCTGGACGAGGGCCTAGACAAGGTGAGCGAGGCCATGGACCAGGAGCGAACGGCCGCCGGCGGGGCACCGCAGGGTGTGGTACAGGCGCCGCGGTGAAGCAGGAGACCGTCGCGATAGTCAGCGTAGGCGTTGCGCTGCTGGTAGCGCTCGCATCGTTCCTGCTGCCGCTACGCGGGGATGTGCGGATGTTGAGCGGCGAGGTGCGCGCGCTGGCCGAGCGGGTGGCCAAGATCGAGGGCCAGAACGAGATGGCGCTACGGCTGCGAGAGGTCGGGCAGTGATCCGCTGGATGGTCTGAGCTACACTTTTGGTCCACGCTGGAAAAAGGGCGGCAGATGAGTGACGCGAAACGGCGGCAGCCGCTACTCCACCGAGGACTTCACGCGAGCGTGGCGGCTACTGACGCTGACTTGCCGGGTTGTGGCTGTGGCCGACTGCCAAGCCTCGGTAGCGCAGGCGCTCCGCTTCCATGACCGATGATCCAACTCTGACCTCGGCGCGGACCGCCGAACATGAGCGCGCGCTGCTGGCCGCGGTGCTGCTGGACCCCAATATCGAGCGGTGTCGCGCCACCCTGGCGGCGACAGCCCCGTCATGGTTCGGGGACCCGGCCCGAGCGGCGACATGGGCGCAGACCCGCCGTGTCATGGCGACCGAGCCGCCGCCGCCCGCCGGCCCCGAGCGAGTCAAGGCCGTGCACGCCGAGTCTGCCGGCGACCCGCACAGCTTGAGCTTTGCGGCCCTGGCCGACGTTACAGACAAGGCGCCTGGCGTGGGCACTGCCGACTATTACGCCGCTCGGGTGTTCGAGGCCCACCTGCAACGCGCAGTCCTGCGCGGCTGGCTCGACCTCAACGACGACGCCGAGCGCGAGCGCATAGCCAACCTGTCCGCGGCGGACCTGATAGCCGAACGGTTAGACTACTTCCGACGGTTGGGCGCGCTACTACCCGGTGCCGATCAACTCCGCCGCGCCGTCCCGGTGACCGAGATTTCCGGCGACCGCCCGGAGCGACTAATGCACTGTGCTGGCCGCAAGGGCGCCCTGCTGTCGATCGGTGGCGTCCTGGTGTTGGCCGGCGAAGGTGGGATCGCCAAGACTCCGCTTGCTCTGTCGATTGCCGCCGGCATGGCTGCACGCCCGGATGGCACCTACGGCCCGTTGCATGGCGGACTGTTCGAAGGTGTCGGAGCCCCGGTGCTGATCGCCGGCTACGAAGATGCCCCGTCCGTGTCGGCTGATCGCCTGCGCAAGCTGGCCGCTGTGTGGTGGCCGACTGGTGACGCCCCGGCACTGCGACGCCTGCACATCCTGAACATGGCCGGGCGGGCGCTATTCGGTCCCGCTGCCGGCGACCTGTACGCGGCCCGGCCGGGCCCGCTGCCTGGCTGGGCGGAACTGTGGGACGAAGTGAAGCGCATCGGCGCCCGCTTGGTGGTGATCGACCCGGCACTAAGCGCTTACGTGGGCGACGCCAACAGCGCAGCCCCGGTGCGCGACTTCATGGGAGTGCTGGCCGAGGCCGCCGAGGTTGCCCGGTGCGGCGTTCTGATTGTGGCGCACTCGCGCAAGGACGCCCGCGGCCGCAACAACAGGCCGCCGGACCCGTTCGACCCCGGAAACGTCGCCGGTAGCACGCACTGGACCGACGCGGCCCGCGGCGCCCTGACGCTGACGTGGGACTCCGACGCCGAGGCCGGCGCACGTGTCCTGGCCGTTGCCAAAGCCAACTATGGCCCGTCGCACATCCTGGCTTCCGTTGATCCGGTGCGCAGCCCGCACGGTGAGATCGTCGGTTTTACGGGCGGCCCTTGGCAGACCCTGGCGGAGCGCGAAGGTCAACTTCCGGAATGATTTCCGAGAACCGATCTAGCTTGCGCAACCGCCTGATCTCCGACCGCAAAAATGCCCTATCCGACGCCAAGATAGTCGCCGCCGAGTCGCGGTACCATTGGTACCGAACCCAGTTCGCCGCCGGCAAACGCGACGTGGCCGATCTGACGTGCCCAGAGTCTCACATAGCGACGCCCGAATCCCTGGCCGACTGGCTGCCGAAGTTTCCGGACGCGGTGCACGCCGGCCTATCCGACGCGCTCGGCCGCGCAGGCTGGCGTTGGGAACGGACCTGCGACGGCGCCAGCATCGAGGCCGTAAACTGGGGGACGCTGCGTCCCGTGCCGCCGTCGCCACCTACTTCGCGGAACGGCCTGATCGGCCACCTGGAGGGCGCCGCGAGCCTGACTGCACCGCTATCAGTCGTGCCGACCAGAGCTGTGCAGGTTTTGGTGTCCGCGTGGCAGAAACAGCAGGATAAGCTGCCGGTGCCAATACGCGCGGTCGACACCGACGTCTTCCCCACCGTGATCCTGACCCGCTCGGTTGCCGTGGTGGACGAACGCGCGCCGAGTTACTACCTCTCACGCTTCAACCGTGCTGCGCATCGCGACGCCCACGGGCAACTCACCTTGGGCTTTGAGCATCCAGAAATGGGCGGACCGACTTTGCCGGCAAACGTCTGGACGCTCCAGCTTGCAGAGGCAGAGAAGCGCGGCAAGGGCTTGCCAGCGGCGCTGCGAGCATTCCTGGCCGCCATTGTCCACGTACCGCTGCACGCGCGCCAGGTCACAAACCCAACTGATCCGGCCGTGATACTTAAATCGCCCCATGGCGGCCCGCTGACGCTCCGGCACTTCCTGTCGATGGTCTACAGCGGCCGTACGCGGCCCGGTGAATACTGGCACGTCCTGCATGGCGTGCGATCAGTCCTGCACTCGGAGGCCGCCGATGTGCCCTATGAGTGGAACGGCCGCATTTGGACCCGCTCAGTGGTGCGCATGGACGGCATCCCGGAAGGCGCCTACGAAACCGCGATGCTTGATGAACCCTGGCCGGTGTCGGTGTGGCTGCCGCCTGGTGACGGTACCGGCCCGGCTGTCGCTTGGGAGCTGCTGCTAAAGCTCATGTGTACCGATGCCACCGCCGCTCGCCTGCTGATTAACTTGGCGTACCGCTGGCACGTGGAGGGCAAACGGTTGCATCCCGTAGGCAGGGGCAAACGGAAGCGATGGCTGTACCGTACCGATCCCAAAGTGTACGACCGGTTCACGGACCGCGAGGCGGACCTCTACGCCTTCCCTCCAGGCACCGGCAGAGCCCGCCGGGACAAGCGCATTAAGGACGGCTGGGATGCGGTAGGACGCCTAATCATGGCCGGCGGCGTGGTGCACGTGGATGGTCGCCTGCTGCCTCCGCAAGCGAGCGACGGCTACCGCCCATAAGAGCGACGGCTACCGCCCATAAGAGCGACGGCTACCGCCCACGCCCCCCCGATTCGACGGCGTATACTGGCTCCAATCGGCGTTTTCCGTGCTCTCTACCCCTACTCCTACAGAGGGAGGGGGGAGTGGTCCGGCGGCTACCACTCACGCTCCTCCACTACCCGTTCACCGGCGGCCCTCAAACCCGGGTTCATCCGGAAGCGATGTTCTCCCACTGGCTCCCGGGCCAGGCAACCCAGGCGCGCCTAACGTGCCGTTCTCCGGACCTGACCCGCGGCGCTAGCGCCCTGCAGCCGGAGCCGATGCAACGACAGGCAACGTGCCCAGCCAGGGGGCTGCCCCCCCGGCACCCCGGCCTACAGAATGTTCACGGACCGGTCCCTTTCGGTCCCTTTTTCCGAAGTACCCTGCGCGTCGGCTTCCTGCGTACGCCGCCCGAAGTGATGCTGCGACCCTTCGCTCACCCAACCTCTCCGAAGGGGTTGGTGAAGCAGACTTCCGCGCGGCTCAGTAGGCGATTGGCCTTCTATCAGCACTGGCGCGCGAGGATCCAGGCGCGCCGCTGCTGGTCC
>JAPPNY010000132.1 GCA_028818385.1 Spirochaetaceae bacterium
GCACACCGTGACGCTCGCGAGCGGGATCCCCAACGACGTGACCTTCTCGCGGACTACCGCATCAGTCACCATCACGTCCGCCGGGCAGCAGGTACGCGCGGACTTCCCCGGGGAGTATCTGCGCACCTCCTCCATCAGGGGCAGGGTGCTCGCGGTGACGCAGGGCAGTCAGCCCGAGCCGGTGGAGGGTATTGCGCTGGGGATGACCGGCCTGCAGCACGCGGCGGACACGACGGACGCCAACGGCCGCTATGAGTTCGTGGCGCTACGGCCGGGCGAGTACACGGTATCCCTGCTGACGACCGCCGGTTTCGCCTTCGACGCAACCAGCTTCACCCGGACCCTGACGACGGGACAGAACCTCGAGCACGACTTCGTCGGCGCCGCGGACCTGTTCATCGCCACCGAATCACTGGACGTCGGCCGCGTCGCCATCCCCTACTCCCAGCAACTGGTCGCGCGCGGCGGCACCACCGAGGGTCTCGTATGGAGCCTCGAAGGGGGGGCGCGCCTCCCCGAAGGGCTTGCCTTCACGAGCAACGGGCTGGTCGCCGGCACGCCGCGTTCCGTGGGATTCACGGAATTCCGCGTCAGCGTAACCAACGCCCAGGGGCGACGGGCGAGCGCGGCGCTGTCGTTGCGCGTGTGCGAGGGCGCGCTGGGCCTCGATGTGGGCGACTACCAGGTCTTCCGAGAGGGCGAGCGCGGGGAGTGCGGCTTCTTCGTCCGGGCTCCGCAGGCGGGCGGCGCCCCGCGCCAGGAGGCGACCTCCATCGGGGGCCCCTGGCTGGACAAACTGCTCGAACGGGAACGCGCCTACGCCCGAAGCCACGCGCGCCTCCGCGCCAGCGAGGCCGCGCTGATGGAGCGCCTGTCGGCGGAAGGGCCTCTCCAGATCCTTCCGGATCTCTCGCAACAGGTGGCACAGGCAACCGGCGGCGGGGCGGGCAGAGGCCGTGCGCCGGAGGAACTGGCCATCCGTCTCAGCGACGCGTTCGCCGGCAGCTGCACGGTGGACACCACGGTAACCGCCAGGCTGGTCGCCGAAAACGAGCATCTGGCCTTCTACGAATACCAGACAACCTCTTCACCCGACAATGTCCGGCAGATCCTCGACTACTATGCCGACTACGGGGAAGAGGTGATCCAGCGCTATTTCGGCGGTGTGAGCGATGTAAACGGGGACGGCATCGTGAACGTGCTCATCCGTCCCGACCTTCCGGGCACCACCCTGGCCTACGTGTGGTCCGCCGACATGACGCTCTCGCGCAACTCCTGTCCGGCGTCGAACGAAATGGAGTTGATCCACTTCGATGCCGAGTCCATCGAGGCCATCAGCGGCAACGACTTCTGGGCACTGGGCACGATCGTGCACGAGATGAAGCACGTGAGTTCGCTGTACAAGGGATATCGCCGAAGAAGCGCCAGCCGGTTCCATCCCTTCTGGATCGAGGAAGGGACGGCCGACATCGCCAAGGAAGTGTCCTCGCGCCTCGCCTGGCAGCGGGCCGGCGGCCCCCGCATGACCGATCGGGTTACGGGAGATGACCTGCGTGACGCGTTCCGGTCCACCGGTGGCAATGCCCGGGCCGAGGCCTACGGCACCTTTACCGCGTTGGCGCGCACCGTCTGGGCGATCTCCCCGGATTCGAGCGCGCTGAGCTTCCAGTACGGTGACGGAGAGGTCGGGGACGTATACGGGTCGGGGTGGCATTTCCACCGCTTCCTGCGGGACTGGGTCGTCGGCGGGGGTTCGTCCGCGGCGGATGCGCGCTTCATGCGCGTGCTGAACGACTCGCTCACCACGGCCGGGGTCGCGGGCCTCGCCGCCGTCACCGGCAGGCCGATGGCGGAGTTGCTGATCGAGCACGCGGTCGCCATGACCTTCGCAGGCAGCGAGAGCGTGGCGGGCGCCGATGTGCCCCATTTCACCACCTACGATTTCCCTACAGCTACGGAAGTCTTCAGCAGCCCCGACCCGCCCGGCTTCTACCCCTGGCCGGTGACCACCGTCGGGGAAGACACCGGCGACGACTTCGCGCCGGTCGCGGTCCCTCTGGCCACTTCCGGAACACGCACCTTCGATGGCCGGCTGGCCGCCAGCGGGGTCCGCATCCACGACTTTCGCGCGCGCGGTCCCGGAAACGGTGCCGCGTTCTACTTCGACATTCCGCCGTCCGCGCGGGTGATCGTGGCCCGCATCGTCGAGCCGAATCCGTAGCAGCCCGCGAGAGCCGCCTACGAGCGAGTCGCCGACGCGCGTGCTAACTTGGCGGGCATCCGTGATCCGGCCGGCCAAGGGAGGCACCGATGCATGAAGGGCACACCACAGGGCACACACCGAAAGGCGACGTTTACTCCGCGCACTACGTGATTTGCGCCGGTCTGCTGCTGGCGCTTACCGCTTGCGGCGACGCCGACGCTCCCGGCGCGGCGGCCGACGCGGAGCTGATGGACCGCGCCCGGGGCATCCACGAGCGGGTCATCACGCTCGACACCCACGCCGACATCAACCCGGCGAACTTCACCGCCGAGTTGAACTACACCATGGATCTGCCCACCCAGGTGAACCTGCCCAAGATGGAGGCGGGCGGGCTGGACGTGGCGTGGTTCATCGTATACGTGGGCCAAGGCGACCTGACCCCCGAGGGCTACGCCGAAGCCTACGACCAGGCCATCGCCAAGTTCGACGCCGTCCATCGCCTGACCGAAGAGATCGCGCCCGAGCGCATCGGACTGGCCCTCACCTCCGACGACGTGCGCCGCATCGCCGGGGAGGGACGCAGCGTGGCCATGATCGGGGTCGAGAACGGATACCCGGTCGGGGAGGATATCGGCCGCATCGAGGAGTTCCATGAGAGGGGGGCGCGCTACCTCTCGCTCGCACACAACGGTCACAGCCAGCTCTCCGACTCCAATACCGGGGAGGCACTTGACGACTGGCTGCACGACGGCCTCAGCGAACTGGGGCGGCAGGCGGTGACCGAGCTCAACCGGGTCGGCATCATGATCGACATCTCGCACCCCTCGAAGGCGGCCAACATGGAGGTGTTCGAGCTCAGCCAGGCGCCGGTGATGGCTTCGCATTCCTCGGCGCGGGCGCTCAACGACCACAGCCGCAACCTCGACGACGAGCAGTTGATGGCGCTCCGGGAGAACGGGGGCGTGGTCCAGACCGTGGCCTTCCGCGGATACGTCGACGGGCCGAAGCACCAGGCCTGGCAGCAGGCTTCGCAGATGGTCATCGCCGAAGTGGCCGAGGAGATGGACTTCGAGATCATCGGAGGCGGCCGCGGGCGCGCCTTCTTCATGGCGCTGCAGGCGATGAGCCCGGAAGAGCGCGAGGAGTACCAGACGGGCCTGCGCATGGTCCAGGAGGCGGCGGCAGAGCGCATCGCGATGGAGGTGAGGCCGGTAACCCCGCCGGTCGATGTCGCCGACTTCGTGGACCACATCGACTACATGGTCGAGCTGATCGGCCTCGAGCACGTGGGAATCAGTTCCGACTTCGACGGCGGCGGGGGCGTGACGGGCTGGGACGACGCCTCGGAGACCTTCAACGTCACCCTGGAGCTGGTCCGGCGCGGCTACGGCGAGGAGGAGATCGGCATGCTCTGGAGCGGCAACCTGCTGCGCGTGCTGGACGATGTGCAGCGGGTCGCGGCGGAGATCCAGGCGGAGGGCAACTGAGCAGTCTCCGGTGCGCGGATCGCGCTTTTGATCGTCACGGCGGGCAAGGTTAGCTTTGCTGCCCGTCCCCGCGCCGTTCCTCCCCGGGAGGTGAGATGGTCCCGATTCTCGCGCTCTGGCTGCCGATCCTGATCGCCGCCGTCCTGGTTTTCGTCGGCAGCTCGATCATCCACATGGTGCTGGGCTACCACAGGAACGACTTCCGGGGGATCGACGATGAAGACGCCGTGATGGATGCCCTGCGGCCCGCCAACCTGGCGCCCGGCGACTACTTCTTCCCCCACGCGAGCAGCCCCGAGGTCATGAGATCCGAGGCCTTCCAGGCGAAGCTCGCGAAAGGGCCCATAGCGTTCTTCACCGTCGGGGATCCGGGCGCGTTCACGAGCATGAGCAGGAACCTCGCGCAGTGGTTCGTCTACTGCGTGGTGGTGGGGGTGATCGTGGCCTATGTCGCAGGACGCACACTGGCGCCGGGAGCGGAGTATCTGACGGTCTTTCGCCTCGCGGGCACGGTGGCCTTCTGCTGCTACGCGCTAGCCTTGCCGCTCAACTCGATCTGGTACCATCGGCAATGGTCGACGACGCTCAAGTCGATGTTCGACGGGCTGATCTACGGAATACTGACCGCGGGCACGTTCGGCTGGCTGTGGCCCGAGTGAGGTGGTGATGGACAAGACCCGACATTCACGGTGGCGCGGCGCCCTTCTATGGGTGGGCGCGGTTCTGATCATGGCCGGGGCGGCGATCTACCAGCGCCGGACC
>JAPPNY010000030.1 GCA_028818385.1 Spirochaetaceae bacterium
CGGCGGGCCAGCTTCGCATCGAGCACCTCGTAGGACCACCCTCCGAGCGCGCTCGGCCGGTCGACCCGAAGCAGGAAGTCGGGATAGCCGCTCCACCGCCCGTCGTCGTCCTCGAGGCGCCCCTGGTAGATCACGTCGGTCCCGCGCCGCATCTCGCCCCGAGTCCGCGCGGCGACCGCTATGGGGTCCCGGTGCGAGAACGGCGTGTCGGGCGGGGTGATCGTCGCGACGGTACGCCCGTCTGCCGCCAGCTGAGCCAGGAGGCGCTGCTCGTGCTCGACACCGCGCTGTCTCAGCACCTCCGCGCGGGGATCGTCGTACGACGGCGGCGGCTCAAGCTCCCCGAATGCGATGCCCCGGCGCAGGCTCGTGAGGTGATTGCAGGCGAGATGTCGGCTCAGGTCGGTGGCCGAGAACGAGAGCTGGCCGTTGACATGGCGCATGGAGATTCAGATGACGACCAGCGATGGGCGTGACGCCCGACGCACCGCCGCCACGAGAATGGACGTGTCGAACGTCACGAGGCGACAGCCGTGCTCAACAGCCAGGGCCAGAAGATAGACATCCGTCAACTGCCGGGGACGCGAGACGTGCCGGCAGTCCACCACCGCATCATCCAGAAGGCTGACGCTGTCCGCGAGGAACCGGTGGTACGGTTCCGAAATCGCCGTTCGCAGCCGCATCACGGCGTCGGCAACGCTCAGCGCGTTCGGATACGCAGGCTGCGACAAAATGCGCACGCAGCCGTTCTGCGTCAGCGGGCAGGACGCCCAACCGTGGTGGATGTTGCCCGCGAGCCAAGTCCTCGGCCGCCGCGTTGTGCGTGTGGTTCTCGTCGAGCAACGCGACGAGTACGTTCACGTCCAGCAGCGCCCTCAACGTTCAAACGCCCAGATCATCGCGAATCCGATTCACGACTTCGTTGGTCACGACCGCCCCGCCGGCCGGGATCGGCCTGAACCCGTACCGTTCGCGCGCCCGCATGGTGGTCGTCCGGCCCCCTCTGGCCGGCAACGCCTCCCGCAGTAGCTCGGAGACGAACTGTCCGACGGGCTTGCGTTCCTGCGCCGCAAGCGCCTTCGCTGCGTTCAGGATGTCCTCGTCGAGATCGAGGGTGGTACGCATGGCTCTTCCTCTCCACGCTTCTCCACGGTGCGACGTCCCCCACACGTGACACCGTTGGGAGACCCTGCCTGCGGCGACGCCGGCGGCTCCTGCGCCTCATGCTATCACCCGGCCGGGCGACTGAAGCCGTCTCGCCCCGCGCCGACTCCCCGCGGTCGCGCCCACCGCCGGCATTCGAGACGGCCGGCTCCAGCCGGCCCGAAACCGCTGCCGCCGGCCGCAGGTGACGCGGGGGGCGCCGTTGGGCCCGACCTGGGAATCACGTCCCGGCTGGCGGCGAGCGCGTCGACCTTGCAGCCGCACCCGGTCCACGAGGTGGCGACGCCCGTCTTCGCGAGGGATGGTGGAGCGCGAGCTCTCGCGGTAGGTGGCGAGGACGTTCGAACGACTCATCGTCCTCGGGCACGAAGGCATCGACCGGTTCGTGAGGGTGGTGCCGCCCCCGCATCCGCCGGACGTCTCCCCGACGCGCACGATGCTCCCAGGGGTGCCGAAGCTCCCCACCGCGGCCGGCGTCCGCGGCTAAACCTCCGCGGCGACCATCGCCGCCGCCCTCTGGAAGAACCTCACCGCCAGCCGGGCGCACGGTCGGCGCGCCGCCCTCTCCCTCCTTTTCTGGATCAACAACTGCGGCGTCCTCGAACGACGAGACTGGGTCCGCGCGGACCCGGCCGCCGACTGACCCGCGGACAAGCACACCCACCGCGGATCGCATTCGCGGATGGCACCCGAATCGGCAAGCTCGCCCACGTCGACAACGACCCCGGCCGGCGCCTCGCCAGACCCGACCCACCCGACCTTGATCGCACCCACGCTTGCCCGCATCCGGGGGCCGCGACAACCTACTGACCATGCCGACTCGACCCCAAAACTGCACCAAAACCCTCGCCGACCGCCTGCTCGCGGCCATTTCCGCCGGACCCGCATCGTGGCAGAAGCCGTGGGTGCCCGCGCGAACTCACGCGCCCGGCCAACCACCGGCCACAGGTTACCAGGGCTACAACCCATCCTGCTGATGATCACCGCCATGTCCATCCTCTGCGCGGGTTTGGAGCCGGTTCAAAAAGATCGCGACGATGCCGAAGACCCCCGCCTGCCTGCGCATGACGACCTCCTGGCCCCGGCCTGACTTGGCCGCCGGGCCGGTTTGCCAACAGTGCCGCGAACGTGATGCGGGTCCCGCTGTTTTCCCGGCTGGCGCCGGGTCTTCTATAGAGCGGGCGGCCCGACGTCGGACCGCTCGCAGAACCGTTGGCGCCGGGATTCTTCCACAGAACCGCCCCGGCCGGCAAGGCGAACACCGCGGGGGAACGGAAGTGGGTCAGTTGCCGAAGTCGGTCTACTCCCCCGCTGGCTACCGCGGCGGGGGCAGGAATCCACGCCTGCCACCATCACGCGGCCGGCGCCGGCGCAGGACCTTCCGGTCGGTGCAGGCCGGCATCGAGCGCTCGTCGTCGACGTCGGAAGCGTGCTTCACCAGCTCGTGCCAGTTGCCGGCCCGCGCGCGGCGGACTGCCGTCGATGGGCTCGGGGTCCGGCATCTAGTCGAGGGAGGCCGTCAGCACCTCGCCACGACCTCGAACTCCTGCTCCGGTGCTCGCGGCCGACTCGCGGACGAGCGCCGTCAGCGGGCTCGATCTGGTGGTAGACGACCGACAGCCCCGGCGTGTCGCTGGCGAGACGGTGCGGTACGACACGTCGGCGAGAGCGCGAGCTCACGGCCGGGCTCGCCCAGCGCTGCGGCCAGCGCATAGCCCTGAAGCCGCAGCTTCGCCGTCACTCCTTTTTTCATGTTGCCGCTACGAGGCGGAGGAAGCGTCGGCGTTCACGCGCCGGTTGACGCACGCGGGCGGCGAGGTTGAAATAGCCGTATGCAGATCGCCAACCCAATCTACGACGCCGCCTTCAAGTACCTCATGCAGGACGACCGGGCGGCGCGCCTCCTCGTCGGCCGCATCGCCGGGCTCGACATCGAGTCGCTGGAGCTGCGCCCGCAGGAGCTGGCGGTCCCCCGCGACGCGTCGCCCCGGGACGATGGCGAGGCCGTGCAGGCACCCCTCGCCCTGTTCCGCATGGACTTCGCGGCCCGCGTGCGCACCCCCGACGGCGGCGAGCGGCAGGTGCTCATCGAGATCCAGAAGACCAACGCGCCCACCGTCGTGGAACGCTTCCGCGCCTACCTCGGCCAACAACTGTGCAGCCCCGCCAACGTGATCGAGCATCCCTCGGGGCGGCGCGAGGCCGCGCCCATCGTCACCATCTACCTCCTGGGCTACGACCTCGGGCTGTCGGACGAGGCGGTGCTCGACGTGTGTCCGCGGGCGACGGCGCGGCGCACCGGCGCCGAGATCGACGCCGGCCATCCGTTCATCGCGGGCATCCACCACCGGAGCCACATCGTGCAGATCCCGCGGCTGCGGGGACGGCGGCGCGACGAGCTCGAGCGGGTGTTGTCGATCTTCGACCAGGGGGAGGCGCGCATCGAACGGGGCGGCGCTCAGGTGCTGACCATCGACGAGTCGGCGTATCCGCCGGAGTACGGCTTCGTGCTGCGTCAGCTCCAGCGGGCTGCGTCGGAGTCGGACGTGCGGCGGTTCATGGAGGGCGAGGACCAGTTGCTGCGCGATTCGATCTCGTGGGGCCGGCAGGCGGACTACGAGCGGCGGGAGAAGGAGCGCGAGAGGCGGCGCGCGGACCAGGCCGAGCAGGCGCTCTCCCGGTCCATCCGGCAGCTTCGCGGCCTCGGGCAGGCGCCCGACGCCATCGCCGCGGCGTTGTCCCTTGACGTGGACGAAGTGCGGCGCGTGCTCGGCGCCTCGGATAACGGGAAGGGACACGCGTGAGTGTTCGCGCCGCGAGGATCAATCCAAGCCACAGCGCGATGGTCGCCACGTCGACCCCTGCTGCGGCACTGCGCCGAAACGCCCGGGGCGTGGGAGGCGATTCGAGACATCTAACATGCCACAGGGAACAGATCCCGCAGGGTCCAGGAGGGATCACAGTAAACACGACATGACGAATAACGCTCCGACCGGGAACGGAACCAACGTCCGATGGATAGAAGATACGCTCGGCGAGTTACTCGACGAAGAAGGCGGAAATAGCGTCGACGAGCAAGCGTTCGAGAACGCCAAAAGAGCGGCCCGCGAGTTCGGGGCCGCCGTGAACAAACTCGAGAATCCCAGGAATCGGACCCCTCAGAAGATCGCCGACCTTTGCGGGACCGCTTTCGAACATGGAGCCCTATTCGGGGCAGTAGTGGTGAACCACGAGA
>JAPPNY010000176.1 GCA_028818385.1 Spirochaetaceae bacterium
GCTCGGTCTTCTACCACGTCACCGAGGTGTTCGGGCCGCACGTGGTCGGCCGCGAGTACGACACGGCCGCGGACATCAACGAGCGGCTGAGCCCCTTCAAGGGCAACTCGTTCGCCAAGGCCGCGCTCGAGATCGGCTGGTGGACGCTGCAGAGCCGCATCACCGGCACGCCGCTGCACCGGCTGCTGGGCGGCGCCACGCGGGACGTGGTCGCCGGCGCCGACTTCGGCATCCAGGACTCGATCGAGATGCTGCTCGGCAACATCTCGCAGGCGGTTGACGCCGGCTTCCCGCGCATCAAGCTCAAGGTCGCCAGGGGCTGGGACCTGGAGATGCTCCGCGAAGTCACCTCGACCTTCCCGGACATGACGTTCCACATCGACTGCAACTCCGGCTACACGCTCGACGACCTGCCCTTCTTCCAGGCGATCGACGGCCTGGGGCTGGCGTTCATCGAGCAGCCACTGCACCACACCGACATCCTCGACCATGCCGAGTTGGCCAAACGGATCGGCACGCCCATCTGCCTGGACGAGACCATCGTCGACCCGCGCACCGCCGAGCAGGCGATCCGCATCGGCGCCTGCCGCTACATCAACATCAAGCCGGCCCGGGTGGGCGGCCTCCAGAACTCGCTTGCCATCCACGACATGGCGCGCGACGCTGGCATCCCGGTCTGGATCGGCGGCATGCTGGAGAGCTCGGTGGGCGGCGCCGTCTGCGTCGAGCTCGCCACCCTCGACAACGTCACCTACCCCGGCGACCTGTTCCCCTCGTCCCGTTTCTACACGCGGGACTTGGCGGCGCCGCCGCTGGAGTACGACGGGCCGCACACGTTCCGCCCGTTCGGGACCGACCTGCCGGAGCCGGATCTGGAGATGCTGGCCGCGTGGACGCGGCGGCACGCGGCCGTGACAGCGGAGAGGGAGCCATGAGCATCGAAACGGGCGCCGCCGGCCTGTCGGCGCAGCAGACGGAGGACTTCGAGCGCGACGGGTACGTGGTCCTGGGGGGCTTCCTGGAGCCCGCGTACAACGACCGCCTGATCGCGGAGGTGGACGAGCTGATGGCCGACCGCGCCGGCGGCGCGAAGCCGCTGCTCACCTCCTACCGGGAGATGGGGCTGCTCACCTCGCATCCGCCGATGATGGCCATGGTCGAGTCGCTGATGGGCCCGCGCTTCGCCATGCACCACATCCACTCGAACCGGCACGACTCGGGCGAACGCGGCGTCCACTGGCACCAGGACTACGAGCAGGAGCCGCAGACCAACCGCTCGCACGTGATGGTGCACGTCTTCTACTACCTGAACGGCCTCAACGGCGAGGTCGGCGACCTGCTGGTGCTGCCGGGCTCGCAGAACACCGTGGTGCAGGGGAGCCTCGCCCTGTTCGGCACCGAAGACCTTCCGGGCTCGGTCTGCGTCGACCGCCTGCCGCCGGGGTCGGCGGTGATCGTGCACTCGGCGGTCTGGCACGCGCGGCGCGCCAAGCCGGGCGGCCAGCAGCGCGGGCGCTACTTCATCGACGTCTCCTACTGCCAGCACGGCATCCTCTGGCCGGCGTACGGCACCGTGGAGGAGGTCAACCGGGAGGCGCTCCGGCAGGGGTTCGACCGCGGTGGCCGGTTCCGGCACGTCTACGACTCCAGCCAGTTCTTCGACCGGCGGGCGCTGAAGCGGCGTTTCGACGAGGGCAACCAGGGGAGCATGCTGCTGCGCCTGAAGGACGAGTAGCGTGGCGGACCGATCACAGAAGCTCGTCCTGGTCACCGGGGCCAGCGGCAAGGTCGGGCAGCACTTCATCGCCCGCTTCCTGGCCGACCCTGCCTGGAACAGTGCCAGGCTGCGCGCCCTGTGCCACAACCGCCAGTTGCCGGCGGGCGACCGGATGGACGTGGTGCGCGGCTCAATGGCCGAGCGCTCCGACGTGGCGCGGGCCGCGAAGGGCGTCACCCACGTCGTGCACCTGGCCACCTGCAAGGAGACGCCGGACGACGTCATCGACGTCACCGTCAAGGGGCTGTTCTGGCTGCTGGAGGAATGCCGGCAGTCGGCGGCCTTCGAGCGCTTCGTCCTGATCGGCGGGGATGCCGGCGTCGGCCACTTCGTCTACCCGCATCCGATACCGGTGACCGAAACGCAGAAGCATTCCGCCTACGCCGGCTGCTATGCCCTGTCCAAGGTGCTGGAGGAGGCGATGCTGGAGCAGTACTACATCCAGTACGACCTGGACGGCTGCTGCCTGCGCGCCCCGTGGATCATGGAGAAGGACGACTTCCGCTACTCGCTGTCCTTCGGCGAGGACGTGTTCGGCGGCCCGCGGTGGCGCGACCTGGTAGACCCGGAGCAGGCCGAGGCGTACCGGGCGGCAGGGACGGTGCCGGTGATGCTCGATCCACAGGGCAGGCCGGTGCTGCGCAACTTCGTCCACGTCGACGACCTGGTGACGGCGATCGTCACCACGCTGGACCACCCGGCGGCGCGGCAGCAGCTCTTCAACATCTGCATGGACGAGCCGGTCGATTACCGCGAGGTGGCGCGCCATCTGCGGGCGACGCGGGGACTGCCGAGCGTCGACGTTACGACCGAATTCCACGGCACCTGGCTGGACAACAGCAAGGCGAAGTTCCTCTTGGGCTGGCGGCCGCGCTACGACCTGCGACGGCTGATCGACGAGGCGTGGGACTATCGCCGCGCCGACGACGATCCGCGCCGGATCTGGTATCCCGGATGAACGGGAACACGACACACGATGACGGAAGGTGAGACATGAAGACCATGCTTGGTGACGGCGACTACCGGTACGAGGAGATCGACGACTGGGCGCAACTGCCCGCCGGCTGGAGCTTCCTGGAGGTGGCCGACGTAGCCGTGGATGAGGACGACCGCGTCTACGTCTTCAACCGCAGCGACCATCCGATGATGGTCTTCGAGCGGGACGGCACGTTCGTCACCTCGTGGGGCGATGATCTGTTCACCCGCGCGCACGGGCTCACCATCGGCCCCGACGGCACGCTCTACTGCGTCGACGACGACGGGCACTGCGTCCGGCGCTGCACGCCCGGCGGCGAGTTGCTTGCGACCTACGGCACGCGGGACCAGCCCGCGCCGCTGCACGGCGGCCAGCCCTTCAACCGCCCGACCAAGGTGGCGTTCGATCCCGCGAGCGGCGACCTCTACATCTCGGACGGCTACGGCAACGCCCGTGTGCACAAGTTCACCGTCGACGGCGAGCACCTGTTCTCCTGGGGCGAGCACGGCACCGACCCCGGCCAGTTCAACCTCCCGCACAGCGTCTGCACCGACGGCGACGGCACCGTGTACGTCGCCGATCGCGAGAGCCATCGCGTGCAGATCTTCGACGACCGCGGCACCTACCTGGACCAGTGGAACGATCTGCACCGACCGTGCGGCCTGCACGTGGCGGACGGCCTGGTCTACATCGGCCAGATCGTGACCGAGCTGACGGTGAACGCCGACTACCCAAACCTGGGCTGCTGCGTGAGCGTCCACGATCTGTCCGGACGACGGCTGGCGCGCCTCGGCGACGTCCGGCCCGGCGAAGGACCGGGCCAGTTCATCGCCCCGCACGGGCTGGCGGTCGACTCGCACGGCGACATCTACGTCGGCGAAGTCTCCTGGGCCGCGTACGGCAGAAAGCTCACCCCGCCGCGCGAGGTCCGCAGCTTCCGCAAGCTGGTGCGGGTCTCTTGAAGAGGGAAGCCTCGCCTCGATCAGGAACACGAGGGGCTGATCCCATCGTGCTGACCACCCGAGAACATTGGCACCAGTAACGACGTCTATCGACACATCTGTACGAGCACTAAGGAGTTCTTGTGGCGATACCCGATTTTCAATCCATCATGTTGCCGCTGCTTGAGTTGGCACAAGACGGCCAGGAGCATCGAGTAAGCGATGAGGTCGAAACTCTCGCTTTGCGTTTCTCGCTGACACAGGACGAAATGGACGAGCCGTTGCCGAGCGGAAAGCAGCCGAGATTCCGAAACCGCGTCAATTGGGCTGCCACTCACCTCAGGAAGGCCGGGCTGTTGGAGTCGCCGAGGAGGGCTCACTTCCGCATCACTGATCGTGGTCGCAGCGTTCTCGCCGACGCTCCCCCGAAGATCGACATCAAGTTCCTCAATAAGTTCCCAGAATTCGTTGACTTTCGAACGTCAAGGACGGAGGAAGCATCATCGACCAGTGGCAGCAATGTGCAGCCTGACGGCTCTCTAACAAGCACTCCTGAGGAAGCATTACAGGAAGCGTGAGGTGGTCCCGGAAAACTGGACAGGTGGTTAAGGTGTAACCCTGGCCAG
>JAPPNY010000159.1 GCA_028818385.1 Spirochaetaceae bacterium
CTACAACGAGGTCCGCCCGCACTCGGCGCTGGGCGGCCGTACGCCGGGCGAAGCGACCCATTCGGGATCCGTGTCGAGTTCGCGTTTTCGGGAGGAGCAGGCCACTATGCGTTTGCGGTAGGAGCTCGACCCAAGGGTGGGTACGAGGTACAGCATGAAGAGTGCCTGGTCGTGGAGGAGCGCCCCCACTACTACCGCGTGGAACGCGGCGAAGTCGCGCTTCACCCAGCAGCCGCCGAGGTCCTGATCGACAGCCTCCGGGACGCGGGTGAGCACACGCAGGTTCTGGTCACCAGTCACAGCCCGGAGCTGCTCGACAACCAGGCCATCTCCGACGATTCGATCGCGGCCGTGTTCGCCGACCACGGAGAGAGCCGTATCGGACCGCTGGATGAAGTCGGCCGGTCGGCACTGAGGGACCGCCTGTATACCGTGGGAGAACTGCTCAAGATGAAGCAGATCGAGCCGGATCCGTCGCTCACGCCTGGAACCGCGTCAGCTCGAGCTGTTCGGCCCGGAAGGCCCTACCGTCCGACGCTCCTGCAGTCATCGCTCACCGCGATCCTCGATCTCGACGCGGCTCGGGCGGCGCCCTCGTTCGAGAAGCTCTGGCGGGACGTGATCTCGCTGCTGACGGCCGTCGGCGGATAACACATCCCGATCCTCAGCCGTCGGCCACCTCGAACGCGGTTACGTTGCGGGTCTGGCGGCTGAACTCCACGCCGATCAGGTGGATTGGCTCGCCCCGGCCGCGGTACTTGGCAGCGTAATCCCGCTCCTGGATCTGCGCGAGCGCCGATCCCGGCGGCGACAGCTCCGCCACCTTGAACTCGAACAGGTAGACGTGCCCGCCTGTGCGCACCCCCATGTCCAGCCGCCCGTGGCTGCTCGACTCCTCGACGACGATCTCGTAGCCCAGCGCCGCGAAGTACGAGTAGAACACACTCGCGTAGTAGCCCTCGTAGTTCGCAATGTCGTTGCTCATATGCCATTCGTACGGGATGCTCGCGAAGAACGCATGGAACAGCTCCTCCAACCCGGCGCAGTCGTGCGCTGCAAGCAGGCGCGCCAAGCGGATGCTGTTTGCCGTCTGCCGGACGGTATCCTGCACCAAGTGGCCCAGAAGCTGTACATTCAGGCTCTGGCGCACCTCGCGGTTCGGATAGCCCAACCGATACAGCGGCAGGCCGCCCAGCTCCTCCTCTCCGGTTATCGTCAGGTAGCCGGTCTGGAACAGCAACGCCTCCGTGCCGATCTTGCCCACGTCGAACGCCGACAGCAGATCCCCCGTGCTCATCATCTCGTCCAGCGACACCGTGGAGACGCGGCGCCGGACCAGGGTCTCCACCAGAAACGCCGGCGTCCCCGTCTCGAACCAGTGGGCGGCGAACTCGCGCCGGTCGAACAGCAGCAGCACGTCGTATGGGTTGTACACCTTCTCCTCACCGCGCCAACGGTAGCCGTTGTACCACTCCCGTACGCGCTCCCGATCCAGGCCGGCCAGCTCCGGGGCGAACACCATGTCCAGGTCACGCTCCGTGTACCCGCAGATCGCCGAGTAGCGCCGATCCAGCGTGAGGTCGGTGAGGTT
Organism: Spirochaetaceae bacterium; assembly: GCA_028818385.1. The sequence continues at coordinate 1,592 of JAPPNY010000159.1, forward strand.
GTTCAGCACCGAGAACACGCTCACCTTCGTGAACTTGCTCACGCCGGTCAGGAACGTGAAGTGCACGTGCGCGTCGCTCGCCTTGATCACTCCGTACAGTCCGCGCAGGTAGCCGCGGTTGGCGAGCGCCACCTCCGGTCGCTCGATCGCGTCCAGGATCGGCTTGTCGTACTCGTCGACCAGCACCGCGACGCGCTGTCCGCTGCGCTCGTGCAGTGACTGGATCAGGTGCCCGAACCGCTCCGGAGCCGTGTCGTAGCGAGGGCGTATTCCGGCGGCGGTCTCGATGCCGTCCAACTGCGCCGACAGGTTGGCGTGCAGCGCGCCCGCCTCCTCGAAGTGGCCGCGGGCGAAGTCCAGCCGCACCACCGGATGGCGCTTTGTCCAGTCGTGGCGGTCGTGGATGGCGAGCCCGGAGAACAGCGGCTGGTTGCCTTCGAACAACTCCTTCAGCGTGTCCAGGAACAGGCTCTTGCCGAACCGCCGCGGACGCGACAGGAAGTAGTGCTTGCCCTTCGACAGCAGCCGTTCGATGTACGGCGTCTTGTCCACGTAGTAGCAGCCTTCCTCCCGAAGCTCGCGGAAGGTCTGCATACCGATGGGCAACCGCCGCCTGGTCATCGAGTCATCTTACCGCGGCGCTGGGAACCTCTCGCGACGTACGGTCAACCGTTCGATCGAGGTCAGTACCCGCGCGCCTCGAAGTGGGGCTTCATCGCCGTGATGTACTCGCGTCCGCCCACGCGGTAGAGGCCCATGTAGAAGTAGGGAACCGCGCCGCGGCGGCACATCTCGTCGGTCATCTGTGACAGCAGCATCTGCGTGAGCACGTTGTCGATGATGCCGCTGGCCGGGCAGATCGGCTCTGCGCAGCCGGTCACCTCGACCACGCCGCCCGCCTCGTCGCAGGCGTTGCCCAGGTAGCGGTCGCTCAGTTGCCGCATGCGCGGCGAGGTTTCCATGCCGACGGTCACCACCCGCGTGCCGTTCGCCCGAGCTTCCTCCGCCCAGGCGATCTCCTGCGGATGGTCGGCGCTCACGGCGGTGATGATCAGGGTGTCGGAGTCGCCGCCTTCGGCAGCCGGCCGCGGCTGATGAGCGCAGGTCAGCATCAGGCCCTGGGCAACCGTATTCGCATCCGCGCGTACGCCCTCGTTGCTGCCGTTGACGTCGACGTGGCCGCCCGAAATCACCCGCCGGGCCAGCTCCGCCGCCTCCTCACCGATCGGCTGCCGGTGGCGGCGGTTCACCTCGTCCAGCCGTTCGAGCAAAACGGTCAGGTAGGCGCGCGCCTTCGACCCGTCGGGCGAGCCGCCCGTGCCGAGCGCCTGCATCACCTCCGCGGTCAGGCACCAGTGGATGGCGCAGCTCACGTTGGAGGAGCCGGGAAAGACCTTCATCTCCGGCACCTGCGGCACGTCGACCAGGCCCTGCTCCCACGGGATGTGGGTGTCGATCACCTGGTCGGCCACGTCCGCCGGCATCAGCCCGCCGGGGTTGTCGCCCAGCCAGCCCGGTGCCGCGCCGGAGTTCACGTAAGCGGTGGTGAAGACGATGACGTGCACGCCGCGGTCGCGCACCTCCTGCACCGCGGGGGTCACGCAGTTGGTGAGCAGCAGGTCGCCGGCGCGCATCTGCGCGTACTGCTCGGGCGTGTGGTGGTCGGGACCCTGGAACGCGAACGGCGCAGGATTGCCCTCGCGGTCGTTCGACAGCTCCGTGGTCGGCATGTGCCCGGTGGTGATGTTGGCGTGCACGGTGCTGCCGGCTCGGATCGTCCGCACCGCCCGGTCGGCGACCGCCGTCCAGGTCGGCACGCCGTCGAGGGTGGTCCGCAGCAGCGCGCAGGCGCGCTGGAAGTACTGGTCGCAGAACGCGATCGTGTGGCCCCAGGTGTGCTCGGGGTCGTGCCTCATGCCGTTTCCTCCGGCGCGCACTGTATGGGTCTGGCATGCCGGCGACAACCGCGGCACGATGCGGGCGCGTGGCCGACGCCGACTACCGAACCGCCTTCCACTACCAGCCGGAGTCCGGGTACATCGGCGACCCGCTGACGTTCGTCCGGGACGGCGAGTACCACGTGTTCTTCCAGTACCACCCGTGCGACGGACCGGACTGGAACCCGTGGCTCACCGGGACCGCGCACTGGGGTCATGCGGTCAGCTCCGATCTCGTCCACTGGCGCCGGCTCCCGGACGCGCTGGTCCCCTCGGACGACAGCCCGGACGCCGAGAGCCCCGACCGCGACGGGTGCTGGAGCGGCAGCATCGTACGAGACGGCGATCTGTTCCACATCATCTACACCGGCCTGCGCAAGAACGTGGCGGGGACGCATCCGCGGGAGGGAGCGCGCTTCACCCAGAACCTGGCCACGAGCCGCGACCTCGTCCACTGGACCAAGGATCCCGGCCGCCCGCTTGCGGTCGACCCGCCGGCTGGGGGTGGCGAGAACGGCTTCCCCGGGAGCTTCTTCCACGATCCGCTGGTCTGGAAGGAGGGAGCGTGGTGGCACCTGCTGCTCGACGCCTATGACGCGGCGAGCACCCCGCCGGCCAACCGGCTGCTGCTCTACCGTTCCGCCGATCTGCGCGACTGGCGGTTCGTGGGTGTGCTGTTCGAGAACGAGGGCGGTCTGCACACGCCTCTCCCCGACTACTTCCCGGTCGACGGCAGGCACGTCGTGCTGCTGCACGGCTACAAGAGGGAGGACCAGCGGTTCGTCCACGGGTACTACAACCGCTGGTTCACGGGCTCGCTCGACGGCGGCCGGTTCCGGCCGGCGGCCGAGGGGTTGCTCGACGGCGGCTACCTGCACGCGATCAGGACGTTCGCGGACGAGCGCGGCCGGCGGCTGCTGCTGGGAGTGATCCGCGAGGGCCGCCCGCGCGAGGCGGGACTGGCGGCCGGCTGGGTGCAGGCGATGTCGCTGCCGCAGGTGGTGTCGGTCCGATCCGACGGTCACCTGACGGTCGCTCCCGCGCCCGAGCTGCGCGCGCTCCGCCGCGAGCACGTGCGGCTCCAGGGGCTCAAGGTAGCCGGCACGCGACTCCTGGACGGCGTCGGCGGAAGGGCGCTGGAAATCGTAGCCTCCGTGTCGCCGCCGGCCGATGGCGCGTGGGGGCTGATCGTGCTCGGCGCCGACGACCTCAGCGAGCACACGCGGATCGAGCTCGACCCCGCTTCCCGGCGGCTGCGACTTCGGAACGTCGCGACGCCGCCACCGGCGCGGGATGCCGAGGGCTACGACGATGCGCCGCTGCTCATCGAAGATCCCCGCCGCGTGCGGCTGCACGTGTTCGTCGATCGCTCGGTCGTGGAGGTGTTCGTCGACGACGGCCGTACCTCGTTCACGTGGCGGGCCTACCGGTCGAGCCCACGGCACGACCGGGTCGGGCTTTTCGCGACGGCCGGCCGCATCACGGCGGATCGCCTCGACGTCTGGCAGCTTGCCTCGATCTGACGGCCCGTGGGGGCGACCCTCGTGCATGTTGGGCATACGGAACGGGTATTGCAATATGGTTGCCCATATGAAGACGACCATAGAGATTCCCGACGCTCTCCTTTAAGAGGCCAAGGAGGTGGCGGCCGCACGCGGCACGACCCTCAAGGAGTTGGTCGCGACGGGTCTCCACGCGGTCGTGCATGACGCCCGCAGCCCCGCTCGTGTCTCGTACCGGCGTCACACGGTCGCCGGCAACGGCCTGCAGCCGGGCGTGAGCGCCGGCAACTGGGAGACCATCCGGTCGCTGGCGTATGAGGGGGGCGGCCCGCTCTACCCCGCCGATCGCTTCTTCTCGCTATTCCCTCCTCTCAACACACACAATCCGGTGCTGGGGTTGCGCACTTCGGCGCCGTTGGGCGGGGGAGCCGCAGCACGCCCGGCGGCATTCACCACGGGACGATGCTGCATACCCGCTCCCGGAACACCGCCTCCCCTTCGAAGCCTATGGCTTGGAGCCGCTCGGCGACCTCGCCGAATGCGGCGCCGATGTCGCGGCTGTGGTGTGCGTCGCTGCCGATGCTCACGGCGCGCCCGCCCAACTCCCGGTAACGCTCGAGGATCGCCCACGCCGGGTACGACTCGTCCTCAGGCCGCCGCATTCCGGCGGTGTTGATCTCCGGCACCACGCCGGCGTCGATCAGTGCCTGCAGGATGGGGTCGAGCACTACCGGCTCGGTCGCGCGCATCGGCACGTTCCAGTCGCGCCGCAGGTAGCGCTTGACGTAGTCGAGGTGGCCCAGGACGTCGAACGGCCGGCGCCCGCCGGCGGCCAGTTCCCGGCAGAGATCGGCGGCGCCACGCAGCGTCGCAAGGTAGGCGCGCCGCATCGCCTCGGCGCCGATCTCCCGCCACTCCCTGGGCGGGCGGCCACCGATCCAGTGGACGCTCAGCAGCACGAGGTCGAACGGGTGGCGGTCGAGGTAGTCCAGCGTCTCCTCGATCATCTCCGGCTGGTAGTCCACCTCGATGCCGAACCCGATCCACAACTCTGGTGAGAAACGCCTGCGCAACCCGTCGATGGTGGCGGCGATGGCGTCGTAGTCCCACCGGCACCGATCCCAGTCGCGGGGATGCATGTCGTAGTGCTCGGTGAAGGTCAGGCCGGCCAGCCCGGCGGCCAGAGCCCGCTCGCAGTTGGCCACCGGATCCGCGTTGGAGTCCACGGAGTGACGGGAGTGCAGATGCTGGTCGTAGAGCTTCACCGCATGCCCGGCAGGGTCTGCCGGTAGAGCTCCTCCCGCTGCTTGAGCGTGTCATAGGGCGCCTCGTAGGCGCGCTCAAGCTGGTCGCGGGTGTGCACCTTGGCCGTGGGGCCGATCAGCGGGTCCTGATCCGGGCGGAACAGCACCACCTGATCCGAGTACTGCTCCGACAGGTCGAGCTCGTGCGCGGAGTAGTACCAGGTGAGTCCTTCGCTACGCACGTACTCGTGCAGAAAGCCCATCGCCGTGCGCTTCTGGTGGTCCTCCATCGCGAACACCGGCTCGTCCATCATCAGCATCCGCGATCCGTACAGCAGGCAGAACGCCAGCAGCGTGCGCTGCAGCTCGCCCTTGCTCACCTCCTGCGTGCGCTTGAGCAGCACCTCCTGCAGGTCGAAGACGCGCACCAGCTCGCGCACGAACTCCTCCGAGTGCTCCTCGTGGTAGCCGCTCAGGTAGACCTGTGCGAGCAGGTCGCCGATCGGCTCCTCGGTCTCGAACTCCATGTTCTGATGGATCAGCGACACGAAGCGCTGCCGCTCGTGCAGGTCGCGCAGGTCGCGCGTGTCGATGCCCTGCAGCAGCACCGTGCCGGCGTCCGGGAGGGCGATGCCCGACGCCAGCAGCATCAGCGTGGACTTGCCGGTCCCGTTCTGGCCCACGAACGCGGCCACGCCGGACGGCAGCCGGAGCGACAGGTCGGTGAACACCGGCTCGTCGCCCTCCGGGTAGGCGTAGGTCACCCACTGCAGCTCGACCGCGTGCATCACCTCAGGCCTCGGACTCGAACGGTAACCGATACTGCCGGCGCCAGTACGCCGGCCCGCGCTCCGACTCGCCGTGCAACGGACCCTCGGCGTCTATCAGGCGGTCCAGCAGCGCGCGGGTGAGCCGCTCCCGCTGCGGTGCCAAGTCGGGATCGTCGAAGCGGTTGTCCGCCTCGTGCGGGTCGCGCTGCAGGTCGTACAGCTCCCCGTACGGCTGCCCAGGGTAGTGCACGAGCTTGTAACGCTCTCCCCGCACCATTTTCACCGGCCCAGACTCCGCGAACACGTACTCGCGCCGCGCCGGCTCGCCTCCAAACAGCGCGCTTCGCTGACTCGTTCCCTGCATCTCCGGCGGCACCTCCAGGCCCGCGCACGACAGCAGGGTTGGCGCCAGGTCGACCAGCTCGACCGGCTCGTCCACCACCCGGCCCGCTTCGCCGCCCGGCGTCCGCACGATCAGCGGCACGTGCAGCCCCACGTCGTACAGCATCGGGTACTCGTCGATGCTCTTGATCAGCATGCCGAAGTGGCCGAGCAACTCGCCGTGGTCGGACAGGAACGCCACCACCGTGTCCTCGAGCATGCCGCGCTCCGCGAGCGCAGCCATCACTTTTCCCACCTGCGCGTCCACCAGGGAGATGCTGCCGTAGTAGAGCGCGGTCACGCGGCGCAGCGCCGCCTCGTCCAGGTCCTCGAAGTCCTCCTTGCGGCCGTGGCGCTTGTAGCCGAGGTGCTGCGGCGGCTTGTTGGCGAGCCCCGTGCCGAACGTAGGCGGCAGCGGAAGGGACTCCGGGTCGTACATCGACGCGTACGGCTCGGGGGCGTCGAAGGGTATGTGCGGATTGGGCAGGCCCATGAACAGGAACAGCGGCTGCTCGGCGGGGTGCCGGCGAATCAGCTCCACGGTGCGGTCGCCCACCCAGCCGTCGAAGTAGGCGTGCTCGGGCAGCGGGTTGACCGCGGCGCGGAACCCTTCCAGGTACTCCGGCCGGCCGTGCATGGCGAATGCCTCCACCGCCGTCTGCCAGTGGCCGTTGGCTTTCAGCCACGCCTTGTAGTGCGGATGCAGCACCTCCGGGTCGGTGGCGCCGGAGCGCTGGCCTTCGCTCTGGATCAGCTCGTCGAAGGCGGTGAGCTTGGCGTCCGACAGGTGCAGTTTGCCGGTGCCGGCGGTGTGGTAGCCGAGGGCACGCAGATACTCCGGGAGGGTGAGCTCGTGGTCGCCGACGGCAACGTAGTTGGACGTGCTGCCGTTCACGTGCGGATAGCGGGACGTCAGGATCGAGGCGCGGCTGGGCGCGCACTGGGGGTGCTGCGAGAACGCCTGTGCGAAGCGCGTGCCGGCGGCCGCCAGCGCGTCGACGTGAGGGGTGCGGATGATCGGGTTGCCGTAGCAGCCGACGCAGTCGGCGCGCAACTGGTCCGACAGGATCACGACGATGTGCGGGGGCCGGCCGGCCCCTCCCCCGTTCACCTCGACAGCAGCCGGCGCACCCCGGCCACGTCGGCGCGGACCGCCTGGTCCACGCTCATGCCGCCGGGCTCATCGGCCGGGAACTCGATCATGAAGGAGCCGTCGTAGCCTGATTCGCGCGCCGCCGCGCCGAGCTCGCCGTAGTCCACCACGCCGTCGGCGATCAGGGTCCGCGGCGGCCGGTCGCCGGCTGCCGCGACGTAGTTCTGCAGGTGCGCGTGGCGGGAGTGCGGGAGCAGGCGCCGGTAGTCCGGCACCGCGCGGGTGGTCAGATCCTCGCGCGGCGCCGGGTAGACCACCTGGTAGTTGAGCGCGACGTTGGCGTGGTCGACCTCGGCAAGCACCGTCAGCGGCGCGTCCCACCCCTCGGTCAGCGAGCCGACGTGCCGCTCAAGGACCACCAGGATGCCGGCGTCAGAGGCGTCGTCCGCGAAGTCGCGGATCTCAGCGTACAGCCGCTCCCGCTCCGCGGGCTCCGTAGCCTGCCGGGCGGCGCTGCCCGGCCAGATGCGGACGATCGGTGCGCCCAGTGCCTGCGCCGCGGCGAGCTGGTTTTCCTTGGTCACTGAATGACCGTCGTAGGCCGGGTGGTTGCCGGGGCAGTAATAGGAGCCGAGCGCGCAGAAGCTCAGTCCCAACTCGGCCGCCTGCTCGCGCAGGTGACCGCACCACGCCTTGTCCACGGGGTACGGCAGGTGCGGCGGCTGCCCCCACAGCTCGACGCTGTCGGCGCCGGCCGCGGCGATGGCGCGCAGCGCGCCGGCGGCGCTCCGCTCCTTGAAAGCGATGCTACACACGCCGACGCGGGGAGTGAACGCCATCGTGACCGCCACGACGATAACTATACCGCGGCTCACCTAAGTTGCGGTGCGGCTCGATGGGTCATGACGGCGGCCGGTCCGATGACGGGCGTCGCATGCACATGCTCTGCGTGGGGCCTCTTCAGCCAGAGCGCATAGTGCACGTGTCTACCCTTGCGGAACGGAGCGCGCTCCGCCTTGTGCATCAACTCCGCGAGGATGCGCTCCGGATCGGCGCGGTCCGTCCACTTCACTTCGCCGACGAGCAGATGACGCCGATCCGCGGATTCGGCGACGACGTCGATCTCCAGCGGTGCGCCGCCGACGCCCCGGCCCCACCAGCGCGACGCCGGGTTCCACTCGATGCCGTGGAGCGTGAGATGCGGGACCGAGTCTCTCGCCAGCCACTCCCACACCTCCGCCACGTGGCCGGCAAGCCGCGCCATCACTTCGGCGCGCACCGACTCGATCAGATCGCGTTCGAGGCGCGACCGGTTCGCCGTCACGAACCGGTACCAGAACAGCAGGAACGGATCGTCCAGTCGGTACAGACTGCGCTTGGTCGACCGCGTGCTCTCCCCGAACGGAAGCTCGCGTCGGACGTAGCCCAGGTCGATCAGCCGCGCCAGCGGGCGGCTCAGATTCGAGGCTGACTGCCCGACGCGCCCGCCGATCTCGCTCAGACGGTGGCACCCCGCACCGATCAGCTCCAGCAGGGAATTGGCCTGAACGGCGCTGCGCATGTCGTCCAGCAGCAGCCGAGGCGGTTCCCCGTGCAGGACTCCGTTGCGATCCAGGACGAGCGCGACGATCGCCTCCTCCGTGCTGCCGTAGTCGGCGGCGAGCTCCCAGTTGCGCGGCAACCCGCCCCAGACCGAATAGGCGATGACGGACTCTTCCGGCGGCAGTCCCAGCGCCTCGTGCAACGCCGCCGGGGGCATCGGCGTCACCTTGACGATCTCGGTAGCGCGGCCGTACAGCGGCGCAGTCTCGTCCAGTACCAGCCCATGCATCATGCGCTGGGAAGAACCGCAGACGACCAGCCGCAAAGGCTGCGCACCCGGGAGGTCGACCAGTCTCTGGATAATGCTCGGCAGCGCTGGTGAGACCTGTACCAGAAACGGCACTTCGTCTATCACCAGCCAAGCATCCGCGGGCGCCCTCGCGCACCATGTCTCCAGGAACGCCGTCCAGTCGGGATACTCGGCCGCTGCGAATCCGGGCACGAGGCGCCCGGCCTCCACCGCGAGGGCTGCCCGCTGGATGCGGGGGTCGCTGAGGTCCGCGAGGTAATACGCATGCCGGCGTCCGCCGAGGGCTTCCTGCACCAGCCGGGACTTGCCGCACCGGCGTCGCCCGTAGACGACGATCAGTGAGCCGCCCGGCCGCGACATGGCGCGGCGCAGCCGGGTCAGCTCACGCGTTCGGTCGAGGAACGGGAGGCGCGGGATAATTATGCTCCTGAGACATTATGTTCGATCGACATAATGTTTGTCGAACATCGTTTTAGGCTGAGCAGCAGGCCCCGCCGAGCCGGGCCCTGCGATCACTTGCCTACGATCCCCCGCAGCAGATCCGGCGGGTGCCGCGCGTGCCAGTCGGTCAGTCCCTGGTAGGCGGAAGCGACGGCCAGCACCACGTTCTCGTCATAGGCACGGCCCAGGATCTGCAGGCCGATCGGCAGGCCTTCGTCCGCGAACCCCATCGGCACCGAGATCGCCGGCAGCCCGATGCAGCTCCCGAACGCTCCCAGCGGATCCGCCGCGCGCTCCCCGGGCTTCTTCACCCATGGCCGGTCGGCAGGCGGCGCGACCGTCGGCCGCGTGGGCGACAGCAGCGCGTCGTGGCGCGCAAGCAGCCGGTCGGCGGCCACCGCGATGGTGCGCCGCAGCCTGAGCGCCCGCAGGTAATCCGTGGCCAGCACCGCTGTGCGGGGATAGATCCCGATGCGCCCCTCCGGCGCGGTGAGCCCCGCGGTGATGCCGCTGTCGATGAGATCCTCCATGACGCTAGCCGACTCGGCCAGGAAGACCGTGCTGGACACCTCGGCGTATGGCAGGTCCGGAAGCTCGACCTCCTCGATGTCCGCCACCTCGGCAAGCGTGGCCAGCGCCTCCCGGAACCGGTCCTGGACGCCCGGCTGCGAGCCATCGGGCACTCCCTTGGGGACCCCCAACCGGAAGCGGCGGCGCTCGGGGCGGTGGGGGCGGTACTCGTAGGTCCGCTTCGTGGTCGCCTCGTCGCGATCGTCATGGCCGGCAACCGCATCGAGCACGAGTCCGCAGTCGTCGGCGGTGAGGCACATCGGCCCCGGCTTGTCCATCCCGTAGGTGAGCGGCATGCCGCCGTGCCGGCTCACCCGGCCGAAGGTGGGGCGCAGCCCGGACACGGCGCAGTTGGTGGACGGTCCCACGATCGACCCCCATGTCTCCGTGCCGATCGCGAACGGCACGAGCCCGGCGGCGACCGCCGAACCGGAGCCGCTGGACGAACCGCCGCTCCACGTGCCGGGGTCCCACGGATTGAGGCCGGGCCCGGTGAACGAGGCGTTCGCCCTCCGGTAGCCGGTGCCGCCGGCGAGCTCCACCATCGCCAGCTTGGCGGCCAGCACGGCGCCGGCGTCCCGCAGCCTGCGCACGATCGTGGCGTCGTAGTCGAATGCCTGGTCGCGCAGCGGCCCCGCGCCCCACGTGGTCGGGTAGCCCTTGGTGGCGAACACGTCCTTGAGGCCGTACGGGATGCCGTGCAGCGGACCGCGATAGCGCCCCTCGTCGATCTCCTGCTCCGCGTCCTGCGCCTGCTTTTCGGCCAGATCGGGCGTGAGCGTCATGACCGCGTTGTACCGCGGCCCGATCCGCTCCAGCCGGTCCAGGAACTGCCGCGCCAGCGCCACCGGCGACACCCGCCGCGTCCGCACCCGCTCCGCCAGCTCGCGCACCGGCAGGAAGACGACGTCGCGCTCGGTCACCGGTCGTCGCCGCGGTAGGGCCTGAACGGCGGAAACGGCTCCTGGTCCGGGGCGACCTCGGCCTCCCGGAGCGTCCTGGAGACCCTGACCAGCTCCTGGGCGACCTGCCTGCGTACCTCGGCCTCCTGCTCCGGCTCCGAGAACCGTTCGCCGTACCGCTCCCGGAGCAGCGCCATGCGCAACTCCACCTCCCGCTCGTCTATCCCTTCTGCCTCAGCCATCACGCAGCTCCTTATCCTTTCACCGCTCCGACCAGCAGTCCCTTGACGAAGTACCGCTGCAGAAACGGGTACAACAGGATGATAGGTCCGATCGTCACCACGATCGTGGCGGCCTTCACCGTTTCCAGCATCGTCCCCTGGAACATCTGGATGTTGAGATCGCCGATGTCGCTCGGCCCGCCGGTGAGGATCCTGCGCAGCACCAGTTGCAGGACCAGCTTGTCGCGGTCGCTCACGTACAGCAGCGCGTCGAACCAGGAATTCCAGTGCCCCACCGCGCTCCACAGCGCCAGCACGGCCAGGACCGGCGCACACACCGGGGCGATGACGGAGAACACCGTCCGGATCGTGCCGGCGCCGTCCATGAACGCGGAGTCCTCCAGCTCTCCCGGCACCGTCAGGAGGAAGTTGCGCGTGATCACCAGGTACCACGCACTGGTCGCCATCGGCAGGATCAGCGCCCACCGGGAGCCCAACAACCCCAGCCATCTCATGTTGAGGTAGGTGGCGATCAGGCCTCCGTCGAAGAACAACGTGAACAGGAAGAACAGGATGATCGTCCGGCGAAACGGCAGTCCCTTCTTCGAAATCGCATAGGCCGCGCAATAGGTGACGGCGATCAGTATCGCCGTGCCGACCACGGTGCGCAGCAGCGTGTTGTAGTAGCCGATGAAGATCGTGTCCGAGATGAAGATGCGCTTGTACGCGTCGACCGTCAGCGGAAACGCCACCAGTCGAAGGCCGATGTGCACGGCGTTCTCGGGCGTCGTGAACGACAGCACCAGGACGTCCCAGAACGGATAGACGAAAAGCACCAGCAGGACGCACATCAGGAGATAGTTTCCGATTCCCCAGGGGCGGAACCGCCGGCCGCTCGCTGCGACCCCGGTGCCGTGCCGGACCGCCAACATCGCGCGCTACCAGAGCCCGTAGTCGCCGAAGCGCCGGACGAAGGCGTGCGCCGACAGCACCGCCGCCAGGCCGATCACGTTCTTGAACAGGCCGACCGCCGCCGCCTGGCTGTAGGCGTACTTCTGGATGCCGGTGCGATAGACGTAGGTGTCGATGATGTCGGCCACCTCGTACACGAGCGGATTGTAGAGGTTGAATATCTGGTCGAATCCGGCGCTCATGATCCCGGACAGCCGCAGGATGAACATGATCGCGATCACCGGCATGATCGACGGGATCGTGATGTAGCGCGCCTGCGCGAAGCCGTTCGCGCCGTCGATGATCGACGCCTCGTACTGCTCCGTATCGATGCCGGCGATCGCGGCCAGATAGACGATCGATCCCCAGCCGACGCTCTGCCAGATGTCGGTGCTGATCAGGATCCCGCGAAACAGCCGTGGATCGCCCAGGAACAGCCGGCGCTCGCCGCCCAGCAGGGCCACGATGTCGTTGACCACGCCGTGGTTGGGATGCAGCATCTGGCTGACGATGCCGCCCAGGATGACCCACGACATGAAGTGCGGCAGGTACGACACGCTCTGCACCAGCTTCTTGAAGCCAAGATGGCGCACGGCGTTCAGCAGCAGCGCCAGCAGGATGGGCGCTGGGAATCCGAAGGCGATGCGATAGGCGCTGATGATGAGCGTGTTCTTCAATACGCGCAGAAAGAAATAGCCGCCAAACAGCCACTCGAAGTGCTTGAATCCGACCCACGGACTTGCCATGATGCCGTCCACGATCCGGTAGTCCTTGAAGGCGATGATGGCGCCGTACATCGGCCGGTAGTGAAACACGACGAAGAAGATCACCGCCGGCAACAGCAGCAGGTAACAGTGCCGGTAACGGTACAGCTCGCGTTTCAGCCGCGGCCATATGGACGATCTCCGTGCCGCCGCGTCCGGCGCGCCGGCGGACAGGTGCACAGGCCCAACGCCTGCCGGCGGTGTGCTCACGGCCGCCGGTGCGTTGCGCCTGTGTCAGGCCCTCTGCGGCCCGACCCCTCGCTGCGCGGCCCCTGGCCGCCGTCCTCTTGACAAGGCCGGCCGTACGCCCGACGGTAAGCGGTCCGACACCGCATCAACGTATGCTCGCATACGACAAGGAGATGACGCAATGAGGAACATCAAGGCGAGGAACCGCGCGCTCACGCTGCTGGCGGCGGCGGCGCTCGTGCTGGCGGCCGTGCCCGCCCTTTCGGCGCCGACCACGGAGACGGCGGAGACGGAGGTGATGGAGCTCAAGTGGCTCGGCCCCTACTATCTCGACAGCGAGCCGCAGCCGCCCGAAGGCAACATGATGCAGCAACTCATCGAGGAGCGGTTCAACGTCAAGATCGAGATCGCCAACATCTCCTCCGCCGACAACGAGAAGCTTCCCCTGTGGTTCGCGGAGGGCAACACGGCGGACTACGTGAGCGTCAAGCTGGCGTTCGGGCAGAGCCTGGTCGACCAGGGACTGCTGCGGTCCTATCCCAAGGAGTGGCTCTGGGAGCATGCGCCGGAGTGGGCTGACCGGATGGAGGCCATGTTCGGCGACCGCCTGGAACGGGAGATGACCTACAAGGGCGAGGCGTGGGCGCTTCCCTACAACAACTGGGCGGAGGTCGAATCGTCCTATCTGCCGCTGGTCCGCAAGGACTGGATGGACAACCTGAACATCACCGAGGACCCGGTCACGATCGACGAGCACTTCGAGTTGCTGAAGCAGTTCACCTATGGAGATCCGGACGGCGACGGCAAGGACGACACCTACGGGATGAGCCACATCTCGTTCGTCTACGGGCTCGGCTTCTCCTGGGTGTTCGCGGCTTACGGGTACCAGGACAAGTCCTTCTACGTGAAGGACGGCCAGGTCATCTACGCCAACTCGCAGGACGAGTACAAGCAGGCGCTCAAGACGCTGGCCGAGTGGTACGAGGCGGGCGTCATCGACCCGACCTTCGCCACCAACAAGGGCGGAGAGTTCTACGACGGCTGGGGCATGGGCGACTTCGGCCTCAACTGGCAACCGCCGGTCGCGCTCACCGCCGACACGCCGCGCGGTCCGAAACAGCTCGTCTGGGCGCACACGCCCGATGCCGAGTTCGCGTTCCTGCCCCCGCCGAAGGGTCCCGACGGGAAGTACGGCGCGGCGATGCCGTATCCCAGCCTGTTCATCTTCGGCAACGGCGGCGCGTTCGGCCACGAGGCCTCGGACGAGAAGGTGATCAAGATCATGCAGATGCAGAACGAGATCCTGGCCGACCGGGACCTCTTCAACACGCTCGTGTACGGCAATGAAGGCGTGCACTGGGACCGCGGGTCCGAGGGCGAGATCAAGATCAGGGTCGAGGAGGCCAAGACGGCCCATCACGACGGCGTCGGCTTCTGGGGGAGGTTCCCGATCCTGCGCGACGAGGATCCCACCCTCACCAGCGCGGCCCGCGAGGTGTACGACTGGGTGGCGTCGCTGCCGGTCAACTACTGGGGCGTCGCCTTCACCCACGACGGCGTGAACGAGGTGTACACCGCCAAGCGGGGCGACCTGAACACGATCAGCAACGAGTTCTACCACAAGGCGATCACCGGCGTGGTCGACATCGACGCAGCCTGGGATCAGTTCCAGGCCGACCTGAACGCCGCCGGACTCGGTGAGGTCATCGCCGAGTTCCAGCGCCTGTACGACGCGATGCAGTAGCGGCCGCGAGCCGTCCATGAAGGCGAGGGCGCAGTGCCCTCGCCTTTTTTCGGCGCTCGCCGGACATCACGTTCCGCGATGAGGATTGATGAATGGCTCGAATGAAGGTCGCGTACAGCGACGACGCCAGCGTGCTCTCCGTGCTGGAGGCGGCGGACGCGGTGGACACCGTCCACCGGTTTCTGGACTGGACCACCGAGCGCATCCCGATCGACTACTGGGCGCTCCTGTCAGCCTGCCCGGACGTCTGCATGTACCGAACGAGTGCCGGCGAGATCATGGGACAGAGGCTCGAGCCCGGCGACCGATCGGTCTTCACCCGCGGGATGGACGTGCTGCTGCAACAGGGAACGGACCTGCTGCAGATATACCTCGACAACCTGCACGACAAGGGCATCAAGGTGCTGGCCGAGATCCGCATGAGCGACACGCATCACAAGGACCACCTGTGGGAGATCGAAGGCTGCCCGATCTTCAGCATCGAGCACCCGCAGTACGCGATTCGGCGGCACGACGGCGTCAAGGAGGTCGCGCTCGACTACAGCCACGCCGAGGTACGCGAGCATCGCCTGGCGATCATGCGGGAGCTCGCCACGGAGCGCGACGTCGACGGCCTGGAGCTAAACTTCATGCGCTGGGCCAAGCATTTCGAGCGCGACCGCGGGCCGGAGAAGGCGCCGATCATGACCGGGTTCGTCGGCGCCATTCGAGGGATGCTCGATGACGCCGCCCGCAAGCGCGGGGTCGATCGGCTGGTCCTCGGAGCCCGCGTGGCCAGCACGATCGACGAGAACCTGCTGTTGGGGTGCGACGTGACCGCCTGGATCAGGCGCGGCTACCTGGACTACGTCGTGCCGTCGGAGCACAACTGCACGTGGCCGGCCCTGAACGTCGAGCAGTTCGCCGGCCCCGCGCAGGGGACCGGTTGCGAGGTGTACGCCATGATGGGCGACATGATCGGCGGCTCGTGGACGGGCAAGCCGGAGCCGGACGACCGGCCGGTGGGCACCGCGCCGATGTGGCGCGGGTACCACAGCATGCTCAACACGCCGGAGGAAGCGCGCGGCTCGGCGTACAACTACTACGCGGCCGGAGCACAGGGGATCGGATTCTGGAACACGCCCAACAACTGCAACCCGTACGGATCGCGCCAGCCCAACAACCACAACCAGTGGGAGCGCATGCTGGGCTGGATGCGCGAGGTCTACGACCCGGAGCGCATCGAGGCCGGCGCCAGGCGCTATCACTACATCCCGATCTACAAGGACGACTGGACGGCCGTCGGCGCCAACTACAAGTACCGGGAGAGCGGGCGCAGCATGCACGGCGCGTTCAAGGGCAAGACCCTGTATTTCAACGAGGGCCTGCGCGGCACGCGGCAGGTCTACCCGTTCCGGATGGCGGACGGCCGCGGCGGCGGCCCGCTGCGGGGCACTCTCCGCTATCGGATCATCCACGGTTCTGACGACGACCGCTTCGACACCGACATCAACGGCGCCACCGTGGCGACCCGGCACGTCAAGCGGACCGTCCATGCGCACGATCCGGAGATGAGCTGGACGTGGGCGGAGATCGACCTGGGCGACTGTCCGCCGTTCCGATTCGACAACGAGCTGGGGATCACCTGGCGGAGCGACACCGCCGGCCGGAGCGAGGTCCCCTACCTGGAGGAGCTGGACATCCGGGTCCAGCCGTAGACCGGGCCGAGGAGTCGCGCGCTACCAGAGGTCGAGCGGGGAATCCGCACGCACCAAGCAGCCGGTCGCTCCCACGGGTTCGCCGCCGAGCTTCACAGCCCACGTGCGCGCCTGGTCGCCTGTGAAGCACTCGATGAGCAGCTCGAACGGGCCGTCCATGCGGAACGGAGCGATCTCTCCCTGACGCTCGACCGCGCGTTTGGCCTTGCGCCGGATCAGGTCGCACGCGTCGTCGGGATGCAGCGACACGGCGGCGTGCAACCCGAGCCCCCGCTTCACGGGGGCCAGCTCGATGTCGCCGAGCAGGTCCTGTGCCTCCCGGCACCCCGCTTCGTCCGCCGTGACCAGCACCACCGGGATGCCGAGCGCGCCGAGCTGCAGCGCCTCGATGCCGATCTCGCCTATCGGCGTGCCGTTCAGGGCCATGCCCTTGATGGTGACCGGGCTGAACGTGTGCGCCATCACGCCGCCGGGCGTGTCCGCCATCGCATGATGGCCGAGCAGGAACGCGGCATCGAACCCCTCGGCTGCGACCTCCTTCATGAACGCACGTCCCAGGGCGATGCGGATGCCACGCGGCAGATCGTCGTAGCGAAGCACCATGCCGATGGGGGTGACGCCGCGGATGAATCCGCTGTCGTGCACGACGATGTCATCGGCCCCGGCTTCGCGGGCGCCTTCGACTGCTGCCGCCGCCTCGCGCGTGGCGACCGTACGCAGGTACTCGGCCTGAAACGTCCCGTAGGCGGCGGTGTCGGACGACTCCCGCGTGATGCACGCCTCGCCCTCGGTATCGACCGCGATGTAGACCTTCACCTCGCCAGTTCTACCACGAGATGGCACTGAGCCGGTGAAACCGGCGTCTCCACGATTCCGTGGTGGGCGATGCTCGCTCGGCGCCCCCGGAGAGTACGTCCCGAGGCGCGTCCGTCACGGCTTCTCGCGCGATCGGACTCGACGGTCAGCTCAGTAGGGGAAGGGAGTATTGCTCAAATTAATGAGTTTAGCGACTTCACCGTTAACCTCATTAATTCGTGCAGCCAAGCGGTCAGCGGACGGCCGGGACCTCGCGGATCTCCCACAGCCACTGCTTGAACAAGCCGGGGTCGCCGAAGGTGCCGTCGTCGATGCGGTTGGCCAGGGCCAGGCGAGGCGGGCCGTCCTCGAACGGGGTCCACACCGGGCACATGTCGGCCGCCCCCACGCCGGGGCGGTCGCTGGTGGTGACGTAGGCGTCGTCGTTGACCAGCTCCCAGTGAAACGGGTCCGCGCCGCGGTAGTGGCCGTAGCGACGCATGCCCGGCCGCTTGGGCGTGCCGTAGCGCAGCACGAACATGTGCCACTCGTCGCCGACCCGGAACACGCGCGGCGACTCGCAGCCGCGCTCGGACCGCAGCACCGGCTCGGGATGGATCGCGTACGGCCCGGCCGGGCGGTCGATGGGCGTGCGCGCCATCCCGATCACCCGGTTGGCGTAGGTGTCGCCGGGGCCGATGCCCTTGAAGAACAGCAGGATCTCGTCCCCGGTGACCACCGGCCGCGGGTCGTCGTGCCGGATCGAGCGCCAGGGCGCGCCGTAGTCGGTCACCGCGCCCTGCTTCACGAACGGACCGGCCGGGGCGCCGTCGGCATCGGCCGGCGCGATGGCCAGCATGATCTGCCCCGGCAGGTCGGCGCGGTTCATGCTGTACTCGAACGGCCCGGCCGGATCGGCCGGCCCGCGGCCGGCGTAGAACAGCAAGACCTGATCGCCGGCCACCGTCACGCCTGGGCTGCCGGCTCCCACGCAGTCCGCGTCCGAGGTGGCCGGATCGCCGATCCAGCGCCCGCGTCCGACCACCACGCCGTGGTCGTCGAAGCGTTCGAACTCAGCGGTCGAGTAGTAGCGCTGCACCGCCGCCCAGGAGCTCAGCCGGTCCTGGAAGCGGCCCGGCTCGCTCGGGTCGAAGGAGTCGGCGAAGATGTGCACGCGGCCGGCGCGGTCGCGGTACGGCGACACCATGCGGGTGGTCAGCGGCGCCGTGCTCCACACGGGCCGGTCGCGCGCCGGTACAAAGGTGAAGGTCCTGCCCATCGATTCCGCCGTTCCCGAGGACCATCGTATCGACGCGGCATGAGGCGGGCTACGGCTCCCCGGCATGCCGGCGACGCCCCAGGGTACTCTTCCCCGTGCTCAATTCCGTCACGACCCGTGAGACGGCGGCGTGCCGAACCGGACAGTGACGCCCGACACGGTAGTATCCGGCACGCTGCCGGTGCTGGCCACGCCGTTCACGGCCGACGGCGGCGCGGTCGACGGGGCGTCGCTGCGCCGGCTGGTCGACTACGCGGCGGACGCTGGCGCCGACGGGCTAGTGTATCCCGGCGTGGCCAGCGAGGTCGGCCAACTGACCTTCGAGGAACGGACCGCTGCCCTGGAGACGGTCGCCATCGCCGCGCGCGGCCGGCTGCCGGTGATCGTGGGCGCCAGCGCCGACGATCCACGCGAGGCTGCGTCCCTCGCCTCCCACGGCCGGCGCCTGGGCGCGACCGGTGCCATGGTCATGGCGCCGCCGGCCCTCGGGCACGACCGCGATCGCCTGATCGCGTTCTTCACACGCACAGCGGCGGACGGCGGGCTGCCGATCATCCTGCAGAACGCACCGCCGCCGGTCGGGGCGGGACTGGCCGTCGCCGAGGTCGTCGCCGTGTCCGCGGCGGTCGCCGCGATCCGCAGCGTGAAAGAAGAGACGCTGCCGTCGGGGCAGCGCATCACGCAGCTCCTGGCTCAGGCTCCGGCTACGGTACGGACCGTGATCGGCGGCGCCGGCGGCCGCTACCTGGTCGACGAGCTGCTGCGCGGCGCCGGCGGGACGATGCCGGCCTGCGAGCTGACCGAGGTGCACGCGGCGATGGTCGCCGCCCACCGCCGCGGCGACGAGCCGCTCCTTCGGGCGCTGTTCGCGAGGGTCCTGCCGCTGCTGAACATGCAGGCCGTGTTCCGCATGAGCATGACCAAGGCAACGCTGCGCCGGCGCGGGCTGATCCGCTCGGAGTTCGTGCGCGCGCCGGTGCCGGCGCTCGACGAGCACGACCGCTCCGAGCTGGCGGTGATGCTCGAAGCGGTGCGCGACCTGTTGATCGAACCGCTCCCGGCCGCGCTTCCGGAGACGACCGTGTGAGCCACCGGGTCGCGTCCGTCCAGTCGTTCGTGCTCACCCTGCCGCGGGACGATCCCTATCTCGGCCCGCTCCGCGAGGGCGAAACGGTCAACGCCAGGGGCTACTTCGTGCGCCGCAGCAACCGCACCGTCTACCCGACGTTCGACCGCTCGGTGCTGGTGCGCGTCACGTCGTCCGACGGCGCCGAAGGCTGGGGCGAGACCTACGGGCTGGTGGCACCTGCCGCCACGACAGCGATCATCGACGATCTGCTCGGCGACTTCGTCGTCGGGCGCGACCCGTTCGACGCGGCCGCCATCCACGATGACCTGTACGACCTGATGCGCGTCCGCGGATACACCGGCGGCTTCTACCTCGACGCGCTGGCCGCCGTCGACATCGCGCTCTGGGACCTGGCCGGACAGCTCAGCGGACGCCCGCTCGCGGACCTGCTCGGCAGCCGGCGGCGGACCTCGATCCCCGCCTACGTCTCGGGCCTCCCGGCAGCTACCCTCTCGGAGCGCGTGGCCATCGCCCGCCGGTGGTGCGACCGTGGGTTCGACGCCGTGAAGTTCGCCGATGGCCTGGCCGACAGCGGACCGGTGGCCGAGCTCGCCGCGCTGCGCCGGGCCCTCGGCGCCGAGGTGCGGATCGGCGTCGACCTGCACTGGCGCTATCGGGCGCCGGAGGCGATCCGGGTGATCCGCGAGATGGAGCCGTACGATCCCTGGTTCGCCGAAGCCCCGGTGGCCCCGGAGGACGTGACAGCGCAGGCGGAGGTGGCGCACTCCGTACGGACGCCGATCGCCCTGGGCGAGGAGTGGCGCACTGCCCACGATGCCAGGCTGCGTTTCGAACGCGGCTGCCCGGCGATCGTCCAGCCGGAGATGGGCCACACCGGACCGACCGAGTTCCTGCGCATCGCCGCCCTGGCCCATGCCGAAGGGATCACGGTCATGCCGCACGCCACCATCGGCGTGGGCATCTTCCTCGCCGCCAGCCTGCACGCCGCCGCGGCCATCGAAACCGTGGCCAGCCACGAGTTCCAGCACTCCATTCTGCTCCAGCATCGCGGGCTGCTGGACGGCCCGCTCGAGTGTGCCGATGGCGCCTACACGCTGCCGCCGGGGCCCGGGCTCGGCGTCAGTCCGGGCGTCGAGGCACGGCAGATGATCGGACTATCGCCTTGAGGAGTTCATCGATGCGCGTAGTCGAGAACGTAGGAGTGCGCTCCCGCGGCGCTGTCGATCTCGAGCGTGCCCGAGATCCCGGCCAGCTCGCCTGTGCCGGAGTCCGGGACGATCGTCACCGTCAGCGCAGCATCGCCCCTGTCCATCAATCCGTGGTGTTGCAGGACGAACGAGCCCGATTTGCCTCCGACCGAGCCGGTGAAGTGCTCGATGGCGACGTATCCGGCCGAGCCCGGGGTGGCCGTGGTGGCCGCCACCATCTGACCCTGGGACGTGCCGGCCACGTCTCCGGAGAATTCCTTGCGGAGCACGTTCCGGTTGAGCTTGATCCCGTCGTGCTCCAGGAACGGAGGCTCGGCCTCCATGCTGACGTCGAACGTTCCACGAGCGATAGGCATGCGATGTCCCCTCCCCTTACGCGCTGCCCGCATCATACAGCCAGCAGGCGACACGCCGGCCGCCGCCCGTCTCGTCCAGGGGCGGCACCTCCTGCGCGCAGCGCTCAAAGGCGCGCGGGCAACGCGGGTGGAACCGGCAGCCGGGCGGCACGTCGGTCAGGTCCGGCACGTCGCCGGCGATCTCCTCCAGCCTCACCCCCCGCTCGGTGCCCAGGCTCGGCAGCGACTTGAGCAGCTCCGCGGTGTAGGGGTGCTGCGGGTCGTCGATCACCTGCGCGGTGCTGCCCAGCTCCGCGATCTTGCCGGCGTACATCACCATGATCCGTTCGGCGATCTGGGCGATCACGCCGATGTCGTGGGTGATGAAGATCAGCCCCGCCCCCTTCTCCCGCACCAGGTTGGCGAGCAGCGTCAGGATCTGCGCCTGGATGGTCACGTCCAGGCTGGTGGTCGGCTCGTCGGCGATCAGCAGCTTGGGGTCGCAGGCCAGCGCGATGGCGATCATGCAGCGCTGCTGCATGCCGCCGCTCAACTGGTGCGGATAGTCGCGGCAGCGCCGCTCGGCGGCCGGGATGCCGACGTCGCGCAGGTGGCCGACGGCGCGCTCGCGCGCCTCGCCTTTCCCCATGCCCAGGTGCGTGATCAGCACCTCCGAGATCTGCTCGCCCACCGTCAGGACCGGGTTGAGGGCGGCCGACGGCTCCTGGAAGACCATGCTGATCTCCCGTCCGCGCACGGCCGTCATGGCCCGCTCGTCGAGCGCCAGCAGGTCCACCCCGTCCAGCAGCACCCGCCCGGCCGCGATCCGTCCCGGCGGGCGGATCAGCCTCAGGATCGACCGCACCGTGACCGACTTGCCGGAGCCGGACTCGCCGACGATCCCCAGCGTCTCGCCCCGGTCGACGGAGAAGCTCGATCCCGACACCGCCTGCACCACGCCCCGCTCCAGCTCGAACCGGGTGTGGAGGTCCTCCACGACCAGCAACTCGGGGCGGGAACTCATGACCGAGACACCCGGCGCAGATAGCGCGAGACGAACTGCAGCGCCAGGATCAGCCCCATCAGGAACAGGCCGGGGATCACGCCGTACCAGACCATGCGCTTCAGGTAGCGGCGGCCGGTATTGAGCATCGCCCCCCAGGAGGGCGCCGGCGGCGGAATGCCCAGGCCCAGGAAGCTCAGGCTGGACTCGGTGATGATCGCGCGAGTGGCGATCAGCAGCGCCTGGATGAAGACCTCGGTGGTGCAGTTGGGCAGCACCGTCCGGAACATGATGTACAGGTTGGACGCCCCGGCCGAGCGCGCCGCATCCACGTACGGCAGCACCCGCACCTGCAGCGCCACCGCGCGCGTGACGCGGAAGATCGCCGGCGTGTTCACCAGACCGATCACCAGCGCCAGGGCGATGGGGTTGCGTCCGGTCACCGCGATCAGCGCCATGGCGATGATGATGCCGGGGAAGGAGACCAGGATGTCGTTGGTACGGGCCAGGAGCTCGTCCAGCCGGCCGCCGACGTATCCGGAGAACAGCCCGCCGGTCGCGCCCACGATCACGCTGAACAGCACGGCGATCACGGCGGTGCGGATCGACGTGCGCGCGCCGTGGATGCAGCGGCTGAACAGGTCGCGGCCCAGCTCGTCGGTCCCGAACCAGTGCTCGGCGGACGGGAACGCCAGCCGGTTGAGGATGTCCTGCTCGATCGGATCGTGAGTGGCCAGCGCGCCGGGAATCAGCGTCATGAGCAGGTAGGCGATCAGGACCAGGACTCCCAGCCACTCGGCCACCTTCATCCGCTTCGCCGTCTGGGCGAGGACTTCGAGCACGCGCCGGCCGGCGGTCATCAGTACCGATCCCGGCTCCGCCCTGTCTCCGCTGCCCATCAGTCCAGCCTGATGCGCGGGTCCAGCCAGCCATACAGCAGGTCGGCCAGCAGGTTGGCCAGCATCACCGCACAGATCAGCACCATGAAGTCGGCCTGCACCACCGCGTAGTCGCGGGCGGTGATGGCGTCCACCAGCAGCCGGCCGATGCCCGGAATGCCGAACACGCTTTCGGTCACCACCGCGCCGCCCACGGTCGTGCCAAGCTGCAGGGCAGCCACGGTCACGACCGGGATCAGCGCGTTCTTGAGGATGTGCCGGTACACCACCCGGCGGCGCGGCAGCCCCTTGGCGACGGCGGCCAGGATGAACTCCTTCTTCGCGATCTCGCTGACCGAGGCCGAAATGAAGTTCGTGTACACCACCGCGCCGGAGATGCCGCCGGCCAGCGACGGCATGATCAGGAAGCGGATCGACTGGATCGGGTCCTCGGTGATGCTGCGGAAGCCCGAGGTCGGCAGGATGCCCAGGAACACGCTGAAGAACAGGATCAGCAGGATGCCCAGCCAGAACGGCGGGATGGCGAAGCCGATACCGGTGTAGACCGGCAGCACCCGCCGCGCCAGGAAGCCGTCGGGATGGAGCCCCATCCTGATCCCCAGCGGCAGCGAGATCAGCACCGACACCAGAAAGGCGCCGGCGGTCACGTGCAGGGTGACGCCGATCTTCTTGGTGATCAGCTCGGCGACCGTCCAGGCCGGCTTGCTGAGCGAGTCGCCCAGGTCGCCGCGCAGCAGCTTGCCCAGCCAGATCAGGTACTGCTCGTACAGCGGCTTGTCGAACCCGTAGGCGGCGCGCACCTCCGCGATCAGCTCCTGCGTCGGCGGCGGCGACATCGGCACCAGCAGCACCGCCGGGTCGCCCGGGATGAGGTGGATGATCAGGAAGATGAGGATGGAGCCGATGAACAGCGCTGGAATCACGCCGAGCAGGCGGCGGACGACGTACGACCTCATGGGTTCACCGGCTCATCGGACGAAGGAGCCGGTGCCGCCGGAGCGGCACCGGCTCGCTTGGTGCGAACTACTCGAAGTGGACGTACTTGAACACCGGCTTGTCGTGCTGGGTCCAGGTGAGCCCCTTGAGCGCGGACGTGCTCACGCTGATGTAGGGCTGTGAGCTCAGGAACAGTACCCAGGCGCCGTCGTTGATCGCCAGCAGCGCGTTCGACCACGCCTCCACCGACTCCGCCTCGGTCGTGGCGGCCATGCCCTTGTTGAAGTTGTCGACATAGCTCTGGTACTCGGGGATGACCGTCTCCTCCGGGTCGTTGAAGAAGCCGTGGTTGGCCGGATGGAACACGAAGCTGTCGGTCAGGTCGGCCGGATGGCCGTTGCTGCCGGCCATGACCGAGGCCATCATCTGGAAGGTCTGGCTGGTGCGCATCTGGATGTAGATGTTGCGCTCCTGCGGGTCGAGCTCCAGGGTGATGCCGACGTCCTTGAGGTTGGCCTGCACCACCTGCGCGATGAGCTCCGCCGAGGTGTCGTTCGACGGATAGGTGAACTTGACGCTCACCTCCGGGTTGCCGGCCGCGGCCAGCAGCTCACGCGCCTTGTCAGGGTCACCCTGCGGCGGAATGGCGTCCAGCTCCGGCGTGTAGGCGAAGCTCGACGAAACCGCCGGTGAGGCGGTGGCCATGCCCAGCCCCTCGAAGATGGCGCTGGAGACCGCCTCGCGGTTGATCGCCCAACTGACCGCCTGGCGCACGCGCTTGTCCTCCAGGCCCGGCGCGTTGGGGTTGACCATCAGGATGGAGGCCAGCCCCACGGTCTCCGGGACCCAGACGGTGTAGTCGGAGTCGTCCAGGAAGCGCACCGCGTCCGCGTACGGCGGCCGGTAGGCCAGATCGATCTCGCCCGCTTCCAGCGCCGCGACCATGGCGGCGGCGTCGCCGAAGTAGGTGATCTCCACCCGCTCGAGCGCGACCGAGTCCGCGTCCCAGTGGTCGGCGAACTTCTCCCAGTGCATGTGCGATCCGGGCTCGTACTCCGTCAGCATGAACGGGCCGCTGCCGATCACCTTGTCCTCCTGGTTGAACTCGGCCACGGCGCCGTCGTCGCGCAGGTACATGTCCGGGTCGGTGAGCATGAACAGCGACAGCTTGGTCTCCATGTTCGCGAACGGCTGGCTGAGCGTGATCTCGGCGGTCACGTCGTCGATGACGTTGACGGTCGCGTCGACGCCGCCGAACACGGGCATGTCGGAACGGCCCCAGCCCTTGCGCCGCTCTTCGATGTCCCACTTGAGCATGTGCGCGTCGGCCGGCGTGCCGTCGTGGCTGACCATGCCCTCGCGCAGCGTGACGGTGGCGGTGGTGAAGTCGGAAGAGATCTCCCACGACACGGCCGCCTCGCCCTCGAACCCGCCGTTGCGCGGATTGAACAGGAGCTGGTCGTAGAGGTTCTCGATGAACAGGTAGTTGGGCGTCGCGTTGCGGTACGGTTCCAGGCTGCGGATGTCGCCGACCTGGCCGATCCTCAGGGTCGTGCCGTCGGCGGCGGCTGTGAGCGCGCCGAGCAGCAGCAGGGCCGACGCGATGGCGCCGAGCCGTGTCTTGGTCTTCATGGGTTCCTCCCCCGTGTTGTCGTTCGGCCCCCCGGGCTGTGCGGGTTCGAGGCCGGCCGCTCCTCCTCCTCGTGGTGGAGGAAGCAGGCGACCGACCTCCCTTCCGCTACGCCTCCCGTGGAGACCGGGTGCAGCGCCGGCGAGCGGCGCTCGCAGACCTCCATCTTACGCGGACAGCGGGTATGGAAGCGACAGCCGCGCGGCGGCGTGATGTTGCTCGGGATCTCCCCCGGCAATACGGCGAATCCCTTGCGGTCGTAGGGATCGGGCACCGACGCCAGCAACGCCTCCGTATAGGGGTGCAGCGGCTCCGCGAACAGGGCGTCGGCGGGAGCGGTCTCCACCAGCTTGCCGAGGTACATCACCGCGATCCGGTCGGAGACCAGCCGTACGACGCTCAGGTCGTGCGAGATGAACAAGTAGGTGAGCGCGAACTGCCGCTGCAGGTCGTTGAGCAGGTTGAGGATCTTGGCCTGGATGGAGACGTCGAGGGCGGACACCGCCTCGTCGCACACCACGATGCGGGGGTTGAGCGCGATGGCGCGGCAGATGGCGATGCGCTGCCGCTGCCCCCCGGAGAAGTCGGACGGCATGCGGCCGGCGTCGCGCGCCGACAGGCCGACGGTGTCGAGCAGCTCGTGCACGCGGCGCTGGATGTGCCGGCGGCTGCCCGCGCGGTTGATGCGCAGCGGCTCGGCGATGATGCGGCCGATCGGCAGCCGCGGATTGAGCGAGGTGTGCGGGTCCTGGAACACGACCTGCACGTTCGGCATGTAGCGGCGCAGCGCCCGGCCGCGCAGGTGGGTGACGTCCTGACCGGCGAAGGTGACGGAGCCGCCGGTGGGCTCCAGCAGCCGCGCGATCATGCGCCCGATCGTGGTCTTGCCGCTGCCCGATTCGCCGACCAGTCCCAGCGACTGCCCGTCGCGCAGGTCCAGGTCGACGCCGTCCACGGCGCGCACGAACTGGCGGCGGCCGCTCGGGAAGTACTGGTGGGCATCGCGCAGGGCGAGGATGCTCTGCTCGGACGAGGCGTCCGGGTGCGGGCTCACGCCGCGTGACTGCACGGATCCGTTCGTCGGTGCCGGGGGGCCTACTCGAAGGCCGAGTCGCCTTCCAGGCGCGCCACCAGGTCGGAGGTGTGCACGACGTCGCGGATGTCGTTGATCGGCGTGGAGCCGTCGCGGATCGAGGCGGCCACATGGCGGTGCATCTCCAGAGTGCCGTCGTAGGCGCGCGAATCGTCCGCCGGCACGCCCGCCAGGTCGGCGCCGTGCTCGGTGCGCGGCTCGCGGTCGTCCTCCAGCACCTCGAGCCGGTCGGGAATCGTGAACGAGCAGCCCACGCCCAGGCCGTGCAGCTCCCCCTTGAGCGTGCGTCCACCGGACGATCGGTGGGCAAGCACCACGCCGGTCGTGCCGTTCTCGAAGCGCATCAGCGAGGTGTAGTCGTTGGTCCAGTCCGTGCCGCGCGCGTCCTGGAACGCCGTGACCTCGGCAACCTCGCTGCCCGCCAGGTAGCGGACCAGGTCGACCGCGTGGCAGACGTCCTGCCACATGGTGGTGCGCGGCGGCTTGGACCGGCCCAGCAGGTTCTTGTGGAACTCGCCGACCGCCAGGGTCGGCCCGCCGTGCTCGTGGACCAGGCGCTTCGCCTCCACGCTGACCGCGGCGAAGCGGCGCTGGTAGCCGACCGCGCACGTCACGCCGTTCTCCTCAGCCGCCTGAAGCAGCGCGCGCGACTCCTCCGGGTTCGCGCCGGCCGGCTTCTCGATGAACACGTGCTTGCCGGCGTTCATGCAGTCGATCGCGATCCGGGCCATCAGCTCCTCGCCCATGATCACGTAGACCAGGTCGAGGTCGACTGCGTCGAGCATCTGCCGGTAGTCGCCGAACGTCCGCGGAATGTCGTACTGCCCGACCACCTGCGCCATGAGCGCCGCGTCGAGCTCGCACACCGCCTCGACGCGGACGTCCGCCACCGTGGTCACAGTGGGATAGTGGGCCGATCGCGCCCTGCCGCCGGCGCCGATGAACGCGGTTCTGAGCATGGAGGACTCCTCCGGCGGGCCGGATGCTACCGTGCCCACCGTGGCCAGCGTGCCAGATCCGGCGTTGGACCGCCACCTGGCGTCGGACGCCTTCTACGCCGACCCCTACCCGGCATACGCCCGCCTGCGCGCCGAGCACCCCGTCTACTGGTGCGAACCGTGGCGGGGCTGGATCGTCACCCGACACGCCGACGTGATGGCGATGCTGCACGCCCCGAACCGCTACTCCAGCGCGGGGCGCCAGACGCCGCTGCTGGAGCGGCTGCCGGCCGCGGCGCAGGAGCGACTGCGCCCGCTGCACCGCATCTTCGCGGCGGGCGGCCTGCTGAACAGCGATCCGCCCGACCACGCGCGCCTGCGCCGGCTGGTGCAGCGCGCCTTCACCCCGCGCATCGTCGCCGGCCTGCGGCCGAGCGTGGAGCGCATCGTTGCCGGGCTGCTGGCTGGTGCGGACCGCTCCGGCCGGCTGAAGGTCGTCGGCGAGCTGGCCTACCCGCTGTCGATGCGGGTGATCGCGGAGCTGCTCGGCGTGCCGCCGTCGGCCGGCCCCGATGCCTACCCGCTGTTCCGGGACTACGCGCACGCGCTGCGCGCCTACTTCGACGGCAACGGCCACCTGAGCGCCGACAACGCGCTGCGGGTGCAGGCGACGACCATGGCCGTCTACGACCGCTTCCGGGCGCTGCTGGCCGAGCGGCGCGCCGCCCCGCGCGACGACCTGCTCACCGCGCTGGCGGACGCCGACGAGTCGGGCGACTTCCTGGGCGAGGAAGAGCTGCTGGCCACCTGCGCCATCCTGTTCCAGGCCGGCCACGAGACCACCGCCAACCTGATCGCCAACGGACTGTTCACCCTGCTCCGCCATCCGGAGCAGATGGCGCTGCTGCGCGACGAACCGGCGCTCCTGCCGGGCGCAGTCGAGGAGATCCTGCGCTGGGTCGGGTCGGTGTCGGCGGTGCGCCGCGTGGTCACCGCGGACGTGGAGGTCCACGGCGCGCGCCTCCGGCGCGGCCAGCTCGTGCACCTGGTGCTCGCCTCGGCCAACCGCGACCCGGCGGTGTTCGCCGACCCGGAGCGGTTCGACGTCCACCGCCCCGTCTCCGAGCTCCGCCACGTCGCCTTCGGCCACGGCGTGCACTTCTGCATCGGCGCCGCGCTGGCGCGCATGGAGACGGCCGTCGCCCTGCCCGCGCTCCTGGCCCGCCGGCCCGCGCTTCGGCCCGCCGATGAGCCGCGCTACCATCCGGGCATGCTGCGGCCCGCGCTCCGTTCACTGACGGTCGACATGGAGCCGCGCCGCGCGGGAGGTCCCGATGGCCGCTGACCCGATCGCCGCCGGCGGCGGCTACCCCGGCCACTGGACCGGGCGCTTCGTCTGGCACGGCGACGAGCGCCACCCGTTCCACCGCTTCCTGATGGCCCGCCGTGCGTTCGATCTCCAGGCCGCGCCGCACCGCGCCCGGCTGGCGATCACCGCCGAGGACCGCTACGTCCTCTACGTCAACGGCACCTATCTGGGCCGCGGCCCGGCGCGCAGCGACCCGCGCTGGAAGTCCTACGACAGCTACGACGTGACCGCGGCTCTGCAGCCCGGACACAACGCGATCGCGGTGCTTGCCTACCACTACGGCTGCCAGAACAACTACTCGCGCGACGCCCGCGCCGGATTGTTCGTCCAGCTCGACGCCGACGACGCCGACGCCGACGGCACCCGCACCGTCATCGGTACCGACGACGCGTGGCGAGTGCGGCCGGCCGAGGGCTGGCGGCGCGACGTGGGGCTGGTCAGCGTCACCATCGGCGTGACCGAGGTCTACGACGCGCGGCTCGACCCGCCCGACTGGCATGCGGCCGGTTTCGACGACGCCGCCTGGGAGCCGGCGACCGTGATCGCCGAGCAGATGGCGTCGTGGGCGTACCTGGAGCCGCGGCAGACGCCGATGCTGCAGGAGGTCGACGAGTACCCCGCCCGCGTGGTCGAGCAGGGCGAGATCATCGAGCTGTCGCGCATGGCGGCCGACGTGCAGGTGCCGGAGCGGATGGCGGTGGAGCCGCACCTGCGGCTGCAGCACGCCCGCATCGACCGCGCCGGCAACGCCCTGTCACCGGAAGGCGAGCCGGCCGTGCTGCAGCGGTGCTCCTACCGGCCCGGCGACGACCCGCGGCAGGGGGTGCGCTCGCCGTACCTGATCTTCGACTTCGGCCGGCAGGTGTTCGGCTTTCCGCGGCTGCACCTCGAAGGGCCGGCCGGCGCCGTTGTCGAGATGACGTACGGCCCGGTGCTGGTGGCCGGGCGCATCATGCCGCTGGCCAATCAAGTCCGCTACGGCGACCGCTACCTGATGCGCGCCGGCTCCCAGGTCTGGCAGACCTTCGAGTACAAGCAGTTCCGCTACCTGCAGGTGGTGGTGCGCGGCACGGACGAGCCGGTCAGGCTGCACGCGGCCGGCGTGCGCGCCTACCGCTACCCGGCCGAGCGCACCGGCAGCTTTGCCTGCTCCGACCCGGTGCTGAACGCGGTCTGGCAGGCGTCGATCGACACCGTTGACCTGCACATGGAGGACGGGCTGGTCTGCGACGCCGCCCGCGAGCGCCGCTTCTGGCCCGGCGCCGGAGCCCTGGGCTTGTACGCGGTGTGGGCGGCGTACGGCGACGTGGCGCTCACCGACTGGCACCTGCGGCTGACCGCGCGCGGCCAGCTCGGCGACGGCCTCCTGCGCGCCTGGTACCCAGGCACCGAGGGCCGCTACCGCGGCGAGCAGACCGCCGACCCGTTCACCGCCACGGTGTTCGACGATCCCAAGAACTACCCCACCGAGACCCTGTACTTCACGATCATCGCCGGCGACCACCAGCGCTACCTGGGCGGCTCGGAGGAGAAGCGCCGCCTGGCCGCCGAGCTCTATCCGTGCCTGGCGCGCGCCGCCGGGTGGTTCGAGCGGCAGCGCGGCGCCGACGGCGTGCTCTACCAGCTCCCCAAGGAAACCTTCATCGACTGGATGCCGCACGACATGCGCGGCGCCAGCTTCACGCTCAACGTGCTGTACGCGCGCTTCCTCGCCGTCCTGGGCGACCTGGCCGAGTCGCTTGCGAAGCCGGACGAGGCAGTCTCCTGGCGGGCGCAGGCCGGCCGCCTGCGGGAGCACCTGCGCGCCAGCCACTGGGACGACGGGCGCGGCCTGTTCGTGGACAGCGTCTTCGAAGGCGAACGCTCGCAGACGGTCTCCGAGCTCTCCAACGGCATGGCGCTGGTCGCAGGCGTCGCCGACGAGGAGCAGACCGCGCGCATCGTCGCAAACCTCGAGCAGCCCCCGGACGACCTGCTCCGCCCCACGCCGCTGATCCTGTTCGTCGTGCTGGAGGGGCTGGCGGCGGCCGGCCGCACCGACCTGGCGGTGCGCATCATGCGCGAGCGCTACGCGCCGATGATGGCCGCCACCGACGCGCCGACCATGTGGGAGAGCTGGAGCATGTTCGTGCGCGAGCGCGGCGCCATGGCGCGCGCGGAGTCGCGCTTCACCACCGAGCCGCAGTTCGCTTCGCCCAGCCCCTACTCGGGCGAGCTGACCGGCCTCGTGCACTCCTCGTCCGTGCCCCCGACCTGGACGCTGTCCCGACACGTCCTGGGCATCCTGCCGGCCGGCCCCGGCTTCGCGCGGTGCCGGATCGCCCCGCCGGAGGTGCCGGAATTGCGGTGGGCACGCGGCGTGCTGCCGTCCGCGCGCGGGCCGATCGGCGTCCGCTGGCAGCGACGGGACACGGCGCTGACTCTCCAGGTCGACCTGCCCGACGGGCTCGAGACCGAGGTCGTGCTGCCCCGCGACGCGGGCGCGGACCTGCGGCTGACCCGCGACGACAGCACGACCGCGATCCCCGCCGGTCCCGGCACGGCCAATGGCGTCGAGCTGTCGCCCGCATCGGTCACCCTGCGGCTGACCGGCGGCGCGCACCGGATCGAGCTCACACCGGCGCCGTGAGCGCCCGTTTGCTATAATCTTGTCCGCCATGAGTACCATTGCTCCCACGCGCAGCCCCGCCACCGGCAGCACCACCCAGGAGATCGTCGACACGCTCGGCCGCTACGGTTACTGCGTCGTCCCCGGCGTGATCCCGGCCGACAAGGTCGGCCACGTGCGCGACGAGGTGTTCGCCGCGCAGCGCGCCAACCACGCGCAGGCCCTCGCGGAGCTGGAGAAGACGCGCTCGCGCGGCCACCGCGTCGGGTCCCCCGGCGTGGACAACCTGCGCCAGGTGATCAACGAGACCCAGTGCTTCGCCGAATACCTGTCCGACCCGCGCATCCTGGGCGTCGCCACCGCGCTGTTCGGTGACTTCGTGCGCATCTCCTGCACCGACTGCGTGATCACCAACCCCGGCAGCGTGCGCGGCTACTGGCACTCCGACTGGCCCTACAACGCCACCAACTCCACGCACGTCAAGGCGCCCTACCCCGACGCGCTGATGCACCTGTCCGGCATCTGGATGCTCACCGACTTCACCACACGGAACGGCGGCACCTTCATCGTCCCCGGCAGCCACAAGCTCACCGACAACCCGGCCGGCGAGACCCTCACGGGCTTCGACAAGGACGGCCCCCACCCCGACCAGCTCCAGGTCACCGGCACCGCCGGCAGCGTGCTGCTCTACGACAGCCGCCTCTGGCACGCCGTGGCGGCCAACGTGAGCGACGACCTGCGGGTGGCGCTGATCATCCGCTACGCGCCGTGGTGGCTGAACCTTACGCCGTCGATCCGCGGCACCCCCGACCACGACCGCATGGTCCTGGCCACCGGCGGCAAGAACTACGACGCGGTGCCCATGCGCCGCGACGTGTTCGAGCGGCTGCCGGCCGACGTGCAGCCGCTGTACCAGCATTTCGTCACCGAGGAGTAGCGGCCCGGCCGCGATCGACGACCGCTACCGGCCGCGCTTCCACTTCCTGCCGCCCTCCGGGTGGATCCAGGACCCCAACGGCACGATCCATCACCGCGGGCGCTACCACCTCTTCTACCAGTACGACCCCAAGAACGTGGGCGCGTTCGGCTGCGATCCCGAGTGGGGCCACGCGGTCAGCACCGACCTGCTGCACTGGGAGCACCTGCCGGCGGCGCTGACGCCCGGCACCACCGGGCCGGACCGCAACGGCTGCTGGAGCGGCTGCACGGTCATCGCCGACGGCGTGCCGACCATCCTCTACTCCGGGTTGGTGCGGAAGTCGCTCGCGCTCAAGGACCGCGTGTGGTGCCTGACCCAGTGCCTGGCCACCGGCTCCGACGACCTCGTCCACTGGCGCAAGCACCCCGGAAACCCGATCCTGGCCGACCCGCCCGAGGAGTTCCGCGGCCGCCTCAACGCCTGGCACGACCCGCACGTGTGGCGAGAAGGCGACACCTGGTACCTGCTGCTCGGCGGCGCCTACAAGGACGGTTCGGCCGGCCTGACATTCCTGTACCGCTCGGCCGACCTGATCACGTGGGAGTACCTGCACCCCTTCTGCGAAGGCACGGTCCCCGGCGAGCGCTGGTTGGTCCCCGACTTCTTCAAGTCCGGAGACCGCCACGTGATGCTGTTCTCCGACGGCTGCACCGTCGCCCTGACCGGTGACTACCGCGACCACCGCTTCGTCGCGCGGCGGCGCCAGCTCGTCGACCACGGCCCGCAATTCGATTCCGCCCGCACGCTGCGCGACGCGTCCGGCCGGCATCTGCTGTTCGGTTGGATCCGCGAGGATCGCCCCGTCGACGCCTCCCTGCAGGCCGGCTGGGCCGGCATGATGTCGCTGCCCCGCGCCCTCTCGGTCGAGGGCGACGAGCTCCGCATCGACGTGCCACCGGAGGTCCGCGCCGCCACCGCCCCGAACGCAGAGGTCGCCGGAGTAGACTTGGTGCCCGGCGCCGGCTACCGCATCGACAGCGCGGACGGCGACTGCCTGGAGGTGGAGGCGGAAGTCGAGGTGTGTGAGGCCGCGTGGGTCGGCCTCACCCTTTGCCGTTCGCCGGGCGGCGAGGAGCGGACCACCGTCTCCTGGCACCGGGACGACCAAGTGCTGCGGCTCGATCGCACCCACTCCAGCCTGAACCCCGACGTCGGCCGCGGCGTGCACGACGCCCCGCTGGCCCTGAAGCCGGGCGAGCCGCTCACGCTGACGGTGTTCTTCGACCGATCCGTGGTAGAAGCGTTCGCCAACCGGCGCGCGGCCCTCACTGGACGGATCTACCCCACCCGTCCGGACAGCGCAGGCATCGAGTTACTCGCCAGCGGCGGCATCGCCCGCGTGCGCCGCTGCCGCGTCTGGTGCCGCGCCTCAATCTGGTGATTCCTGCGGTGTCGGACTGAGCGCGTCCTGCGCGCCCCATCTTGCGTAGCTTGCTCGCGACGCTGAGAGCGTTACCTTGACCATCATGTCTCAAATGTGAGACATTGCGACCTGTGACATGAAGGATGTCGTGTTCGTTGGCTCCTCTCTCGACGATCTCCGTCGTTTCCCAAGGGATGCCAAACATGACATGGGGCAGCAGCTCGCCATGATTCAGCGCGGCATGAACCCACGCGATTGGCGGCCGATGCCGAGTATCGGGCGCGGCGTGCGTGAGCTCCGCGTACGGGTTTCCGGCAACGCATATCGAAGCATATACACGACGACAATCGGCGATGCGGTGTACATCTTGCATGTGTTCGTGAAGAAGTCCCAGAGGACAGCGAAGAACGACATCGAGATCGCCAGAAAGCGCCTGAAGGAGGTTATAGGAGGGACTTGATAGAACTCGTAGTTTCGACGAATGTCGAAACTTGATTTGATTCTCTTTTCTGAAAGGTAACTGATGATGAATACGAAGCCATACACTGACGTCTGGGATGCTATTTCGGAGAGACCTGCGGAGGCTGCCAATCTGAAGATTCGTTCCAGGCTCATGATCGCTCTTGCCGAGTATGTTGAACGACAGAAGATCACCCAGGTAGAAGCTGCGAAACGTTTCGGGGTGCCACGGTCCCGCGTGAGTGAGCTGGTAAACGGCAGGATCAGCAAATTCAGCATCGATCGGCTAGTGAACATGGCAGCGCGGGTACACTTGGAGACGCACATCGTCGTCAAGCAGAGTAGCGGCGATTCTTGGACCGTTGCTGATGAGGACTCCGTGCTGCCCACGGCCAACGCTCGGACGCGGTAGTGACACGGCGATCCGACTGAACCAGTGGACACTCCGCGAGCGATCACATCTCGCGAGATCTTCGCAAACCACAGCTCTACCTGGTTCAACCACGATGAGTAGGTCGGCGTGAAATGCAGCCGCACCGTCGGATGGAGCTGGGGGCGCGGGTGTGCAACCTGGTGATCGGCTGGCCGGAGGTGGGCTGGAAGATGACCCGCCCCGCCACCTCCGACACCGTGCAGGGCACCTTCGGACTGCGCCTCGACCCGATTCCGACGATGGCTCACGGCGACCGCTACACCTCGCTCGTGTTCCGCGAACAGGCGGAGCTCACGGCGGAAGCGGTCGGGGAGCTGGATGCGCTGATCGTGCTGGGCGGTCACTCCGCCGACGTGCTGCGCGTCGATCCCGCCGTGACCAGGTTCGTTGCCGATGCCTGGCAGCGGGGCGTGCTGGTGGGCGCCCTGGAGTGCGGCCAGATGGTGCTGATGAGCGCCGGCATCATCGACGGCCAGCGGGTCACCGGCTTCCGGGTCGTGCGCCCGTTCCTGTCTCGCCTCGGCACCTTCGTGGATGAGCCGGTGGTGGTCGACGGCAACCTGATCACCGGCCGCGACAGCGACGCCACCCCGCAGTTCGTGCGTGCCCTGGCTCGCTGCTTCCAGCCGGACTGGGAGGATCCGGCCGCCGGTCTGCTCGCGGGCAAGCGCATCGTCATCGTCGCCGGCCAGGACTTCGAGGACGTCGAGCTGTGCGTGCCGGCGATGGAGTTCGACCAGCGCGGCGCGCGGGTGATCCTGGGCACCTTCCCGGCGCCGGTGGTGGCACGGCCGCCGATGCTGGGCGTGCAGACGGTCATGGGCAACTTCGGCATGTCGGTGCCGTTCCAGGAGCTGGACGACACCCGTTATCCCGTGGTGCCGATCGCCGATCTGAGCCTGGACGACTTCGACGCGGTGATGATTCCCGGCGCCTTCTGCCCCTGGAACTGCCTGGACGAAGGCTCGCCGGTGGAGCTGTGCCGGAGCGCCGCCGAGGCCGGCAAGGTGGTTGCGGCCATCTGCCACGGCCCGCTGGTGCTGGCCGCCGCCGACCTGGTGGACGGCCGGCGCATCGCCGGCTTCACCGCATGCCGCGACGACGTGATCACCATGGGCGCGCGCTACGACTTCGGGTGGCCGGCGATGATCGACGGCTCCATCGTCACCGGCCGTGTTCCCGACGATGTCCCCGAGTTCGTCGACGCCATCACGGACGCCCTGTGCGGTACCCGCCTGCTGGAAGCCGCCACCGCAGCGCCGGCGTCGGTGGCGCGTTAGTAGAGGTTCTCGATCACTACCGGTTCGATCGCGTCGGCCGGGGTGAAGCCGAGGATGCGGGAGTAGAAGAGGATCTCGGCTTCCAGGGCGCGCTTCGCGTTCTCGGCCTTGCGGAAGCCGTGCTGTTCGCCGGCGAACGGCAGGTAGGCGACCGGCAACCCTTTCCGGCGCATGGCCTCAAGCATCTCCTCGGCCTGATTCGGGGGCACGACCCGGTCCTCCAGGCCCTGCAGCAGGATGATCGGGCAGGAGAGACGGTCGGTGTGGTGGATCGGCGAGCGCTCCCGGTAGCGGTCGCGCTGATCGGGATACGGACCGATCAGGGAGTCCAGGTAGCGCGACTCGAACTTGTGGGTCTCATGGACAAACGCTTCGAGGTCGCTCAGCCCGTAGTAGCTGGCGCCGGCGCGGAACACGTCGCGGAAGGTCAGCGCGGCCAGCGTGGTGAAGCCGCCGGCGCTGCCGCCGGTGACCAGCAGCCGCTCGCCGTCCACCTCGCCAGCGCGGACCAGGTGCAGGGCGGCGTTGACGCAATCGTCCACGTCCACGATACCCCACTTCCCGTTGAGCCGGCGCCGGTAGGCCGTTCCGTAGCCGGTGCTGCCGCCGTAGTTCACGTCCACCACCGCGATGCCGCGGCTGGTCCAGAACTGGATGCCGAGGCTCAACGCGGTGGAGGCCGCACTGGTCGGCCCGCCATGGCTCATCACCAGCAGCGGCGGCCGCTCCTCCGGCGGGCCTGCGAAGTCGCGGTTGCGCGGCGGGTAGTACAGGGCGTGCGCGGTGTTGCCGTCCGTGGTCTCGAACGCGAGCGGTCGCGGGGCGGAGAGGTACCCCTCGTCCATCGCGACCTTCTGCGACTCCTGTAACCGGGTGATCCGGCCGCTGGCGAGATCCAGCGACACCAAGCAACTGGGGAGGCTCGCCGAGGCAGCGACCATCACCACCCGGCCGCGGGCAGCCTTAATGTCGCCGCCGCGCGCCGGCTCGGTGAATAGGGTCTCGACCGGGGTCAGCCGCCTGCTCCGCGTATCCAGCGCCGCCACCTGCCAGCGGCCTTCCTGCACGTACCGGCAGACGATGCGGCCGGCGGACTCGAAGGCGTACGTGCGGGTTCCGAGTTGCCACGCCGGCGCCCCGAACTCGGCCTCCATCGGCGCCATCGCCTCGCACTGCCCGTCCCGCCAGCGGTACAGGTTCCACCAGCCGCTCCGGTCCGAGACGAAGTGGAGCACGCCGTCGGGGGACCACTCCGGTTGGAACACCGACTCGCCGCGGCCGCCGGCGATCTTCCGCGGCGCGGCGACCGAGCCGCCCGCACGCAGGTGTGCCACCCACAGCTCGCTCTCGTCCCACGGCATGTGCGGATGGTTCCACGCCAGCCACGCCAGCCGGGTGCCGTCCGGGCTCACCGCCGGGTAGCCGTAGAAGTCGCTGCCGGACACCAGCACCTCGCCGGCTCCGCCGGCCGCCAGGTCCAACGCGACGACGGTGTTGACCGCTTCGCGGCCCGCCTCCCGGTGGTCCTCGCGGACGCACACCAGGCGACCCCGCGCGCGGTCCACCATGCCGTCCCCGTAGCGCAGGTCCACGCCCTCGGGAGTGATCGCCACCGGCGCCGCGCCCGGCTCCTGCCGGTAGAGCCGCTGGTCGGCGAAGTTGGCGAACCACACCACGCCGTCCGCGACCCAGAAGCACAGCCCGCCGTACTCGTGCACCCGCGTGCGCACGTTGAACGGCGCCGGCGTCACGTCACGCGCCGTGCCGTCCGGTGTGCGCCGCACGATCACGCTGCGTCCGCCCTCGGCCGGCCGCATCTCCGTCCAATACACGTCCTCGCCGTCGAGCTGGATCGTCCCGAGCTGCACCGCGTCCTGGACGATCAGGTCGGCGGTGATCGGCGACTTCCACGTGCCGTACGGTGCTGTAGCGGGCATGACCGTGATGTTGCCGGATTTTCCGGCCACGTCACACCCGTCGCGGGATCCACTCCAGGTCGCGCAGGCACGCCACCCACCGCTCTCGCACGGGGTTGCCCTCGGCCCTGGCGATCCAGTCGGGGTGTGCGAACGGCGCCTCGGGCGGGTAGTTGAACATCCGGTGATGGTTGCTCTGAATGATGCCCGCCTCGCGGCACCGGGCCTCCGCCAGCTCCGGCGTTCCTGGCGGAGCCCAGTAGATGCTGGAGCCGATGCGCCGGTTGGGAGCGCCGCCGAAGCTGGCGTGGAGCAACGGCAGCGCGAAGACGATCACGTCACCGGGAATGGTCTCCACGGCCACCGGCGGCAGCAGCGCCTGGTCGGGCGGCACTTCGGCGTGGCGCGGGCCCGCGAGCTCGCTCACGACCTGCATGTAATGATCCTGGCCCGAGGTAAGGCGCACGGGCTCGACGTCACCGACCTCGTTCCGATCCAGCTCAAGATGGGAGCCAGGCACGACGCGCAGGCAGCCGGTCTCCGTCGTAAGCGGGTCGAAGTAGTACAGGAACTTCAGTCCGGTGTTGCCGGGCACATCCTGGTCACGGTGCCAGCCCGTGTCGCCAAGCCACACCAGCATGTCGGACATGAGGCCTATGAGGCTGTCATCGAACAGCTCGGTCGCCATGCCGTAGAAGCGCGGGTCCTCGAGCAGGGAGGCGCTGAACGGGGTCGACGGGCGCTGGAGCGGTGCCCACCTGCCCCGGTTGCCGCCGTCCCGGCCCTGGTAGGTCTCCTCGATTGCGACTGCCGCTTCGCGCGCGATGGTCTCGACCTCATCGGCGCCCAGCAACTGACGGAAAATCAGGAAGCCGAACTCGTGAAAGAACGCAACCTGCTCGTCACTCAGTGTGGCCATGGCGTGCCTCGAAGAAATGGCTTCGGCCCATTCCGTTCGGCCTGCGGCAGGAACTCAACCGTCACGGTTGAGAGAGTTGTCTCTTGATCTGCTCGTACGGGACGGTGTCCGCTTGACCGGCGAGATAGGAATCAATACGCCGTTCGGATTCCCCGGCCCAGGCCGACTCGATCTCCCTCTCGCGGTCAGATCGGAGACTTTGGTAGAGCCGATCGATCACCTCCGCACGTTCAAGGGGCGGCAACGCGAGCGCGTCGGCGATCACGGATTGAGACCGCGCAGACATCGACACGAGGATACACGAGCGCAGCCGCCCCCCGCTACACAGGCTTGGCCGCTCCACAACCAGGGTCCAGCGCGCCGTTCCCGCGTTCCACTTCCCGCTCCCAAGTGCCCGCGACCTCGACCCCCGTACTCCGCACGCCCGCCGGTGGCTCGGGGGCCGGTCACGTAGGGACGGGTGCGGCGGTCGCCTTCGACCAGATCGGGAGCCACGTACGCGGCGTGCAGGAAGTGGAACGCCATGCCGGCCCGTTCGCGGTCGGAGGTGTTGGCACGCGTGCAGTGGGCGGTGCCGTAGCCAAAGAAGGCGACCCCGCCAGCTTCCAGCTCGATCGGCGCGGCCCGTTCCTCGGGCGGCCACGCGAGGGTTCGCGTCGTGGATGGCGATCCAAATCGCCGTGCCGCGCAAGGAATCGGCGATCCTGAAGTAGGCGTTGTCTTGGTGCCACGCCACACCGACGCCGTGGCGGGCATCCTCAAGGAACATCTCGTCCAAGTGCGTCACGAACGGGTCGCCGATTTCTCAGAACACCGCGTCCGCCCCGACGATCAGATCCGCGATGATCGGCGACATCCACGCGCTGTACGCTCCGACATCCAGTAAGTAGTGATGTTGCCGGACTTCCCCGCCCACTACACGATGCGGCAAGGTGCCCGATGAGCGACGCCACGGACGACGACTCTCCACCGCCACTTCCCCGCCGGCCTCAGGACATCGACGCACACATGCTTCTACCGTGGTACGCTACCCTGGCACGACGACATGAATCGTATCTCGCTCCTCCGGCCGGATCGTTTCGTGAAAACCCCTCACTACTCCCGGAAGCCTTCCAAAGCGCCGAACGAAGGCTCTATGATAGAAGCATCTAAGAATAAACTCGACAAAGCGGTGTGGAGCAACTGGTGCTGATACCGGAATTCGACAGTTCTCGTATTGGCCCAACGTCACATGCGAAACCGGATGTGCATAGACATCATCTCCATCATCTTCAGCTCCTTGATATCGCTTATCGTAGTCAAATCTGATTGGTACCGGAACAATGTTATTGGCAACCACCTCCGCATAGAGCTCATCATCCAAGTAAATTTCAGGGTTGTTATGGAACTCCTCAAGATGTGGAGAAGGGAAAAACGCCAATCGGTGCCTGTGCACCACTTCCGCTTGAAACGAATACATCATTTGGATAAGAGCCCCATCCAGCATCTTGACATTGTAAGCTTGAGCCTCTGCAAGACGATGATATATGTCCGTATAGCTGATGTCTCTGAGCGCAATACTCACCTGACGCCACTTTGCAAATGACACGTCCTCGACCCGAGACCCACGACTATGAAGCACGGCATATTGCTGTTGATCCGCTAGGCCCTTCTCCACCAAATAAGAAATCAGTACGTTTATCTGTCTCAGCGTCTCCCTCGGCGCGGACACCCGTCTCAATTACCCTTCCCGAAATGCCTTCTTACCTTCTCCACGATATCACTGTCAAGGTCCTGGACGCTCATGTGACCTGACTCCAAGTCCGATATCAACTCCGACAAGAGCTTGTCCCTTCGGCGAAGCTGTTCAAGCTCTCGAACCGACATATCTCTATGTACAATCTTAAGGTTCTGTCGTTCTTCCTCAGTTGGGTAGAGGAACTCAAGCCTGAAATCCCGGGACCTCAATACATCGTATTCCTCGGATAGAGACTCCATTTTGCTTCCAATCCCAAGGACCCTAATCCAAGCCTTGCTTCTAGTAATCGCAGTGAATAATCGATTCCTCAATCGTGACAAGTTATACGTTGAAGCGTGACAATCGTGCGCGTTAATGATGTAGACCATTCCCGCCTCATTCCCTTTTTCCCGGTGAATTCCGGTAAAGGTTACCGAAGCGCTATCGTCACTAGTAAGTTCCTGTCCGTAAACTCACAACTCGTTGGGCAGGATCGAGTTGAATCTTGGAA
>JAPPNY010000144.1:0-32689 GCA_028818385.1 Spirochaetaceae bacterium
CGTGTTTCTCCCATGCCAACGCCGGTCCGACCCGGCCGGTGGGGAAGCTTGACATGCGACTCGAGCGATTCGAAGCCGCGGCCGATCCCCTCGGCCACCGCGAACACGACGTGCACGACGCCGTAGAACAGTGCCACCTCCGAGACGGTCCAGCCTCTGATGCTGCCGAAGCGGCTGAACAGCACGACGATCCCGAGGAGCTCGGTGATCGCCTCCATGACATGACCGAGCGACTCCATCAGGAACGACGATCGGTACTGCATCCGGGAGCGCAGACTGGCTGCCGCGTAACGGAATGCCATGCGCAGCGGCCCCGGGCCGTGCAGCGCCATCGTGGCGTTGCTCCGTCTATCCACTCCTGGATCATCCACCCTGGATCACCACCTTGCGCAGGCCGCGCGCGAGCAGCCGGTGGCCGCCGGCTACCAGCACGACGACCCACACGGCCTGCACCGCCAGCGCCTGCAGCGCCGCTGCGCCGGCCAGGTGTCCGGAGTAGATGCGAAACGGCGTGTCGATCAGCCCCGCGAACGGCAGCAGTTCAAGCGCGGTCTGTGCCCACTCGGGCAGGTATGGCAGCGGCACCACCATCCCCGAGCAGACCCACGCGATCCCCGGCACGAGCGCGTTCCAACCGCCGGAGCTGAGCGTCCACAGCATGATCGCCTGCCCGAGCATCGTGATCGCGGCGCCGGTCAGCACCGCCAGCAAGACTCCAGCGACGAAGCCCAGCGCGGCAGCCGCGTCCGCGGGCGGTCCCAGCGCCCACTCCGGGCGCCCGAACAGGGGCAGGAGCACTGCGAACAGCACCAGCGGAGCGGCGCGGAACACGGTCCTGCCGATCCGCCAGCCGATCGCGCTGATCGTCCAGTTGGCATAGAGGTCGAGCGGGCGCAGCAACTCGTAGGCGACCGTTCCGCTCCGGATCCGCTCGGAAGCAAGCGGGTCGACGCTCAGGGGGAACAGGCCGAACAGCGCCTGTCCCAGCCAGATGTAGGAAACGTAGTGCATGCTGGAGAAGTCACTGGCGTCCGGCGCGCTGCCGTAGAAACCGTCCAGGATCATCAGCCGCAGCAGCCCCCAGAACACCTGTGTGGCCAGGGCGGCGAGAGCCACCGCGCGATACTGCAGCATGGCGCGCAGGCGGGCGGAGCCGAGCGCGACGTAGCCGCGCAGGGTCGCTGCGGCCGGCATCGCCTTCAGCTATGGCGGCGATACAGCTCGGCGATGATCCGCTCGATAGGCGGATCCTCGACGAACAGATCGCGAAGCGGATAGCGGTCGGTCACCTGCCGGATCAGCTCGGCGGCCGAGATGCGGCGCGGATCGAAGCGCAAGCGCACGCGATGGGCGCGCCGCTCCACCACTTCGGCATCGGGGACGGAGAGCTCGCAGTCCCGGTCCTCCAGGTCGACCGACAGATAGCGCTCGCCGGCCACCGCCGCGCGCAGCTCCGTGACCGAGCCGTCCAGGACGATGCGGCCCGCGCTGATGACGATCACCCGGTCGCAGAGCGTCTCGATGTCGTCCATGTCGTGGGTGGTGAGGATCA
Source organism: Spirochaetaceae bacterium (assembly GCA_028818385.1). The sequence continues at coordinate 1,553 of JAPPNY010000144.1, forward strand.
CGGTTACGCCGCGGTCGCGCAGCCGGCCGATGAAGTCGCGCACCGCCAGCTTGGCGACGGCGTCCAGGCCGATGGTCGGCTCGTCCAGGAACAGCAGCGACGGGCGATGCAGCAACGCCGCGGCCAGGTCGCAGCGCATCCGCTGCCCCAGGCTGAGCTGCCGCGCCGGCGTGTCCAGCAGGTCCTGCAGGCCGAGCAGCTCTACCAGCTCCTCGCACGTCTCGGCGTAGCGGTTCTGCGGTACCCGGTAGATGTCGCGCAGCAGGTCGAACGACTCGACCACCGGCAGGTCCCACAACAACTGCGTTCGTTGTCCGAACACCGCGCCGATGGAGGCGACGTAGCGGCGCCGGTGGATCCACGGCGTCATGCCGTCGATCCGGCAGGTGCCGGCGTCCGGCACCAGGATGCCCGACAGCAGCTTCACGGTGGTGCTTTTACCGGCGCCGTTGGGACCGATGTAGCCGACCAGCTCGCCCCGCCGCACGGTGAAGGAGACGTCTTCCACGGCCGTTACCAGCCGGTGGCGGCGCCGCACCACGCCGGCCAGCGCGCCCAGCATGCCGGCCCTGCGCTCGGCGACGCGGAAGCGCTTGGTGAGACCGGCGGCGCGGATGTGGATCTCGGAAGCGGACGACGAGCTCATGCGACATCTCCTGATCGGTCAAGGACGCCGGCCTCGTCCGTCGCCGCCCGGCACCGGTCCCGGGCAGCGGATCACGAGGCCGTCAAAGCGAGGAGGCGAACGGTGACGTTACCGCAACGGCGCGGCCGATGGAAGCGCGAGGATCGCCGCTACGAGCCGGTCGAGGTGTACCGCCGCACGCCGAGCTGCCACAGGACGGCCGTCAGGGCAAGAAAGATGAATCCGGCCATCGGGGCGAGCCAGGCGACAGCCGCCCGGTGCGCCCAGCGGATCCGGGCGGCCGAGGACGTGCACGACCGGGAAGTAGGTGACGCTGCCGATCGGCACCACGAACAGGAACAGGTACCGGAGCGCGCGGTGGAACACCGGGATCGGATACTGCGTGGTTTCCACGCCGCCGTGAGTGACGATGGCGAAGAGCTCCAGCGTCTCGGTGGTCCAGAACGACAGGACGGCGGAGAGCATGAGCAAGGCGAAGTAGGCGGCGACGCCACCCGTGAACGCCCACAGCAACAGCGCGACGTCGCCCAGGGCGGGGCCGCCTTCCAGGGCGGAGAGCGCCCAGCCCAGCACCACCGATCCCTGCAGCAGCCGGCCGATCCGCTTCGGAGCGAGGCTGCTGCCCAGGACCTGCAGCAGCGTCGAGCGCGGGCGCAGCAGCACCCGGTCCAGCGCCCCCTCCTTGATGAGCGGACCGAACAGGTCGAATCCGCGCCCGATCGCCTCGGCGACCGCGAACACGACGTGGACGACTCCGTAGAAGAGCGCCACCTCCGCCAACGTCCAGCCCCTGATGCTCCCGAATCGATTGAACAGCGCCCAGATGCCCAGGAACTCCACCCCCGCCGACAGCAGCGTGCCGAGCGAGTCCATCAGGAACGACGAGCGGTACTGCATCTCCGCGCGCAGGTTGGCGGCCGCGTAGCGCACGGCCATGCGGAGCCCGCCGGGTCCGACCCTATCCATTCCTGGATCGCTATCCACTCCTGGATCATCCACCCTGGATCACCACCTTGCGGATCCCGGCAGCCATCAGCCGGTGTCCGGCCGCCACCAGACAGACGACCCACGCTGCCTGCATCAGCAGTGCCCGCACTGCCTCCGAGCCGGCGAGGTGTCCGGAGTAGATCCGGAACGGCGTGTCGATCAGCCCCGCGAACGGCAGCAGCTCCAGCACCGCCCGTGCCACGTCGGGCAGGTAGGGCAGCGGCACGACCATGCCGGAGCAGATCCAGGAGGCGAGGGGCAGGATCGCGTTCCAGCCGGTGGAGCTGAGTGTCCACAGCATGATCGTCTGGCCGAGCAGCGTGATCGCCATGCCGGTCAGCACGCCCAGCGCGATCGCGACCGCGAAGCCCAGCGCTGCGGCGACGCTCGCCGGCGCGTCGACGGCCCAACTCCGGGCGCCGATGAGCGGCAGCAGCACGGCCGCGAACAGCAGCAACGGCACCGCGCGCAGCACGGTCCTGCCGATCCTCCAGCCGATGACGCTGACGCCCCAGTTGGCGTACAGGTCGAGCGGGCGGAGCAGTTCGTAGGCGACGGCCCCGCTGCGGATCCGCTCGGACGCCAGCGGGTCGACGTTCATCGGGAACAGCCCGAACAGTGCTTGCCCCAGCCAGACGTAGGAGACCAGGTGGACGGTCGAGAAGTCGCTGGCCGCCGGATCGCTGCGGTAGAAGCCGTCCAGGATCATCAGGCGCAGCAGTCCCCAGAACACCTGTGTGGCCACGGCGGCGAGCGCAGCGGCGCGATACTGCAGGATCGCGCGCAAGCGGACGGAGGCCACCGCGGCGTAGCTGCCGGCGCGGATGCGCACCGGTGGCGCGGAGGACGACGACATCGTGAATCTCCTGAATGGGGCCAGGACGCCGACCTCGCCCGATCCTCCCGCCCCGTCGCGGGGGACGAATGGCGAAGCCGTTGCTGTGAAGGAAGAGGACTCTTTTACAACAGCTTCGCGCTCCATGGGAAGCATGCCGAACCACGTCCGGAGCGAAGACGCTCATCCCTCGTGGAAGTACCATCGGCACCGGAGGAGAATCGGTAGCCATGGATCTCCATGTCGATCACCTCAGCGCCGTGGAGCGCTCCGTGTCATCGACCATCCGGCGCGACCGGCCGGGCCGGCTGTCACCGATCGGCGCGAGCGAGTGCGGCCAGGAAGTCCGCCTGGTCCGTGCAGGCGAATGCCGCCGCAAGCAGCACGGCCTCCGTGGCTGCGGCGAACGCCGCCGCGTCGCCGGGGAACCCCGCCGAAACCTCGATGCCCCGCGACCGCAGTATCTGGCGGACCATCTCCGCGCGGGCTTCCGCACGGCCGCGCTCGAACCCCTGCCGCCGCTGCGAACGCAGCAACGGGTCGTCGTCCGGGCCGGTGCCTTCCCGCGCGCCGAGCGCTGCGCCTACCCGCTCCAGCACGGCGCTGGTCTGCGCCGACGGCGCCGGCTCGTTCAGCGCCGCGTGGATCTCGGCCGCCGTCCAGCCCGGGAACGCACGGCTCTCGGCGGCCTCCCGGTAGCGGTCGCCTTCCAGCAGATGGATGGTCAGCCCCGGCCGCCGCGACTGAGGCCGGTTCGGCGAGGACGCGTCCGGCACGTCCACCCACACCTCCGGGAACCCCCACGACTCGTACCGCGGCAGCTTCGCGGGGCGGGCGTCGGTGGTGTGGTCGACTTCCAGCACGACGTCGGGGAAGTCGTCCTCGCCCACCACCATGGCGGCGGCCGGCATCCGTGCGTCCGCCGGATGCAGGTACAGGGACTCGTCGGCCTGCATGATGCTCTGCGGCCGGCCGCGGTGGTCGCGCAGCAGCAGGTCCATGGAGCCGTAGCACTCGATGCGCGCGCCGCGCACCCGGGAGATGGTCTCAGCCAACCTCGTCAGGAGACGCGACGGGCGTTCGTGGTAGGGGCTGACCGGCTCGCAGATCCAGGCGGTCTCGGTGGCCGCCTCCCAGTACTCCAGGCGCCGGTCGAAGGACTCGAGCTCGGCGCGAGGCAGGTGGACGGGCGTGCAGCCGGGAAACGCCGGCGACGCCTCGGACTCGCTGCGCGTCCTGCCGGCCGGGCCGTCTGCGCGTCGGGTTGGCAGTGTTCCGGCAGCGGGCTCGACAACGGGTTCGGCAACGGGTACGGATGCGTTTTCCGCAGCGGCCATGCACCAAGGGTAGCTCACCGTTGCGCGCGCATCCAAGCTGGGACCCCTCCGGCGCACCCCACCGAGCCCAAGCCGGACGGATCCGCGTGCGTCGCTTCACCCGACGGCAGGGCGTTCAGCACCCGCAGCAGCAAGCGGCGCGGAGCGCACAGGCGTGCCGGTACGAAGCCGCGCCGTCGGCGTTCGATCGTCCCGGCTGCCAGCAGCGCCGCCAGCGCTTCGCCGATCTCCTCCTCGCGCCAGCCGCGCAGGTAGCCGAAGCCGCGCGTGCGGCGCAGTCCCATGGCCTCCGCCTCGTAGGTGGGCTGACCGCCCAGCAGGAGCGCCGTCTCGCGCAGGCCGAAGCGGCCCCGGTGGCGGCGCACTAGGTCGGCGATCCCGGCGGCCTCCGGTGGCGGACCGGTCAGTTCGCGGTCGCAGACGTCGCAGCCGCTGCACGCCACTTCGCCATCGGTGAACGGCGCCAGGAGCTGCTCGCGCCGGCAGCGGCGGGACGCCGCGTAGTCCAGCATGCCCGTGTAGCGCCGCCGGTCGGCCGGCGCCATCGTCTCCAGCCGGCGCCGCTCGGCTCCGCCGGCATGCAGCAGCACCGCCTCCGCCGGGCGGCCGTCGCGCCCGGCGCGCCCCGCCTCCTGCAGGTACGCCTCCATCGACGGCGGCGGCTCCAGGTGGACGGCAGAACGGATGTCGCCCTTGTCCACGCCCATCCCGTAGGCGGAAGTGGCCACCAGCACGCCGTCGGCGGAGTCGAAGAACCACTGCTCGATCGCCCGCCGCTCGTCGGCGTCCAGGCCGGCGTGGTAGAAGCGGGAGGAACCGACGCCGGCGGCCTGCAGGTGGCGGGCGTAGTGCTCGGTGCCGCCGCGGCTGGACGCGAAGGCGATCAGTGGGCGCGCCATCGTCTCCGCGCACTCGACCAGGGCGCGCCGCTTGGAGAGCACCTGCCGCACCGAGTAACGCAGGTTGGTGCGGTCGGGATCGACAGATACCACCGATACGGGTGCATCGGCGTAGATCACCTCGCGGATGCGGCGGACGATGGGTCCGCTGGCGGTGGCGGTGAAGGCGCTCACGACCGGGATGCCGGCCGCGCGGATCACGGCGCCCAGTTCCACGTAGGCGGGCCGGAAGCGGTCGCCCCACTCCGAGATGCAGTGCGCTTCGTCGATCACGCAGTGGGAGATGCTCAGGCTGGGGAGCTGCTCCCCGAACCGGCCGGCGAGGGCCTCCGGCGTGGTGAACAGCACGTCGATCTCCCGCTCGGCCAGCCCGTGCAGGATCTGCCGGCGCTCCGGCATCTCCTGGGCGCCCATCAGCGCCGCGACCCGCAGCGGCCCCTCCCGCAGCCGCCGGAGCTGGTCCTGCAGCAGCGAGAGCAGCGGCACGATCACCATCGTCGGACCGGCCAGCAGGCGCGCGGGAAGCTGGAAGCACAGCGACTTGCCGCCGCCGGTCGGCATCAGGACGATCTGGCTGCAGCCGTCCAGGATGTTGTCCACGACCAGCCGCTGCGCCGGGTAGAGGTAGGGGACCCCGAACGTGTCCTGCGCCTCCGCCTCCACCGGATCGTGGCGCCCCAAAACCGTCGCCTGCGGCTCCGCTTTTGGCCCATCCCCACCTGCCGCTACGGAGTCGGTCGGATGTGCCGCTGCCGCGCCAATCCGACCGACGCCTTCGCGGTGGTCCGTCGTACCCGCTTCCGTCTGCACTCTCGCAAGGGTTAACGCGCTGACGGCGCCGGCGCTTTCAACTCCGCGGACGGTCAGGCGTCGGGATCGAAGTAGTCGTCCAGACCGACCGTGATCGTGTACAGCCTGCGGTACAGGAACGTGACGCTGACGGCGACCTGGACGGTGACTTCCGTGACCAGCGCCAGACCGTCCCGCAGCTCGTAGGTCGCGAGAATGGCAATGCCGCGCACCGAGCGCGGCAGCGGGTCGACCGTGTAGTGCAGTTCCAGGGGAACGCCGTCCTCGGACACCCAGAGCTGCCCGCGGATCGTATACAGCTCCTCCGGCTGCTCGATGCGGTAGCCGATCGCCGGTTGCCCGCGGATCGTGCGCCGTTCGCCCATCTGCTCGGCGCCCGTCATGGCCGACAGGTCGGCCTGGAACGCATCGGAGAAACGCGCGGAACTGGCGCCGGTCCTGCCGTCGGCCTCGGCCTCCTCGGCGTGCTCGACCGCCTTCCCGTCCTTCACGTCGCGCACCAGTTCGTAGGTCAGTTCGCCGTCGACCACCCGCGCTCGCATGACGGTCTCGCGCGTCGATCTGAGCTTGCCGTCCGCGGAGTGCTCCTGCGTCTGCGTCACCATGGCGCCGGGAACCAGGTGTCCGGCGGCCGCGGCCATGGCGACGGCACGGTCCCAAAGGGCGTCGGCACCCGCCTGGGAGGCGGTGGCGGCCAACAGCAGTGCCATGCCGCAGGCGCGCAGGGTGCGCACGGCAGAAGGCTGGATGTCGGTGGTGACGCCGGCGCGCGCGGTCCGTACCCTGCCCATCCCTGGACACGCCGATGTGCTCGGACCCATTTCCCCATTCTGACACCGTCGAGGTGGACGGCGCAGCGCTTCCAGCCGCAGCCGTCTGGTCGGCGCTTGCTCCGCACCTGACGCCCGCGCGCCGCCAGCGGATCCGTGAGGTGGCAGCCGGCCGGAGCTTCGCGGTGGCGACGGTGCTGGAGCACGTGCACGACGACGGCAACATCGCCGCGGTGCTGCGCACCTGCGAAGGGATCGGCTTCCCGGTCGTCCACGTCATCAGGGCGGCTGCCGACCCGGGCGCGCCGGCCCGACCGCCTAACCGCGTCACCCAGGGCGCGGACAAGTGGCTGGAGGTCGCGTGGTGGAACGCCGGCGACCCCTGGCTGGAGCGCCTGCGCGCGGGCGGCTACCGGGTGCTGGTGACCCGCGTCGGCGAGGGGTCGACCATCGACCAGGTGGACTTCTCGCGGCCGACCGCGGTCGTGTTCGGCAACGAGCACGCGGGCGTCACCGACGCGACCGCGGAGGCGGCCGACGGCTGGTTCTCGATCCCGATGGCCGGCTTCACCCGTAGCTTCAACATCAGCGTCGCCGTGGCGATGGTGCTGCAGCACGCGCGCCGTTCGCGCATGGAAGTCCGCGGCGAGAACGGCGAGCTCACCGCCGACCAGCGACTCATCCTCGCGGCCCGCTATGCCGTCCGCTCGCTGCCCAGCGCGGGGGCGTTGCTCCGCCGCGCCCTGGATGACGGTTCGTTTGACATCGGCTGCGCGAGCCATGAGGGTTCGGACGCATGATCATCGAACCACGGGTGCGCGGTTTCATCTGCATGACCGCGCACCCCGACGGCTGCGCGGCGAACGTCGGCGAGCAGATCGCCCACGTGCGCGAACGAGGCTCCATCGACGGCCCGCGCTCGGTGCTGGTGGTCGGCGCCTCCACCGGCTACGGGCTGGCGTCTCGTATCGTCGCGGCGTTCGGCTGCGGCGCGAAGACGGTCGGCGCCTTCTTCGAGCGGCCCGGCTCCCGCCGGCGGCCCGCCTCGGCCGGCTGGTACAACACCGCGGCGTTCGAGCGGGCGGCGGCGGAGGCCGGACTCGGTGCGTGGAGCTACAACGGCGACGCTTTCGCCGACGAGGCCAAGGAGCGCGTCCTCGACCTGATCCGCACCCACCTGGACGGCTCGGTCGACCTGGTCGTCTACAGCCTGGCCTCCCCTCGCCGCGTGCATCCGGACACGGGCGAAACCTTCAACTCGGTCATCAAGCCGATCCGCGCCCCGTTCGCGGGCAGGACCATCGACGCCCGCTCGGGCGCCCTGGGCGATGCCAGCATCGAGCCGGCTACGGATCAGGAGGTGGAGCACACCGTGGCGGTCATGGGCGGCGACGACTGGCGGCGCTGGGTCGACGCGCTGGACGGAGCGGGCGTGCTCGCGCCGGGGTGCCACACCCTCGCCTACACCTACCTGGGCCCGGAGCACACCTGGCCGATCTACCGCGACGGCACGATCGGCAAGGCCAAGGAGGATCTGCAGCGGACCGCCGACGAGCTGGATGCGCGGCTGCGCGCGCGCGGCGGCCGGGCACTGCTGTCGGTCAACCGCGCCTTGGTGACGCAGGCCAGCGCCGCGATTCCGACGGTGGCCGTCTACCTGGCCATGCTGGGGCCGCTACTGCGCGAACGCGGCACGGACGAGGGGTGCATCGAGCAGATGGACCGCCTGTTCCGGGAGCGGCTCTGCGCCGGGGAAGACATCCCCGTGGACGAGGCAGGCCGCGTCCGCGTGGACGACTACGAGATGGAGGACGAGGTGCAGGCGGCGGTACGCGAGTGCTGGGAGCAGGTGACCGCCGAGGGCTACCGGCAGATCCTGGACGTGGACGGCTACCAGCGCGAATTCCTGCGGCTGTTCGGCTTCGGGGTGCCGGGCGTCGACTACGGTGCGGAGGTCGATCCCGAGGTGGCGATCCCGTCGATCGACGGCTGATCCGCGGCTGAGGCGACGGTGCCGTTCGACGCCGAGCTGGAGCTCGCCAAGCAAGCCGCCCGTGCGGCCGGCGCCATCCAGCTCTCCCGGCGCGGCGCGGAGGAGGTCGACCTCAAGGCCGACGAGTCGCCGGTGACCGAGGTGGACCGCCGCTGCGAGGCGCTCATCCGCGGCGAGCTGCTCGGCGCGTTCCCGGACGACGGCTTCCTGGGCGAGGAGTCGGGCACGGCCGGCGGGACGAGCGGCCGGACCTGGATCGTCGACCCGCTGGACGGCACCCGCCCCTACATCAGGGGCATCGTCACGCACGCGGCGCTGATCGCGCTGGAGGACGCGGTCGGCCTGGCGCTGGGCGTGATCCACCTGCCGGCCATGGACCTGACCTGCTGGGCGACCCGCGGCGGCGGCGCCTTCTGCAACGGGGAAACGGCCCGCGTGTCGGCGACCACCACCGTGGCCGACTCGATCGGCAGCGGGCTGGGCTTCCTGCAGCGCTACGACGAGCCGCTCGGCGCACGCCTGTTCGAGCTGCTGCGCCGCACGGGCTACAGCTACGGGTTCATGGACGCCTACTCGTACGTGTGCCTGGCCACCGGCCGCATCGACTTCTGCGTCAACCTGCTCGACGCCCCGTGGGACTGCGCCGCCGCGGCGGCCATCATCGCCGAGGCGGGCGGCCGCTGGTCGGACGCCGCCGGCGTGCAGACCGTGCACCGCGGCACCTTCGTGGCCAGCAACGGCGTCCTCCACCGGGAGGTGCTCGACGCCCTCGGGTAGGCGCGGCAGATCGACGCCCGACCCCGATGCCATTAGGGTACCGGCCATGATCAACGTGACGGTGTGGTGCGAGTTCATCCAGGAACGGGAGGATCCCGAGGTCGCGGCGGTGTACCCGCACGGAATCCACGAGGCGATCGCCGAGGGGCTGCGGCGCGAGGACGACCTGTCGGTGACCACCGCCAGTCTGGATCAGCCCGATCAGGGGCTGTGGCAGGAGCGGCTCGACGCCACCGACGTGCTGATCTGGTGGGGCCACAAGGCGCACGACCGCGTCGACGATGCCACCGTCGACCGGGTGCAGCTCCGCGCCAACGACGGCATGGGCCTGATCCTGCTGCACTCCTCGCATGTCTCGAAGATCATGACGCGGGTGCTCGGCACGCGTTGCAGCCTTCGCCACCGCGAGATCGGCGAGCGCGAACGCGTCTGGAACATCGAGCCCAACCACCCGATCACGCAGGGGATCGGCGACTACTTCGAGATCGAGCACGAGGAGCTGTACGGCGAGCGCTTCGACATCCCCCAGCCCGACGAGCTGATCTTCATTTCCTGGTTCGAGGGAGGCGAGGTGTTCCGCTCCGGCGTCACCTACCGGCGCGGCAACGGCAGGATCTTCTACTTCCAGCCCGGGCACGAGACCTATCCCATCTACTACCAGCCGGAGATCGTCCGCGTGCTGGTCAACGCCGTGCGCTGGGCCAAGCCGCTGCGCATCATCCCCGGCGTGCGCGGCATCAAGGCCGAGCCGCTGGAGCGGGTGCCGCGAGGCCGCTGAGGTGGCCGACGCGGGCGGACCGCTGACCGCGGAAGAGTTGCGCGCGCGGCTGGACCCCTTCCCGCGGTTGCCACTCGGCGCCTACCCCACCCCGCTGCAGCCGGCGCCCGGCCTGAGCAGGGAGCTGGGGCGCACGGTGCTGGTCAAGCGCGAGGACCTGTCCGGCCTGGCATTCGGCGGCAACAAGGTGCGCCACATGGAGCTGCTCATGGCGGAGGTGCGGCGCGCGGGCGCCGACACCGTCATCAACATCATGGGCTACCACTCCAACAACGCGCGGCTGGCGGCCGCCGCCTGCGTGCGTGCCGGCTTCCGCTACCACGTCTTCCTGCGCCATGCGGCGGGCATGCCGGTGCAGGGCAACAGCCTGGTCGACCACCTGCTAGGCGCGGCCGTGCACCTGCTGAACGAGGAGGAGTCGGAGCGCGACATGGAGCTGGCGCGCGGCGTGGCCGAGCGGCTGCGGCGCGCCGGCGCCGTGCCGTACGTCATGAACGACGAGCTGTTCCCGAAGCTCGCCGGCATGATCGGCTTCGCGGACGCCGGCCTGGAGCTCGCGGGTCAACTCCGCGCGGCCGCGGTCAGCGGTCCGGTGCGGGTAGTGTGCGTGGCCGGCCGCAGCCTCTGCGGCTTGGCGTTGGCGTCGCTCAACCTGGGGCTCGACTGGCGCTTCACGGGCGTCCGCGTGGCTTCCGCGCCAGCGCTGGACGACTACATTTTCAGCAATGCCGAGACGATCCGGCAGCGGCTGGACCTGCCGCTCACGTTCGCGCCCGCGGACTTCGACGTCGTCGAACGTTACGCCGGGCCCGGCGGGCCGGCGCCGGCCGTCCTGGAGGCGGTCCGGCTGGCGGCGCGCACCGACGGGCTGATGGTCGATCCCAACTACACCGGCGTGGCGCTGGCCGGCCTGATCGACCGCATCGCCGACGGCGCGGTCGGCGCCGACGAGACGGTCGTGTTCGTGCACACCGGCGGCACGCCGGCGATCTTCAGTTACGCTGCGGAGCTGGTTCCGCCTGAGACGCTGGCGGTGACGCCGTAACGGCCGGCCGGCCCGCGCCGTTGCCGGTCCCGAGCGCGGCGATGATCGCGTCCGGGTCGTAGACGCAGCCGGCCCACGTGCCGCCGGAGGCGGCCTGCAGCGCCGCCCACAGCCGCGTGTCGTCGGGCAGGCCGGGGTGCGGCGCGATGCACGGAGCGGTCGGACGCGCGGCCAGCACCGCCTCGGCCTGTGCCCGGGTCAACTCGCCTTCGGCTTCCGTGGCGACCAGCTCCACCGAGCCGGTGAGCTCGCCGCGGTCGACCACGATCTGGACCGTGTCGCCGTCGCGCAGCCGGCCGATCGGCCCGCCGGCCAGCGCCTCCGGGCCGATGTGGCCCACGCACGCCCCGGTCGAGACGCCGGAGAAGCGGCCGTCGGTGAGCACCGCCACCTGCTTGCCCCAGGGGATGAACTTGAGCGCGGAGGTCACCTGGTAGATTTCCTCCATGCCGGTGCCGGCCGGGCCGATTCCGGCGACCACCACCACGTCGCCGGCCTGCACCGGCTGCTCGCCCTTGCCCTTGATCGCCGCGACCGCCGCGCCCTCGCTCCCGAACAGGCGCACCGGGCCGCGGTGGCGGTAGACCCCGTCCGCGCCGACCACGCTCGGGTCGATCGCCGTCGCCTTGATGACCGAGCCGTCGGGCGCCAGTGAACCGCTCGGAAAGACGACGGTGCTGGTGAGCCCGCGGCGGCGGGCGGTGTCCGGGTCCATGATCACCAGGTCGGGGTCGACGCCGTCCTCCTGCAGGCAGTGGCGGCGCAGCTCGTGGCGGCGCGGCGAGTCCTGCCAGCGGTCCAGCGCCTCGCCCCAGGTCACGCCGGCCGCGGTCAGCGCCGCCGGATCGATCAGGCCGGCGCGGCGCAGGTGCAGCATCACCTCCGGCACGCCGCCGGCGACGAACACCCGTACGGTGGGGTGGTTGGCCGGACCGTTGGGCAGCGCGTCGACCAGCCGCGGGGTGGCGCGGTTGATCCGGCTCCAGTCGGCGACGCCGGGCACCGGCAGGCCGGCCGCGTGCGCGAACGCGGGAATGTGCAGCAGCAGATTGGTGGAGCCCCCGAAGGCGGCGTGCACGACCATGGCGTTGTCGACCGCGCGCCGGTCCAGGATATCGGCCATCGACCGGCCGGCGGCGCGCTGGGCGACCACCGCCGCGGCGGCGCGGCGCCCCATGTCCAGCCAGATCGGCTGTCCGGACGGCGCCAGCGCGGTGTGCGGCAGCGCCAGCCCCAGCCCCTCGGCGACCACCTGCGCCGTCGCGGCCGTGCCCAGGAACTGGCAGCCGCCGCCGGCGGAGCCGCACGCCTTGCAGCCGGCGGTCGCCGCCTCGTCCAGGGTGATCAGGCCGTGCGCGAAGCGGGCCCCGATGGTCTGCACGGTGCCCAGGTCCTCGGCGCCGCGGGCCGGCAGGGTCACCCCGCCGGGGATCGCCACGCCGGGCAGCGCCCGCTCGCCAGCCAGCGCCAGCAGCATCGCCGGCAAGCCCTTGTCGCAGGAGGCGACGCCGATGACCCCCTGCCGCGTGGGCAGCGAGCGCGCCAGCCGGCGCATCACGATGGCGGCGTCGTTGCGGTACGGCAGGCTGTCCATCATCCCCGCCGTCCCCTGCGAGCGCCCGTCGCAGGGGTCGGTGACGTGCGCGGCGAATGGGATGCAGCCGTCGGCCGCCAGCGCCTCCGCGGCGGCGCGCACCAGCAGGTGCACCTCCCAGTGGCCGGTGTGGTAGCCCAGCGCGACCGGCGATCCGTCCTCGGCGCGCAGGCCGCCGTGCGTTGACAGCAGCAGGTAGGCGGGGCCGCCGGAGCGCTCCGGCTGCCAGCCCATGCCCACGTTCTGGGTCAGCGCGAACAGGTTGCCGCTCGGCTCCTCGCGCAGCATGCGCTCGGTGAGCGGAATGGTCCCCGGCGTGCCCTCGCCGGAGGTGGCCGGCAGGGTGGGCGCATCGAAGCCGAGGATGGAATCGAGGTCGCCGGCGGCGTTCGCGTCGGGGACATCGGCCACGGTCAGGATCCCGCGGCGCCGAAGCCGCCCACCGTGTTGCTGAGGGTGCCGATCGACTCGATCGTGATCGTGACGCGGTCGCCGGCGTGCAGGGTGAAGCCGTCGGGGGGAATGATGCCGGTCCCGGTCATCAGGAAGCAGCCGTCCGGAAACGAGTTATGCCGGTACAGGAAGGAGGCCAGCTCCTGCGGCGTGCGCTTCAGCTCGGCCAGCGTGGTGGAGCCTCGGAAGGCTGTGGTGCCGCCGAAGACGGCCGCGCCGTCACGGATGATCTCCATCTCGATCGCGGTCTCGGGAGCGGGGACGGTATCGCGCACCAGGATCTCCCCTCCCAGCGCGCAGCTCCCGTCGTAGGTCTTGGCCTGCGGCAGGTAGAGCGGGTTCTCGCCCTCGATGTCGCGGGAGCTCATGTCGTTGCCGATCGTGTAGCCGAAGATGCGCCCGCCGCGGTCGATGGCCAGGGTGAGCTCCGGCTCCGGCACGTTCCAGGCGGAGTCCGCGCGGATGCGCACGGTGCCGCCGGGGGCGACGACGGTGCGCGCCGAGCCCTTGCAGAACAGCTCGGGCCGGTCGGCGGTGTAGACGCGGTCGTAGAAGCTGCCGCCGCCGGCCTCTTCCGATTCGGCCATGCGCGCGTCGCGGCTGCGGTAGTAGGTGACGCCGGCTGCCCAGATCTCCTGGCTCACCACCGGCGCCAGCGGCGTCTCGTCCGGCGCAGCCTCCGCCGCGCCGAGCCGGCCGTCCAGGTACGCCGTCAGGTCGTCCTGCCGGAACAGTTCGTCCCAGTCGTGGCCGCGGAGCAGCAACCGCTCCCCGTCCCGCTCCACCACGGTGCCCGCGCCCGTTCTCGACAGCTTCATGACCCGGCAAGCAGACCGGAAGCCGGCCGCGGCCGTCAAGGCGAAGATCGAGTGACCGCTCCCGGCACTCAGTATGCCGGCCGGTAGCGGTCTCCCAGACGCATGTGGGTGATGTAGACGATCTGCGCCGCGTGCTCCGAGGAGTGGTAGGCGGCGGTGAGCAGGTCTGAGAGGACGGTCGTGGACGTGCCCTGCGCCCGTCGGCGCGTGGCCAGCAGGTCGAAGGACGCTGCCCGCTCGATCACTTCACGGCTTGCCGCAACGGTCTCCGCGACTCGTTGCTTGAGCAGGCCGGTCTCGATCGGACCGCGCTCTGCGAACTCGGTCGGTCGCTGCCGGTCGTCCGTCGCGCCGCCCACGCCCGCGACGACGAGCTGCCGCATGGCGCCGCAGACGTGGAGGACGAGGTTGCCGACGCTGTTCTGTTCCTCGGCGGGACGCCACCAGACGTCGGCGTCCGGGAGCTGATCGAGGCAATGCATGATCGAGAGCTCCGCGAACCGCAGGCGCTTCGCGAGATCGGCGCACACCGCCTCCTTGACGTCCTTCATGATCCACCTCCGTCACGTGCGATCGGATAGCAGGATACCGAGCCGGGATGCCGCTCGAGACGATCAGGCGGATTCCGCGTCGAAGGCGACGATGTCGCGGGACTCGGCGCCGATCTCCACGCCGATCAGATGAACCGAGCGGCCCCGCGCGCGGTGCCTGTCGGCATAGCCGCGCTCCTTGAGCTGTGCCAGCGCCGCTCCCTTCTCTGAACGCTCGGCGACCTTGAACTCGAACAGGTACGCATTGCCGGCCAGAAGCACGGCCATGTCCAGCCGGCCGCGGCTGGAGGCGTCCTCGACGACCACCCCGTCCATGGACGCCTGGAACCAGGCATAGAACACGCTCGCCCAGTACCCCTCGTAGCGGGCGATGTCGTTGCGGCGGTGCCAGTCGTGGGGAATCCCGGCCAGCAGCGCCCGGAACAGCTCCTCCACGCCGCCCCAGTCCTCCGCGGCCAGCAGGCGGCGCAACGCGCCGCCGCTCCCCGTGGTCCGCCGCCAGTTCGGCGCCAGCGCGTCCAGCAGGGCGCGGTTCAGGCCGCGCCGCACCTCCAGGTTCGGATATCGCAGACGGTACTCGGGAAGGCCGTCGGCATCCTCCTCCTCGGCCGCGATGGTCAGGTAGCCGGTCTGGAATAGCAGCGCCTCCGGCGCCATGGAGTCCGCGTCGAAGGCCGACAGCAGGTCCTCGTCGGCGCGGACGCTTTCCAGGTCCGGCGCCGCGAAGCCGTGCTTCAAGAGGGTGTCGATGAGGAACCGGGGCGTGGCGGTCTCGAACCAGTGCGCCCGGAACCGGCGGCTGGCGAACAGCTTGAGGATGCCGAAGGGGTTGTAGAGCTTCTCCTTCCCCAGCCAGTTGTAGCCGTTGTACCAGGCGCGGATGCGCTCCCGGTCCAGCCCCGGCAGCTCGGCGGCGAACACCGTGTCCAGATCCGCCTCGGTATAGCCGCAGATCGCGGAGTAGGCGGGGTCCAGCGTGAGGTCGGTGAGGTTGTTCAGGTCCGAGAACAGGCTGACCTTGGAGAACTTGCTCACTCCAGTGATGAACGTGAGCTCGATGTGGGCGTCGCAGTCCTTGATCGTGCCGTACAGCCCGCGCAGATCGTCGCGGTTGGCCCTGGCGGTCTTCGCATCCTCCACGGCGTCCAGGATCGGCTTGTCGTACTCGTCCACCAGTACGACGACGCGCCGTCCGGACTGGCGGTGCAGCGCCGCAAGCAGACGGGTGAAGCGGCCGGACGGCGTCGCGCCCTCGGAAGCGGGCACCCCGGCTTCGCGCTCCAGGTCCGCAAGCTGCTCTGCCATGCGCGCCAGCAACTGGCCCGGCCGGCCGTAGTTGCCGCCGCCGAAGCTCAACCGCACCACGGGGTGGCTCCTGGACCAGTTCCAGCCATCGTGGACCGCCAAGCCGCGGAACAGCTCTTCGCTGCCCTGGAAAAACTCCTTGAGGGTGTCCACGAACAGGCTCTTGCCGAACCGGCGCGGTCGGGAAAGAAAGTAGTGCTTGCCGTCGCCGTCCAGCAGCTTGCGCGCGTAGCCGGTCTTGTCCACGTAGTAGAAGCCTTCCTCGCGGATCTGGCGGAAGGTCTGGATGCCGACGGGGAGCCGTCGTTTGGCCACGGCGGCATTCTACGCCCCGTACCAGCCGATCTCCAGCGAGTTCCGAGCATCCGGGGTCGTCGAGATCCCGTAGACTCACCACGGAACTCGGTACACTCCCCCATCGGAGGCGAAGCCATCGAGTGGCCAGCCTCCCGGAGGTGCGGACGATGAGAGCCATGCAGCGCCGGTGCGAGTTGCTGATGGAGCTGAAGCCCGGCCCGCCCGCCTATAGGGAGGCCAACCCCGATCCCTTGCGGTGCTGCGAACAGGAGACGTGGTCCTTCCGTGACCATGCATTCGAGCGGGTGAGCTTCTGTTCGATCACCCTCAGGAAGCGCGCTCGTCCTGATGAGCCTTGCCCTGGCCACAGCCGTGCAGGCGAGGCCGGGATGGGGCCAGACACACGACAGCCCGGTGGGTCGCGGGCGGTCGCGCGAAAGGAGCGCCGGATACCCACGCGAGTGGTACGGGTGCTGGCTCCGGGATCGGAGGGCGAAGGCGAGGAGATCGGCACCGTGGAAACCGTGATGGAGGCCCGGCGTATCGCAGCGTCGGTGGGGTGGTGCCGCGCTTATCGGTCGTACACCGACGGCCCGAACATGGTCTACGACTGCCTGAGCGTCCATCTGAACTACACGTGGGACCGCGAGCGCGACCTGTGGGTTTCCGAGGACAGGGGCGGATATGGCGAGCCGCTCACGATTCCGGTGTCGAACGATGGAAGCGAAGCGCTGCGAGCCAGCATGAGCTACCTCCACCAGATCGCGGAGCTGGCCGACTCGCCGTCACGGTGTGTGCGCTGCGACGGGATCCTGCAGCCCGGCACTGATTGCTGGCGCTCCTGCGGCAGAGGGAGCGAGTCCGGTATTCAGTCCGGTATTCTCTGTCACGATTGTGCCCGCCCACCGATCTGGTGGGATCCTGAACCCCGCTCGCGGACCTGTCCGAAAGAGCCGAGGGCAGCGCGGGCGGCCAAGAGCTCCAGGAAGACGTTCGGGTACACGGATGACGGCGGGTTCTGGATGTCGCCGGACGATCCCCTCTTCAACGCCAATTTCTCCGTGCACGAGATCGTCGGTCTTGCCGACTCGCCGATGTGGTGCGCGCGCTGCGACCGCATGCTGGAGCCCGGCACCGATGCCTCGCGGGCGTTCGACAGCGAAGGCGAGCGCGGCATCGTCTGCAGCGACTGCGGCGGCTCCTTCTTGGTCTCAAAAGAGAAGGAAGGGCGGCCCTGAGACGCGGCCACCGGCTTAGCGTGGCCGCGTCGACCCCGAGGCGACATAGAAGATTGGCCTATTCTGTACCGGTTCCGGGCATGGAATAGATCTATTCCATGCTCAGTGCCATGCCACCAGGTGGGCGGCGGTGGCTCTACATCGACGTCAGGAGGCGGTCGGCGATCGACAGCAGCAGCATGGCGGGGACGTACAGCACCGACACGCGCAGCAGCAGGCGGGAGCCGGGCATGTCGAGCCGGCGCGCGAAGCGGATGCCGGCCGCCAGGTACGCCGCCCCGGCCGCCACCGCCCCGGCCGAGTACCAGGCGCCGGCGGCCCCCACCGCCGCCAACAGCAGCGAGACCGGGATCAGGAGCAGCAGGGAGCCGATGACCTGGACGGTCATGAACCTTCCGCCGTCTCCTATGTCCGTCGCCATCCGCAGGCCGGCGCGCCGGTAGTCGTCGCGGCAGGCCCAGGCGATCGCGTAGAAGTGCGGGTGCTGCCAGAGAAACAGCATCGCGAACACGATCCACGCCCCGGCGTCGGGAGCTCCCCCGGTGGCGGCGGCACCGCCGATCAGCGGCGGCATGGCGCCTGGAATCGCGCCGAGCGGCGTGTTGAGCCACGTCCGGGGCTTCAGCGGCGTGTATACGAACAGGTAGAGCGCCGCCGCCAGCAGGCTGAGCAGGGCCGGCTCCAGGCCGGCCCGCCAGGCCAGCAGACCTGCGCCGCCGGCGGTCAGCGCCACCCCGAACCACGCCGCGGCGGACGGCGCCACCGATCCCTGCGGGAGCGCGCGCTCGCGGGTGCGGACCATGCGGGCGTCCACGCGGCGTTCCAGGACGTTGTTGAGTACGCCCGCGCCCGCGCTCGCCAGGGCGGTGCCGGCCAGGGCCGCCGCCAGCGTGCCCACCGGCCGGAACGACCCCGCCGCGGCCCAGTAGCCGAGCGCGGCCGCCACCATCACCATGAGCACGATGCGGGTCTTGATCAGGGACCGCAGCCCGCGTATCGCCGCCGGGGGTCCGGTGGAGTCCGCGCGCGTACGCGGCCGGGCCGCCGCCGGCGACAGGCTCACGTGGCGCGCTCCCGCACCGGCCGGCCGCAGAGCAGGCACCACCAGGTGGCGCCCAGCAGGCCGGCGCCGACCAGCACGTGCAGGCTGGCCACGATCGGCGACTTGGCGGTGAGCACGGTCAGCGCCCCAAGCGCAACCTGCACGATCACCAGTGCGTCGATGGCCCCCAGGAGCTGCCGCATCCGGCGCGGCGCCGGCCGGCGTCTCACCCCCACGTTGACGAGCACCAGCACCACCAGGGTCGCCAACGCTCCCAGGCGGTGCAGGAAGTGGACGATGACCTGGCTGCGGGCCACGGCAGGCAACCGGAGATCGAATCGCGCGGCGTTGACGGCGTCCAGCATGCCCTGGTCGAAGCGCGGCAGCAGCGTGCCGCCCATCAGCGGGAAGTCCGGGATCGCGAGCCCGGACTCGGTGTGCCGCATCAGCGCGCCGAGCAGCAGTTGCAGGTACACGATTCCCAGCAGGGCCGCGATCGGGCGCCAGGCGATGGCAGTCCGCTCCTGGAGGCGCCGCCGCCAGTCCCCGGACTGGGCGTGGGCGATGAGGATCAGCGCCAGGAACAGCGTCTGGGCCAGGACGGCGTGCGTCATCGAGATCGGCGTCGGCAGCAGGAACAGCACCGTCAATCCGCCCAGCAGTCCCTGGGCGAGGATCGCTCCCACCGCCACCCACGCGAGCACGCGCACCCACCGGCGCGGCTCGCGCCAGGTGACGACCAGCGCCTGCACGACCACCAGCAGCCCGACGACTGCGGCGGCCATGCGATGGCCGTGCTCGTACAGGATGCCGCCCACCATCGGCGGGAACAGCATCCCGTAGGAGAGCGGCCAGTCCGGCACGGCCAACCCGGAACCGGTGCTGGTCACCAGGCTGCCGATGAAGATCAAGAGCAGCGTCGCCAGCGCGGTCGTCTTGGTCAGCAGGCTCACGGTGCGTTCGTCGGGGTGCGGATCGGAGAGGTCGACGTCGGGGGTAGCTATCGCCCGGCCGCGTGCGTCAAGGCGGCAGCTCGCGCAGCGCGGCTTCCACCGCCTGGACCAGCCGATCGGCGTGCCGGTCGGTCATGGGCAGCGACACGTTGCCGCCGCGACGGGTGACGATGCCGTCGCCCAGCAGCCGGAAGTAGAGCCACCTTTGGCGGGCTGAGTCGTCCCCGGCCGCCTCGCGGTAGTTGCGCGGCGGGCTCGGCAGGAAGTAGAGCTGGAACAGCGACCCGGCCGTGACCACGCAGCCGGGCACCCCCGCCCGCCGGAAGGCGCCGCGCAGCCCGTCGGCCACGCGTTGGGTGCGCTCGTGGAGGGCCGCGTACGCCTGCTCGGTCATGGTGCGCAGGGTGGCCAGCCCCGCCGCCATGGCGATGGGGTTGCCGTTGTAGGTGCCCGACTGCGGGATCGCCGGTGGTCCGCCGGTCGGATCGTAGAGCGCCATGATGTCGGCCCGCCCGCCGAACGCGCCGCCCGCGGTGCCGCCAGCTACCACCTTGGCCAGGCAGGTGAGGTCGGGCCGCACCCCGAACGCGCCCTGGGCGCCGCCGGGGCCGGCGCGGAAGCTCACCACCTCGTCGAAGATCAGGACGATGCCGTGCTCGCGCGTGATGCGGCGCAACTCCTCGAGGAAGCCGGGCTCCGGCAGGGTGAGGCCGACCGCCGTGGACAGGGGATCGACGATCACCGCGGCCAGCCGGCCGGCCTGCTCGCCGATGAGCCGTGCGCACGCCTCGGCGTCGTTGAACGGCAGCACCAGCACCTGCTCCTCGGTCCCCGGGGCGAGCCCGGCGGACGCGGGCACCGAACGCGGACGATCCGGCGGGCCGAGCTCCGGGCCCGGCGGGGGCAGGTAGCTGATCAGCGCCGGGTCGTCGATGCCGTGGTAGGCGCCCTCGAACTTGGCGATCATCGGCCGGCCGGTGAAGGCGCGCGCCGCCCGCACGGCTCCCAGGACCGCCTCGGTGCCGGAGCTGCAGAAGCGCAGGCGCTGCAGGGACGGCACCCGCTCGGCGAGCAGCTCGGCCAGCTCCACCTCCAGCGGCGTGGGCGCGAAGTAGGCGGTGCCGCGTCCGGCAGCCTCGCCGATGGCGTCGACCACCGCAGGATGGGCGTGGCCGAGGATCAGGGCGCTGGCGTTGTTGATGAAGTCCAGCCGGCGGTTGCCGTCGACGTCGATCAGGTCCGTGCCGTCCGCACGGTCGACGTAGAGCGGGAACGGATCGACGAACACCCCGGTCCGCGTGTTGCCGCCCGGCAGCACCGACTGCGAGCGGCGGAACAGCTCGTACGAACCGGGGTTGCGGTCACGGTACTCCGCGAGCAGGGAGTCGATCGTGACGCCCGTGGCGGTCGCGGCACCCATCGGCCGACAGACTCCTGCCGCTATCCGGTCAGGAGCTGCTCTCCTTGAACTCCCCTACCATCGACTCCACGGTCGCCTTGGCGTCGCCGAAGATCATGTACGAGTTGTCCTTGAAGAACAGCGGGTTGTCGATGCCGGCGAACCCGGATGCCATCGACCGCTTGAGGATGAAGCACGTGTGCGCGGAGTCGGCGTTGATGATCGGCATGCCGTAGATCGGGCTGCCCTCGTCCTCGCGCGCCGCGGGATTGACCACGTCGTTGGCGCCGATGACGATCGCCACGTCGACGGTCTCCATCGTCGGATTGACGGTGTCCATCTCCGCGAGCTGCTCGTACGGCACGTTCGCCTCCGCCAGCAGCACATTCATATGACCCGGCATGCGGCCGGCCACCGGATGGATCGCGTGCTTGACCTCGGCGCCGTTCTCCTCCAGCAGGTCGGCCAGCTCGCGCACCGCGTGCTGGGCCTGCGCCACCGCCATGCCGTAGCCGGGGATGAAGATCACCGAGCGGGCCGCCTCCAGGATGTAGTAGGCGTCCTCGGGCGTCATCGACTTGGCCTCGCCCTGGATGCCGGCGCTCTTCGAGGAGCCGGCGGCGGCGCCGAAGCCACTGAACAGCACGTTGGTGAGCGAGCGGTTCATGGCCTTGCACATGATGGAGGTCAGCACGATGCCGCTCGCCCCGACCAGCGCGCCCGTGATGATCAGCAGGTTGTTGGAGATCACGAAACCGGCCGCGCACGCGGCCAGGCCGGAGTAGCTGTTCAGGAGCGAGATCACGACCGGCATGTCGGCCCCGCCGATGGCGATGACCGCCATGAAGCCGAGCAGGAAGGCCAGCCCTGTCACGGCCACCGCGATCCAGTACTGGTCGGGCGCGACGGTGAACCAGACGGCGCCGACGACGATGGCCAGCAGCACCAGCGCGTTGACGACCTGCTGCAGCGGGAACAGCACGGGCCGCGAGGTGACCACCTCGGACAGCTTGCCCCAGGCGATGAGGCTGCCGGTGAAGGTCACACCGCCGATCAGGATGGCCAGGTAGATGGTCGTGGCGCTGAACCCGCCGCCGAGCGCGGCGGTGAACGCGGACAGGTCCCCGGCGCCGGCCCCGAAGCCCACCCCGAACTGGTCCGCGGCCGCCTGGAAGGTGCCCCAGCCGACCAGCATGCTGGCCAGACCGCCGAAGCCGTTGAACAGCGCCACCATTTCGGGCATGGCGGTCATCTTCACCAGCCGGGACGCGGCGACGCCGATGCCGGCGCCGATCACGGCCGCCAGCACCACCCATTCGACCCTGATGGTGTCGATGATGCTCAGCACCGTGGCGATGATCGCGATGAGCATGCCCAGCGAGGACAGGCCGTTGCCGCGCCGCGCGGTGGTCGCCTTGCCGAGCATCTTCAGGCCGAACACGAACATGATCGCCGAGACGATGTAGGCGACGACGATGAGGTAGATCACGATGCGCCTCCGCCCTTGGCGGCCGCCCCGCTTGCGGTGTCCTTGGCCTTGAACATCTCCAGCATGCGGTCGGTGACCAAGTAGCCGCCGACCACGTTGATGGTGGCGAATCCCACGGCTGCCGAGGCGAAGATCGTCACCAGGGTGCTGGAGGCCCCCTGACCGGCGAGCGCCAGGGCGCCCACGATCGAGATCCCGGAGATCGCGTTGGATCCCGACATCAGCGGCGTGTGCAACTGCGACGGCACCTTGGTGATGAGCTCCAGCCCAAGGAACATCGCGAGCACGAAGATGAAGAACAGAAACTGAAATAGTTGTGCGGCTTCCATGACCCTTCTTTCCGTTGTCTTTCCTGTCCGCGGACGCCGGGGCGTCCGTTCTCTGAGGTGTTGTTCGGCGCTATCCCGAGGTGATCTTGCGGACCATCTCGTTGACCATCTGCCCGTCGTGGGTGACCAGGCTGCCGGCGATGATCTCATCCTCCCGGTCGAGCTTCATGCCCTTGCTCTCGTTATCCCAGAACTCGTCCACGTAGTTGTACAGGTTGTTGGCGTACATGGAGCTGGCCGATACCGCGTAGCGGCCGGGGATGTTGCGCAGGCCGACGATCGTCACGCCGTTGACCTGCACTTCCTCGCCGGCGACCGACCCTTCGACGTTGCCGCCCGACTCGACCGCGTAGTCGACGATGATCGATCCGGACTTCATCCGCTCCACCACGTCGGCGCTGAGGACCACCGGCGCCTTGCGGCCGAAGAGCTGCGCGGTGGTGATGACGATGTCGGCTCCGGCGCAGGTGTCGGCCATCAGCTCGCGCTGCCTGGCGAGCTGCTCCGGGGTGAGCTCCTGAGCGTAGCCCTGGTCGGTCTGCCCGGTTTCTCCCAGGTCGACCTTGATGAACTTGGCGCCGAGCGACTTGACCTGCTCCTCCACCACCGGGCGGGTGTCGAACGCCTCCACACGCGCGCCGAGGCGCTTGGCGGTGGCGATCGCCTGCAGGCCGGCCACGCCGGCGCCGATGATGAACGCGCGCGCCGGCTGCAGCGTGCCCGACGGGGTCATCATCATCGGCATCACGGCGCCCAGCCGCTCGGCCGCCAGCACCACCATGGCGTAGCCGGCGATGTTGTGCTGGGAGCTCAGCGCGTCCAGCTTCTGGGCGCGGGTGGAGCGTGGCACCAGCTCGACGCTGATCGCGCTCACGCCCTGCTTCGCCAGGGCGTCGATCAGCTCCGGCTCGTTGAACGGGTCCAGGAAGCTGATGTGGATGGCTCCTTTCTTCATGGCGGAGATCTCGTCGTCAGGCGGACGGCGGACGCGCAGGATGATGTCGGCCTTGCCGAGCTCCTGCGTGCGGTCGGTGACGACCTCGGCCCCCGCCTCGCGGTACTGGTCGTCGGAAAAGTGACAACCGGCGCCGGCGCCGGACTCGACGGCCACCACGGCGCCTTCCTTGCGTCCGTAGCGCTGCACGGCGTCGGGGGTGACGGCGGCGCGCGGCTCGCCGGGTTCGGTCTCTCTGGGAACGAAAATGCGCATTACACCCTTATGTGCGGTGCGATCGGCCCGGAAGTCAACCGGCCGCCGCCCGCCGGACCGGTCAGAGGCCGAAGGAGGTCGCCACGTCCGCGAGAGCGGAGTCGAACGTCTTCAGAGCGCGCACGTTCCGCCTGCGGCAGCTCGCGAGATGGCACAGGTCGCGGGAGTCCAGGTCGGGGTGCTGCTCGTGGAGCCGGCGAGCCAGGGTGACGTCCGCCTCTTCCAGGGGCCACACCCTCACGCTAGCGCGCGCCACCAGCTTCAGCGCCGCGTCGAAGGCCCCCATCCGGCCGGCCGGAAGGTAGGCATGTACCAGCTCCTGCAGCACCTCCGCGGAGTTACACAGAGGAGTGCGGTCCCGGCTTGCCTTGCTGAAGAAGCCTTGGGCGGCGCCCCGTAATGGATGCGGCCGTCCTACCGCATACATGAGCACGTTGGTATCGACAAAGGTCACGTGCCCGACGTTCCGCGCCGACGCGATGCGTCGATTGCTGCCCGATGCTCGGCCCAGTCAGGTTCCGATGCGAGGTCCTCCAACGTGTCGCACCAGCGGAAGAACGCTTCCACGTCCTCCGGCGACTCGAACGGCTCGGACCGCTGCTGCCGTTCGAGGCGCTGGCGGGCAGCGGCTCTGAGCCAGGCGCTCAGCGTCATGTTCTCCTGCCTTGCCTGGGAGACGAAGCGGTCGCGGTCTTCATCCGGTATCACCAACTGAACTCTGGCCATGACGGTTGCCCATCTCCCTCCAGGCGTGTGTATCGAAGTTACACACCTGCGGTTGCCAAGGCAATGCGCTCGACGGTCGGCGCCGGTCAGAGACCGAACGCCGCGGTAGCCACCTCGGCGACCTCGGTGCCGATCGACAGGGCGGCCGTCGCCGCCGGCGAGGGCGCGTTGAGCACGTGCACGGAACGCTCGCCGCGGACGATGAGAAAGTCGTCGATCATGGCGCCGTCGGGACGGAGCGCCAGGGCGCGCACGCCGGCCCGCGTGGGCTGCACTTCCTCATCGGCCAGCGACGGGACCAGCCGCCGCACGGCGGCGACGAAGCGCCGGCGCGAGAACGCCCGGCCATACTCCCGGATGCCGTAGCGGGCGTGGCGAAGCAGCAGCCGCCACGTGCCGCGGTAGCCGAGCGATTCCGCCGCGTCCCGCGCGTCGACGTCGGTCTTGCCGTAGCCCTCGCGCTTCAGGGAGAAGACGGCGTTCGGTCCGCACTCCACCTCGCCCGCGGTGCGCCGGGTCAGGTGCACGCCCAGGAACGGCAGCGTCGGGTCGGGGACCGGATAGATCAGCCCGCGCACCTTGTGGCGGGCGGCCGGGGCCAGCTCGTAGAAATCCCCGCGGAAGGCGACGACCCGGGCTGGAGGAGTCAGCCCGTCCAGCCGGGCGATCCGGTCCGAGTACAGGCCGCCGCAGTTGATCAGGTGGCGGCTGGCGCGGCGGCCGGCGCGGGTGTCGATCTCGATGCCGTCCGCGGCGCGGCGGATGCGCGTGGCCTCGGCCAGCGTGGAGACGGTGGCGCCTGCGGCCAGCAGCAGGTCGCGCAGCTTCGCCGCCACCGCCTGGTAGTCGATGATGCCGGCGTACGGCACCCAGATGGCGCCCAGGCCGCCGGCGTACGGCTCGATCTCCCGCAACCCGGCGCGGTCGACCACCTCCAGCCGGTCCAGACCGTTGCGGCGGCCGTTGGCGCACAGGGCCGGCAGGCGCGCAAGCTCCCGCGCGGTGACGGCCATCACCACCTTGCCGCAGGTCTCGTGCGGGATGCCGTGCTCGCGGGCGAAGTCGACCATCTGCGCCCTTCCCTCCACGCACAGGCGCGCCCGCGCCGAGCCGGGGCGGTAGTAGAGACCCGAGTGCAGGACGCCGGAGTTGCGCCCGGTCTGGTGCAGGCCGACCTGCCGCTCCTTCTCCAGCACCAGCACCGACAGCGACGGGTGGCGCTGTACCAGGCGGTACGCGGAAGCCAAGCCGATGATGCCGGCGCCGATGACGGTGATGTCGAACCGGTCCACGCTTCACCATATTACTGGTAGGCTCGACGACGTGCGGGACGCAGAGCCCTGGTACCGCGTCTGGTTCGATTCTCCCTATTACGGGATCCTCTATGGCGACCGCGATCAGGACGAGGCGGATGCCTTCATCCGGCGGCTGACCCGGACCCTGCGGACGCAGCCGCCGGCCGCGGCGCTCGATGTCGCCTGCGGGACCGGTCGGCATGCGGTCGTCCTGGCCGACCTTGGCTACGACGTGCTGGGGATCGACCTGTCGGCGCCCAGCATCGCCGTGGCCAGGCGGCGGAGGAGGGCGAATCTGAGCTTCCAGGTCCTCGACATGCGCGCGATCGAGTGGCGGGAACGGTTCGATCTGGCCGTGAACCTGTTCACGAGCTTCGGCTACTTCGGGGACGAGGACGACGAACGGCAGGTGGTGGCCGGCATCGAGCGGTCGCTGCGGCCCGGCGGCGAGCTGGTGATCGACTTTCTCAACGCCGCCCGGACGGTCGCGGAGCTGGTGCCCGCCGAGCGGACCGAGCGCGGCGGGATCGCATTCGACATCACCCGCGAGATCCGGGAGGGCACGATCGTCAAGACGATCACGGTCGACGACCCACGGCGGGATGGGAACAAGCCGCCGCCGAGGTTTCAGGAACGGGTGCGGGCGCTGGACGCCTGTACCCTGCAGGGCTACCTGCAGGACGCGGGCCTCCGCATCGAGCGCCGCTACGGCGACTATGCGCTGAATCCGTATCGGCCGCAGACCTCGGACCGGCTGATCCTGGTGGCGCGCAAGCCCGAGCGCTGACGAGATGCCTTCGAGCCCGGCCGCCCGCATCGCCACCCTGCCGCAGGCTCTGCTCCATCAGGGCGATGCGCTGCTGCGCGACCTGGCCGCCGGATCGGAGCGGGCGGCACGGTTCTTCTCCGTCCCTCCGCGGGACCCCGCGGCGGCCGCGGCCGCAGCGTCCGGGGCGCGTCGCGGCGGGTCTGCCCTGCCGGCCGCGGTGGCGGAGGACCTGGTCACCCACCAGCGCCGCTGCGACGGGGACGAGCTGTCGGTCGCGAACGCGGAGGCGCTGGCCGCGGGACGGGCGGCCTGCATCGTCACCGGCCAGCAGGCGGGACTGCTCGGCGGCCCGGTGTACACCGCCTACAAGATCGCCTCCGCGGTGCGGCTGGCCCGGCAGGTGGCCGAGCGAACCGGACGGCGGTGCGTCCCGGTGTTCTGGCTCGCGTCGGAGGATCACGACATCGGCGAGGCCAACCACACCTTCGGCACCAAGGCCGACGGCGAGATCGGCCGCGTCTCCTTTCGCGCCTCCGGCGGCCGCGAGGTGCGGCGGCTGCCGGTCGATGACGAGATGGCCGGGAGCGTGGCGCGGTACTTCGATCACCTGCTTCCCGTCGGCGACCGGCCGCGCGCCCGTCGTGCCTACGCCCTGGACGGCCAGCGCACCTTCACCGCCTGGGTGGCGCGGAGCTGGATGCGGCTGTTCGCGGGCACCGGTCTGGTGGTGGTGGAGCCGGCGCTCCTGCGCCCGGCGTGCGGGGAGCTGTTCGAGCGCGCGCTTGCCGAGCGTGCAGCCGTCGCGGAGGCGCTGGCCGCGGTTGCGCGCGACCTGCGCGAAGCCGGCTACCGGGTGCCGCTCGACCCGGCGACCGCGGGCACGCCGTTCCACGTCGGCGCCGACGGCACGCGCGTGCGCGTCGCCGACGCCGGGCCCCTGTTGCGCCGGGGAGCCGTGGACGCCACCGTCCTGTCCACGGACGCGGCGCTGCGCCCGGTCTTCGCCGACGCGGTGCTGCCCAACCTCGCGCACGTGGTCGGCGCGGGGGAAATGGCCTACCACGCCATGCTCAAGCCGCTCTACGCGCTGTTCGGGGTGGCGCAGCCGGCGGTGCTGCCGCGCCGCAGCCTGACCTTCGTGACCGAGGACGAGGCGGTGGCGCTCGACCGCTACGGCATCACCGCGGAGGAGGCGCTGACCGGCCGGGTGCATCCGGGCGCGGCGACCCACCGGCTGCTCGGCGACGGCGAAGCGGCCGAGTTCGAGCGGGTCGCGGCACACATCCGCACGGCGTTCCGGCCGCTCGCCGAACGCGTCAGCGCCGTCGATCCGTCGCTGGCGCGCACCTGGCAGCGCTCGCGCGACCATGCCCTGCGCGGCCTTGACCGGCTGCGCGCGCGCACCGGCCGCGCCGTGCTGGCGCGCCGCGGCTACTCGCCTGCGGCCCTGCACCGCGTGCTCAACCAGATCCGGCCGCGCGGCCGGCTGCAGGAGCGCGTGTTTCCGGTTCCCCACTTCCTGGCTCGCTTCGGCGCGCCGTTCCTGGATGCCTGCTTGATCGGCGAGCCGGAGGAGGCGTTTACTCATGAGGTGCTGGCTCTGCCCGCCGCGGCCGAACCGCTGCGATCGGACCCATCGTGAGAACGCCATGAGAATAGGCATCTCCTGCTACCCGACCCACGGCGGCAGCGGTGTGGTCGCCACCGAGCTCGGCCTGCGGCTGGCCGAGCGCGGCCACTCGGTGGCGTTCGTGAGCTACTCGGCGCCGTTGCGCCTGAGCGTGCTGCCGCCGCGCGTCTGTTTCCACGAGGTCGCGATCGAGGAGTATCCGCTCCTCAAGCAGTT
The DNA here is from genome assembly GCA_028818385.1 of Spirochaetaceae bacterium. Next base: position 29,744 of record JAPPNY010000144.1, read on the forward strand.
CCCCTACACGCTGGCGCTGGCGTCCAAGCTCGCGGAGGTCGCGCGTTCGCATCGCCTGCGGATCCTGCACGTCCACTACGCGATCCCGTTCGCGGCGGCGGCCATCCTGGCCAAGCAGATCGCGCCCGAGCTCGACCTGAAGGTGGTGACCACCCTGCACGGCACCGACATCACCCTGGTGGGAAGCAACGACAGCTTCCGGCCGGTGACCGCCTTCTGCATCGAGCGCTCGGATGCGGTGACCGCCGTGTCGCATGCGCTGCGCGCGGAGACCGGCCGGGTGTTCGGGATCACCCGGCCGATCGAGGTGATCCCGAACTTCGTCGATCCCGACCACTACCGGAGCGCTCGCCCCGCCGCCTGGCCGGGGGACCGCTCCGCCGCCGGCGCCGAGCGCGTGCCGACCATCGTGCACATCTCCAACTTCCGGCCCGTCAAGCGGGCGGCCGACGTGGTACGCGTGTTCGCGCGGGTGGCGGGCGAGGTGCCGGCGCGCCTCGTGCTGGTCGGCGACGGCCCCGACCTCGGGCCGGCCACCGATCTGGCGCGCGAGCTCGGGGTGCTCGACCGCATCCGGCTGATCGGGGTGGTCGACGACGTGGCGCCGTACCTGCGCGCCGCGGACCTGCTGCTGCTGCCGAGCCAGACCGAGGCGTTCGGGCTGGTGGCCCTGGAGGCGCTGGCCGCGGGCGTGCCGGTGATCGCCAGCCGGGTGGGCGGCCTGCCGGAGGTGGTGGAGCACGGCGTCTCGGGCTATCTGCTTCCGGTGGGAGACGTGGAGGGGATGGCCCGGCAGGCGGTGACGTTGCTGCGCGAACGGCCGCTGGCGGAGCGGCTGGGACGCGCCGGCGCCGGGCGCGTCGCCGAGCAGTTTCCTCCCGACCGGATCGTGCCGCGCTTCGAGGAGCTCTACCACCGCGTGCTGGGGCTGCCGGCCGGCACGGAGCCCGAGATCGACGACGGCGACGCGCACGCCGAGTCGTTCGAGCCGCCACACCGTGAACGGGCGTGACGGGCGCCCGTTGCGGTTGGGGACGCGCCGCAGCGCCCTGGCCCGCGTGCAGGCGGAGATGGTCGCCGCCCGCCTGCCGGGACCGGTGACGATCGTGCCGATCGCGGTCGGCGCCGACACGGACCGGCGGCCGCTCGCGGCCCTTGCCGGCACGCGTGTGTTTACCGGGGCGATCGAGCGCAGCCTGCTGACGGGCGACGTCGACCTGGCCGTGCACGCGCTCAAGGACCTGCCGGTGACGCCGGTCCCGGGACTGCGGGTCGCGGCGTTTCTGCGGCGCGGCCCGGTAGGCGATCTCCTGCTGCGGCGCGCCGCGGACGCCGGCGCGCCGCTGGGACTGGCGTCCGGCGCCCGCGTGGGCACCGGTTCGCCGCGCCGCGCGGCCTTGCTGGGCCGGCACGCGCCGCAGGCCCGCGCCGAGCCGATGCGCGGCAACGTGCCGACCCGCATCGAGCGCTGCGTCGACGGCAGCGTCGACGCGGTGGTGCTGGCGCGGGCCGGTGTCGAGCGCCTGGGCGACGCGATCGGGGCCATGCTGGCGGAGCTGTCGAGCGTGCCGCTCGATCCGCCTGACTGGCTGCCCGCTCCCGGGCAGGGCGCGATCGCCGCGCAGGCGCGCGAGGGCGACGACGACCTGCTTGCGGCGCTGGCCGGGATCGACGATGCGGAGACCGGCACGGCGGTCGGCGTGGAACGAGCGCTGTTGCAGGCGTCCGGTGGCGGCTGCCGCGCCTCGCTCGGCGCCTGGGCGCGGCCGGTCGCGGCGGCCGGGTGGCGCGCCGACGTGGGTCTGCAGGACGGCAGCGGCCGCTGGCGGGTGCGCCACGCCACGGGCGATCCGGAGTCGATCAGGCATGAACTGGCCGACTGGATCGGCAAAGCGAGCGGAGCGAGCCCGCCGGAGGGCGACGCCTGACCCTCGTCCACGCGTCCGACCTGCACCTGTGCGAAGCCGACGCCGGCTACGGCCTGGAGGTGCTCGACGAGCTGGTCGACCTGTGCCTGGAGGTGCAGGCGCAGGCTCTCCTGCTGGCCGGTGATGTCTTCGACAGCTTCGACGCGGCGGAAGCGCTGCGCGAGCCGTTCCGGAGGCGGGTCGAGCGGCTGGCGGCCCGCTGCAGGGTGCTGTTTCTCCCCGGCAACCACGACGAGCAGCGCCGGGGCAGCCGCAGGCTGGCCGCGCTGGATCTGGGGCCGGTGACGCTTCTGGACCGGCGGCCGTTCTCGCTCGTGCGCTTCCCGGAGGAAGGCGTCGAGGTGGTGGGAGTCCCCGAACGGCCCGACTACGACGACTTCCGGAGCTGGGGCGTGCCGGACAAGGCGGCGCCGGTGCGCATCGTCCTGGCCCACGGCATCGTCCCCGGCTTGGCATACACGGGACCGGCGGCGGCAGATGAGGACGGCGAGACCGCTGCGGGGCAGCTCGAGCCGCGCCTGTTCCGGGAGCTTGCGGCCGACTACGCCGCGCTCGGCCACCTGCATGGCCGGCGCCAGGCGGTCGACGACGGCGTGACGTTCAGCTACCCCGGATCCGCGCGGGTGTGGCGCCGTGGCGAGTCCGGCGAGCACGGCGTCTGGCGGCTGGCGGCAGGCAGGAACGGGGTGACCGGCGAGTTCGTGCCTCTGCGCGCCGCGGGCCGATACCGGGTCTGCGATGTCCCGGTCGAACTGGCGGGCACCGTCGACGTGGCGCCGCTGCGGCCGGAGCGCTGGCACCGCAACGACTGGGTGGTGCTGCGCGCGACCGGCGTGGTCGAGGACGAGAACGAGCTGGCGGGCGTCCTGGACGATCTGCGCAGGCGGTACGCCGGCGCGGTGCGCAAGCTGGAGATCGACTCCAGGGGGTGCGAGGCGATGCCCGGGAACCCCTAGCACCCCCAGGCCGGCCGCATCCTGGAGGTCTGGGAGGCGAGCGAGCCCCTTGATACGGCCGA
>JAPPNY010000144.1:32699-42519 GCA_028818385.1 Spirochaetaceae bacterium
GGTGTCTTGCGGGGGGGGGGGGGGGGGGGGGGGGGGCGTCGCGGCCGGTCTCGTCGGGGGGGGGGGGGGGGGGGGGGGGGGGGCCCCCCCCCCCCCCCCCCGGGCCCGGCCGCTTCCTGGAGGTCTGGGAGGCGAGCGAGCCGCTTGATCCGGCCGAGCGGCCGGCATGGCTGCGGGCGCGCCAGCTCGGTCTGCTGGCGATCAAGCATGAGCTGGCGGAGAGCACATGATCACCCGCCTGCGACTGGAGCGGTTCGGGGCGTTCGAGGGCCGCGACCTGGAGTTCGCGGCGGTCACGCTGTTCGTGGGGCCGAACGAGAGCGGCAAGACCACGATCGTCGACGCGCTGTGCGAGGTGCTGTGCAAGCCCCGCTCCAACCGCATCGCCGGCAAGCGCCTGGCACTCCGGTACGGCACGGACCGGCGGGTGTCGGCGGAGTTCGACGGCGAGCCGATGACCGTCCCGGAAGATGCGTTCGGCGACCTGTTCGCGATCAGGTCCGGCGACCTGACGCTCGACGTCAGGCCGGGGACCGGTTGGGTGGAGGCGCTCAAGGCGGATCTGTTCACCGCGGGGCTCGATCCGAAGCGGCTGCACGCCGCGCTGGCGCGGCGGGCGGGCACCGACGGCGGCAGCCGCCACAACCGCGAGCTCCGGCAGCTCGGCGAGGAGCAGCGCCAGCTGGAGGAGCGGCGCGGCCTGCTGCTGGAGCAGGCCGTCGCCGCACGCTCCGCGAAGGCCGCCGTCGCCGAGCGGCAGGCCGAGCGCGGCCGGCTGGCCGATGAGCTGGACGGCCTGATGCGCACTCTCGACGAACGGCAGAGGAATGCCCGCCGGCGTCTGCAGGAGGCGGAGCAGCGCGAGGCGGAGCGGCTGCTGCAGGGCCTCGAAGAGCTCACCCGGGGAGGCGGGCACCGTGCCGGGAGCGCCGGCGAGGCGCCGGCACGGCTGCAGGAGCTTACCGCCGCGAGCGAAGCGGCAGCCCGGGAGGTGGAGCGTGCGCGCGCCGAATTGGAACGGGCACGCCGGCACCTGCAGGACGGTCAGGGCGGCGCTCCGGGCCGCGCGGCCGGCGAGGCAGGACGGGCGCGCGGTATCGCGGCGGGGGTCGCTCTGGGCCTGCTGGCCGGCGGCGTCCTGGCCGCGGCCGCGCTGGTCGCGGGCGTGCCGGTGGTGGTCGCGGTGGCCGCCGGGGTCGCGGCGGCGGCCGGTGCCGCGGCGGTCGCCGCCCTGATCCGGCTGCGGTCCGCGGCGGTCGAAGCGGTCCGGGAAGAGACCGACCGCGCGGTGGACCGGTTGCGCGCGCAACGCGAGCGGCACGATCGGTCGAAGCGCGAGCTGCGCGACTTCCTGGAGCGGCACGGCGCGGAGTCCCCGGAGCAGCTCCTGATGCAGCTTGGCGGCGCGCGCGCCGATGAAGCGCGCCGGCGTGACGCGGAGGCGGAGCTCATGGCGGCGGCACGAGAGCGTGGGCTGAACGACCTTCATGCCCTGGCCGGCGCGCTGCGCGAACAGCTTCGCGACCGGCCGCACGGACCGCAGGCCGCCGGGCCGGGGCCGTCGTCGTCGCCGGGGGACGAGGAAGCGCTCCGCGCACGGGCGGCGGCGTTGCGCGAACGGCTCGACGAGCTGGACGAGCTGGTAGGTCGCGAGCGCGAGAAGGCGGCCGCCCTGAGCGCCGGCGCCGGCGAGATGGCGGAGCTCACGGCGCGGATCGCCGCGGCCGGCCGCCGCGCCGCGGCGCTGGAGCTGGACCGCCGGGCGGCCGGCATCGCCGCTTCCCTGTTCGCCCGTATCGCCGACGAGTCGACCGCGGCGCTCGACGAGCTCTCCGCGGACATCGGTGCGCGCTACGCGGCCGTTGCGGGAACGGCTGCGCCGCGGAACGCCCCGGAGCAGTCCTCCCCGGCGACTCCGGTCTCCCCCGTGACTCTGGCGGCGCTCGAGGAGGACCCGCTGATCGTCGACGCCTCCGCGGTCGCGCGGCCGGCGGGCCAGCTCTCGCAGGGCACGCGTGATGCCTACGGCCTGGCGGCCCGCCTGACCCTGGCCGAGCGGACGCAGCTCGCTCGCGGTGGCGGCGACCCCGGGCTCCTGATCCTGGACGAGCCGTTTCAGGCCCTGGACGCCACGCGCACGGCGCGCGCCCTGCGGCTGATCGCCCGCTTCCAGGAGCACACCGGCTTTCAGCTCGTGGTCATGACCGCCGACGAACGGGTGGCGCTGGCGGTCGCGGGCCGGTTCGCGGGCGCGCGGGTGCACCGCCTTGCGGCCCGCGGGTCGGGCTACCCGGTCAGCCAGTAGTCGGCGAGGTCCGCCGAAATCGCGGGGTCGCCGGCCACGCGCGCGGCGTGCAGGAGCCGCAGGACCTCACCATAGTCACGGCGCGCGTACGCGTCCTCATGTTCCGTCGCGGGTGCATCGCGGCCGCCCCCGGCCGCTCCCTGGTCCGCCGCCCTGTCGGCAGCCAGCTCGTCCACGGAGCGCATCGCGGCCCGCGCGAAACCTGCCCGTTCCGGATCTTCGTCGCCGGCCATCCGGCTGCAGAGGTGCCGGAGCAGATCGGCCTCCTCCCGGCGGAGACCGGGACGATCGACCAGCCAGGCGATGCGCGCGCGGTCGTCCGGCGTCGCGTTCAGGGGCAGCACCGACGTACAGCGGTGCACGAAGCGCTCGACCGGCTGCATCGCGCCGGCGCCGGCGGGCGCCCCGGCGTCGCGCCACGCGGTTGCCGGCGGCTCCAGGCGGTGCGGTTCGCTGTCCAGGTGGCCGGCCGCGATCGTCTCCCGTACGCCGGCCAGCGGGGCGGGCGCCCGCATCGTGACGTCGCGGGACGTGTAGCGCTGCAGCGCCACCCGCAGCTCGCCGCGCGCCGCCGGCCCGGTGACGGTCGCGGTGAGCACGCGTCCGGCATCCAGGGCGACGCGCAGTACCAGGTCGGGCCGGCCGGCGTCGGCCGCCCCCTCCTCCGTGTGCCCGGCCTCCACGTGCACGGTGCCCAGGTGCTGGTAGCCCGCGCCGCCGCCCGGCTCCTCCAGGAACAGCTCGACGTCGGCGGCATCCTGCCCCGTACCGGCCGTGGTCAGCACGAGCTGCCGGACGCCGCGAAAGCTGTCCAGCATCAGCGGAAAGAAACAGCCGTCGGCGGTGCGCACGCCGATTCTCGACAGCCCCGCCGCCGGCCGCACCGTCATCGCGGCCCCGCGTGCTGCGGCATCGCCAGCAGGTTCTCCGCCATGCCCAGCAGCGCGTCGGCGTCTACGACCCCGCGCGCCAGCGACGAGTAGCCCACCCTGAACTCCGGACGGCCCTCGCCGATATCGTCCGGCCATGCCGTCTCGGACGCCCACCTGAGGAAGTCCAGCGCCAGCAGCGCCGCGCCGTCGAAGTCCAGGGCGGGACAGATCACCGCCAACTGGCCCTCGTGCTTATAGTGGAAGCAGCGTACGGAGCCTGCCGCGGCCTCCTTCGCTGCGCGGAACACGCGCGCGACCACGTCCGCGGCGCGGTCCGGACCGGCGCCGCTCGCCAGGCGGTGGTAGTTGACGACCTCGATGAGGACGACGCTCAGGCTCCCCCCTTCGGCCGCGCGGCAGGCCACCTCGGACGGCAACACGCGGGCGAGCTGCTCGAAACGCGGATAGCCGGTGTCCCCGGCCCGGTCGGAGGGTTCCAGGCCCGCTTCGTAGGCGATCGCCTGCTCGAGCGGTGCCGCCGCAACCGCCGCGACCAACAGCAGCAGGTGCTCGGTGTGGGCGTTGAACCGCTCGAACGGGAGGTCCTCGATGAGGATCACTCCCCAGGCGCGAGTGCCCGCGCGCAGCGGCGCCGCATAGACCACCGTGCCGCGGTCGACGCGGCGCAGCGTGTCGTAGCGCGCGAGATGCTTGGCCGAGAACAGCCGGTCGTTGCGGAGCACCCAGCCCTCGATGCTGCCCGTGACCGGCAAGCGGCGCACGGCGTCGTCCTCGGCGTCCCAGCCTGCCGTGACCCGGACCACGAGCTCACCGGCCTCCGCGTCGAGCTGCCACAGCGAGCAGCGCTCGGCGCCGGTGAGCTCCGTGACCGTGTCGAGCACCACGAGCAGCGTGTCCTCCACGTTCTGGGACGACAGCTCCCGCCAGCGGGCGTGCAGATACGCCAGCGAGTCGGGCTGGCCGCTCACCCGACGCTCCAGCTCGCTCGTGGCGGCCAGCAGCGCCGTCCGCTGGCGGTCCACGACGTCGCGCTCGCGACCGAGCTCGGCTGCCTCGCGCCGCAGGCGGCGCGCCCGCCTGGCGTGCACGAAGTGGATCAGGCCGAACAGGAGGACACCGAGCACGCCGGTCAGAGCGAGCATGGGCACCCGAGGGTCCGTGAGCGGACCGGTGGCGACCCAGTCGGCCGTGATGGTGAACCGGGCCGGCGCGCCGGGCAGGACCTCGAAGGCCAGATACGCCAGCGTCGCCCCGGCCGCCAGCGCCAGATAGCCGGCCGTCCATCCGCGCAGGGCGGCCACCACGAACGCCGCGAGCAGATAGGGGTTGACGGCGGCGTCCAGGAGACCGGGATCGTCGGGAGCCAGCAGGTTGAGCCCGAACGCGGCGACCGCCAGGACGAGCGCCTCGATCAGGGACCTGGCCCGCACCGCGGTGCCTCTCAGGCGCGGGCCATCGCGGCCGATGCCCCGCGCGCCGCGCTGCGGCGCTGGGCGCGGAACAGGGTCCGCGGCGCGGTGCCGTCGATGAGCGGTTCCAGCGCGGCGCTGCCGTTGCCGACGATCACGTCGATCCCCTGCGCGGTCATCATGGCGGCGGCGTCCACCTTCGACAGCATGCCGCCCAGGCCCAGCGGGCTCGACTCGCACGACGCGTGCGCGCGGATGTCGTCGTCGACCCGCTCCACCACCGGGATCAGGGGCCCGTCCGCGCCGCCGGCGTGCAGGCCGTCGACGTTGGTCAGGATCACGGCGAGATCGGGCCTGACGTGGGTGGCGACCAGCGCGGCCAGGATGTCGTTGTCCGTGAAGTGCCCGCGGACGTCGAACTCTTCCTTGTTCACCAGGTCGTTCTCGTTGATGACCGGCACCATCCCGCGCGACAGGTACGAGTCCAGGATGCGCAGGATCGTGCGTTCCTCGCGCGGGGTGTCGAAGTTGTAGTGCGTGAGAAGCACCTGCGCGACCTGTACCCCGTGCTCACCGAAGAGCTCCTGGTAGCAGTTGGCCAGCGGGATCTGGCCGATGCCGGACAGCATCTGCAGCTCCAGCGGGTCGCCGGGCCGCTCGGTCCTGCCGACCACCTCCATGCCGGCGGCCACCGCCCCGGAGCTGACCAGCAGCACCTCGTGGCCGCGGCGGAGCAGCCTGGCGATCTCGGCCACCTTGGCGCGCAGCCACGTCCGGTCGAGCTGCGATCCGGGGCCGATCACCCCGGTGCCGATCTTGACGAGCACTCGCATCCGCTTCAGTCCGTCGGCAGGTCGCGATGATGGAAGCTGCGCGCGCCGCCGGTGTAGTCGGCGACCACGTGGCCGTCGCCCTGCAGGCGATAGGCGTAGGTGATCAGCCCTTCGACGCCGACCGGGCCGCGCGCGTGGATGCGGGTGGTGGAGATGCCGACCTCCGCCCCCAGGCCGAACTTGTAGCCGTCGGCGAAGCGGGTCGAGCAGTTGCAGAACACCGAGGCGGAGTCGACCTGCGCGAAGAAGGCGTCGGCGGCCTGCCGGTCGGTGGTCACGATCGCATCGGTGTGGGCGCTGCCGTGCTCGTTGATGAAGGCGATCGCCTCCTGCAGGCCGTCCACGATCCTGACCGCCAGGATCAGGTCCAGGTACTCGGTGTCCCAGTCCTCGTCGGCGGCCGGGTGCGCGTCGATCAGCGCGCGCACGCGCTCGTCGCCGCGCAGCTCCACCTGCGGCATGGACTCGCGCAGCCGCGGCAGGAGTCGTTCCGCGACGTCGGCGTGGACCAGCACGGTCTCGGCCGCATTGCAGACCGCCGGGTACTCGGTCTTGGCGTCGGTGACGATCGCCACCGCCTGCTCCAGGTCACAGGCGGCGTCGACGTACACGTGGCAGATGCCGTCGGCGTGGCCGAGCACGGCGATGCGCGTGCGGTCCTGGATGCTGCGCACCAGCTCCGGCGAGCCGCGCGGGATGATCAGGTCGACCAGGTCGTCCATGCGCAGCAGGTCGTCGATCTGGTCGCGGCTGGTCGCCAGGTGCAGCGCGCCCGCGAAGCCCGGGCCGGTGGCGGTCAGGGCCGACCGGATGCAGTCGAACAGCGCCTGGTTGGACTCGGCGGCTTCCGATCCGCCCTTGAGGATGGCGGCGTTGCCGGACTTGATGCAGAGCGAGGCGATCTGCACCAGCGCGTCGGGCCGCGATTCGAAGATCACGCCCAGCACCCCGATCGGCACGGTCACGCGGGTCAGGGTGAGCCCGTCGTCGAGCTGCCGCGCGAGGTCGACGTGCCGGAGCGGATCGGGGGCGGCGGCGACCTCCCGCAGGCTGGCGTCGATCGCGGCCATCTTGCTGTCCGACAGGCCGAGCCGGTGGATGAGGGGCTGCGCGACCCCCTCGGCACGGGCGCGCTCGAGGTCGCGTGCGTTGGCGGCCTGGATCGCGTCGCGGTTGCGGTCGATCTCCGCGGCGACGGCGCGTAGGGCGGCGTCGCGCAGGGTGGCCGGCATGGTGCGCAGGCGGCGGCTTGCCTCGCGGGCGCTGCGGGCCGCCTGCTGCATCGTCGGGGTCTCGGTCGTCATGCTCAGCCTCCGGCCAGCTCGCGGCCGCGCTCGGTGGCGGCGGCGATGGTGTCGGCGATCACGGTCTGCAGGTCGGAGGACTCCAGCACGGCGCGGCCGGCCACGGTCGTCCCGCCGGGCGAGCTGACCATGTCGACGAAGTCCGCCGTGTCGTAGCCGTGCTCCTGCAGCAGCGTTGCCGTCCCCCGGGCGGTCTGCAGGGTGAGCGCGCGCGCCGCCTCCCGCGGCAGGCCGCACGCCTGTCCGGCGTCGATGAACGCCTGCAGCAGCCGGGCGATGAACGCCGGCCCCGATCCGGACACCGCGGTAACGGCGTTCAGGTGCTCCTCGTCCACTTCCAGGGCCACGCCGAGCGCGCGCAGCAAATCGCCGACGACGCGGGCGTCGTTCTCGGTGGCGGACGGGCCGCGGGCGAAGCCGGCCGCCATCTCTCCCACTACGCAGGGCAGGTTGGGCATCACGCGGACCAGGCGCGCGCCCGGAAGCCAGCCCGCAAGGCGCGCCAGGGTGACGCCGGCGGCGATCGACACCACCAGCCGGCCGGCAAGGTCGACACCTGACCCGGCCAGTTCGGCGGACGCCGTCTGCAGGTGCTGCGGCTTGACCGCCAGGAACAGGATTTCAGCGTCACGGGCCACGGCGGCGTTGTCCGCGGCCGGCGTGGCGCCGGTCTCGGCACAGAACCGGTCCATCACGTCCCGGACCGGATCGTACGCCGTGATCGCGCCGGCCAGTCCGGCGGCGTGGATGCCCCGCGCCAGTCCCGACGCCATGGTGCCGGCGCCGACGAAGCCGAGGGAGGGTCGTGAGGTGTTCATGGGTTCGCCATCCGGGCGAGCGACGCTAAGTCGCCCGACGCGGATCGATCATGAGGATGCGCGAGCCGCGCTGACGATCATAGAGGCTGCGCCGTGCGGCCGGCAACGCGTCCAGGTCGGCGTCCCGGAACCCCAGCTCCCGGAAGAAGTCGATCGCCTGCGTGGTCAGCACGAACACCCGGCGCGCGCCGCCGTCGCTCGCGCGGCGCAGCAGCAGCTCGACCAGGCGGCGGCCGACGTTGGCGGCGCGGTGCGACGGGTTCACCGCCAGTCCGAAGATCTCCGCGTCGCCGCCGCCCAGCCGGTCCAGCCCGCTGCATCCCTGGATCGTGTCGTCGACGCGGTAGACGACCCAGTCGTCGATGGCGCCGCCGATCTGCTCCGGCGAGCGCGGCACCAGCAGGCCGCGGGTGACCAGTGGCTGCAGCAGGCTCATGATGGCCGGCACGTCCTCCGGCGTGGCGGCGCCGAAGTCCGCGAAGCGATCGGCGTACACCATCGTGCCGGAGCCGCCGACGGAGAAGATCTCCTCCAGCAGCACGCCGTCGCGCGTGCCGTCGATCACGTGCACGCGCTCGACTCCGCCGCGGCAGGCGTCGATGGCCAGGCGAAGCATCGCCCGCGCGTCGTCGCCCAGGTTGGCGTCCGCGGCCAGGGCGGCCGCCTCGTCGACCGTCATGGTCGAGAACGCGCCGGAGTCGCGCAGCGGCTGGCCGCCTGCCGGGAGAGTGGCTCGCCCGGGAGCCGGGATGCCGGGCGCGGCGGCGGCGACGAACAGCTTGGCGGCCTGCATGCCGGTGGCGACCGCGACGGCCAGGTCGTCGCTGCCCAGGTTGTAGGCGGTGCCGGCCGCGTTCCAGCCGATGGTGGTGACGATCGGCACGACCTCGCGGTCGATCAGCGTCCGGATCAGCGCGGCGTCGACCCGTTCCACGCGCCCGGACCGGTCATAGTCGATGCCGTCGACCACGCCCAGCGAGCGGGCGCGCACCCAGTTGCCGGAGGCGGCGTGCCCCCCGCACTCGCTGAACAGCGACATGAGCCGCGTGCTCAGCGCCGCCACCGCGTGGATGACGTGCTCCATCATCGGCTCCGTGGTGACGCGCAGGCCGCGGTGGTAGCGGGAGGGCAGCGACGCGCGTTCCAGCGCCCGGTCGATCGCGCCGCGCGCCCCTGTCACCACCACCGTGCGGATCCCCATGCGCTGCAGCAGCACGATGTCGTGCACGAGCACCGCCGCCATCGGCGACTCCAGCACGCGGTCGTCCACCTTGATCACGAACAGGCTGCCGCGGAAACGCGCCAGGTAGGTGACCGCGTCGCGGATCGCGCCGACCGGAGCGGTCATGCGGTCCCCGTTCGCGTGCTCATCTTGACACAGCGCCGCACCTGAGCGGACATTGGCGAGCCATGATAGCCGACCGAGGCCTCCGTTTCGCGCTGTGCGCCGTGCTCCTGCTGGCTCCGCTGGCCGCCCTGTCCGCGCAGGAGATGGAAGACACGATGATGGAGGACGATGGATCGTTCTACGTCAGCGCCGCCGCCAGCCCCCGCTTCCCTGCCGAGAGAGATGTCTTCGACGGGATGGACACCATCGGCGTCGGCACCGGAATCGGCATCCTGGGCGGCCGGATCGGCGCCGGCTACGCCATAGACGAGTTCCGGCCGGAGGTCTCCCTCAGCTACCACACGGCTCCGGTCCGGTCGCTGACGGTAAAGGAGCATGACGGCTCCACGGCCTCCGAGGTTCTGAAGCCGTTGAATGACGCGCTCGAGGAGGGTGGCGACCGGCTGGTCGGCGTCGTCACCTCGGTCGACGTGGCGGCCGGCGTGTCCTACGACGTCGACACCGGCACGGAGATTACGCCGTACGTCGGCATCGGCGGCGGAGTGTCGTACGTGGTGGTCACGTACCGGGAGAACCTGACCCAACATGAGCTCGAGCTGTCGGACTCGCCGTGGGCGGTGTCCCTCCAGGGGGCCGCGGGCATCGGCTACGCCGTCATGGAGGATCTCACCGTCACGTTCGGCTATCGCCTGACCGTCACGCTGGAGTCCCCGGACAGGATCGGCATGGCGGTCGACCATGACATCGAGCTGGGCCTGCGCTACTCGTTCCCGCTCCCGTTCTGAATCCCCGTTCTGAATCTCCGGCAGCATCCGCCGGCACGCGGCGCGCTCCGGCGCCCGCCCGATGCCGCGCGCGCCTCCTTAGAAACAAGCAGAATCAGGCAGTCTCCGGGACCAAGTTGAAGCCG
>JAPPNY010000057.1 GCA_028818385.1 Spirochaetaceae bacterium
AGGTAGGCCATGAGGATCATGGCCAGGACCACCGCGGACCCCAGAACGTCCCGCCGGTCCCAGCTCGTGCGCGACTGCGCCCGGTGCTCGTCGGTCACCGTGGCGTAGGTCAGCCCCGAGATCCGTCTGTACGACGGCGGCTCGGTCAGGTAGCTGACCGCGACCATGACCACCACCGAGACAGTGAAGATGAAGAGGCTGTAGTACTGGAAGTAGATGTTGTTGACGATCCACAGGAACGATCCCGGGGCGTACCCGGCTTCGAACCCCTCCATCCCCATGGACACCGGCGTGTCGACGGCCAGCCGGAACGCCCCCAGCACGAACCCGACGACCAGCGCGGCCAGGCAGCCCCTGGCGTTCGCGCGCTTCATGAAGACTCCGAGGAAGAAGATCGTGAAGATCGGCGGCGCCAGGTACCCCTGGACGCCCTGCAGATACTCGTAGAGGCCCCGGGAGCCCTGGATGACCGGGATCCAGAGCAAACCGATCACCACCATCGTCGAGGTAGCGACGCGCCCCACCCAGACTAGGCGCTGCTGCGAAGCCAGCGGCCGCCATTTCTGGTAGAGGTCCATCGTGAAGAGCGTGGACGAGGCGTTGAACACGCCCGCCAGCGAACTCATCAAGGCGGCCAGGAGCCCCGCGACCACCAGCCCCCGCACCCCCACCGGCAGGATGCTCGTCACGAGCAGCGGGAAGGCGGCCTGCGCGGCCCCGGGGATCACGTTCCCCTCCGCGTCGACCATCTGGCTGAGCGCGCCGTAGTCCCCCGTGCGGGCCAGGGCCAGCGCGATCATCCCGGGGATGATGAAGATGAAGACCGGCAGCAGCTTGAGCATCCCGGCGAAGATGCTCCCCCGGCGGGCTTCGGTCTCGTTCCGGGCGCCCAGGGCGCGCTGCACGATGTACTGGTCGGTGCACCAGTACCACAGGCCGATGATGGGCGCGCACAACAGCATGCCCGGCCACGGGAAATTGCCGTTGAAGTACCACGCGATCCGGTTCGGCTCCAGCACCGGCGCCCAGGTTCCCTCCATCCCCTCCGGGATGATCGGCTTCCACAGGTTGAAGAGGTCCGGGTCGAGGGCTTCCCTGAGTCCCCCCCATCCCCCGAGAGCCGACAGACCGAACCAGGTCAGCAGTCCCGAACCCACCACCAGCACCAGCGTCTGCAGCGCCTCGGTGTAGGCGACGGCGCGCATTCCGCCGGCGACGGTGTAGATCCCGGTGAGCACGATCACGACCAGGGAACCCACCCAGAAGCTGTTCAGCAGCCACGGACCGAGCTGGAGTTGCACATCCGGCAGCAGCGTCGCGAAGACCACCCCGCCCGCGAAGATCCCCACCGCGATCTTGGTCAGCACGTAGCTCACGAGCGAGATCAGCGAGAGCACCCAGCGCGCGGCCGGCGAGAAGCGGCGCTCGAGGAACTCGGGCATGGTGTAGACGCGCGACCTCATGAAGAGCGGCACGAACACCCAGGCCAGCACCAGCAGGCACCACGCGTGCAGCTCGTAGTGCGCCAGGGCGACCCCGTCGGTGGCGCCCGACCCCGCCAAGCCGACCAGGTGCTCGGAGCCGATGTTGGACGCGAAGATCGAAGCCCCGACGATGAACCATCCGAGATTGCGGTTGGCCAGGAAGTAGTCGTCCGGCGTGTCCTTGCGCCTCGAGAAGACCCAGGCGGCGAGCCCTCCTACGAGGCCGAGGTACGCGGCGATGATCAGCCAGTCAAGGGTCGCCATGCGGTCAGCCGGTCAGCCGGGAAGTGTGGCCCGAGTAAAGGGTGAACGCCACGCCGACAACGCTTGGCCGCCGCGCCCTAGTTGTCTGCACTACCGATCAACGGGGGCAGCTCTCGCGGATGCTCGGCGACATGGTCCGCGCCCGCCGCGACGAGTTCGTCTCGACCGCGCAGGCCCCACGCGCATCCGATGGTTGAGGCTCCGGCCGCGCGACCCAATTCAATATCGATCCCGCTGTCACCTACAACCCAGATCCGCTCCGATCGGAATCCAGTGCGCTCCACGACGGTGCGGACCAGCTCCGGGTCGGGTTTGGTGCGTGGCAGCGAGTCTCCGCCGAGCGCGATCTCAAAACGCGAGGCGATCGCAAGCTCCTGGAGCTGCCGCTGCAGGTAGACGTTCGGTTTGTTGCTGAGGATCGCGAGCCTTGCCCACCCCAAGGCGTCGAGAGCGTCCTCCATTCCCGGGTACAGCGCCGTGTGCCGCAGTGTCTGCCCCTCGTAACGCCGAGCGAAGTCGTCGTACACCGTACGGACACGGGATTCGCTCGCGGCCGGGCCCAGATGTCGTCGGAGCAACGGAAGGACGCCCTCTCCGATCCCGAAGCGGGCGCTCGGCCCATCGACGGCGCGGATTCCCGCGCTCGTCAGTGTTTCGTTGACCGCCTCCGCGATGTCCCTCCAGGTGTCCGCAAGCGTGCCGTCGAAATCGAAGATGACAAGTGCGCTCTTCACGGGCGATCCGTCTGCAGTTTCGGAGCAGGACCTGGCCGGTCCCAGGAGTTCTCTGGGCGCGGGGATGAGGTGAGCTTGTCCAAACGTTGTGGCGCCGACGACGGATGGTACGTGCGGCCACCGCACTGTGGTTCGGAGACCCCCGTCGTGCCGGGAAACGTGATCGGCAGACGCCGGCGGCTGCGGACTGCGAGGAAAGCGAGGAGTTCGGCTTCCATCGCGGCGCTCGACAGACCGAACACCGATGCATCCGACATCCGGACCGAACCGGTGAGCGAGCGTCCGACACGCCGCTCCAGTTCCTTCACCATGGCCGGATTGCTAGCGCCGCCGCCAGAGAGGATCCAGCGGGTGGGGACGAAGATCCGGGCGGCCAGAAGCTGTTCAACAGCCCGCGCGACACAGGCGGCCGTGAACGCGGTCAGCGTCGCGCAACCGTCCGGCAAGGACAGCGCATCCAGCTCGGGAACCAGCACCGGGTCCCGCACGTCCAGCGACTTCGGTGGACGCAGATCAAGGTAGTTGCGGCCGTCTCGCAAGATCGATTGACGCTTGAGCACCTCAAGCACTCCTGTGTCAACCGTGCCCCGAAGTGCGAATCCGCCATCGCGATCCATCGGCTGTCCGTTCCTGCCGTTCACAAATCGGTCCAAGAGCGTATTGCCCGGACCGGCGTCGAAGGCAATCAACTCTGACAGGCGCGTACCCACGATCGTGACGTTGCTGCAGCCGCCGAGGTTCACGAAGACGCAGGGGGCGACATCGAGCGTTTGCGCCAGCGCGTGGTGATACACGGGAGCGAGCGGCGCTCCCTGGCCGCCTGCCCGCAAGTCGTCCTCCCGGAAAGCCCCCACCACCGGTCGGCCGCAGGCGTCGGCGATGCGCTGCGCATCGCCGACTTGCACCGATACCCCGTTCTGTGGGCTGTGATAGAGCGTTTGTCCGTGGTAGCCGATCAGGTCCAGTTCGCAGGGATCCGTGTTCGTCCGTCTCCTGAGCGCGCGAACGGCGGCGATGTGGAAATCCGTGGATCTCTCGATCAGCGCAGTCATGGACGCTTCGGAACGCCCGAAGAGCTGGCGGCTGAACGACCGGAAGGCGTGGCCGCCGTGGCGACTGCGCTGCCCTAGGGCCGCGCCGAGGTAGCGGACAGCGACCTCCGGAAAGACCGACACGGCTCGATCGAGTGCACCTCGCGACTCGCGCATCGCCAATTCGGCGGCCTTCATGAGGTGGTGGAAGGCACGGTCACCCGTGGGGTCTTCGTACTGAAACGGATGGGCAGCAACGCGGCGAAGGAACGCGTCGCCGTCCGTGCGAACGAGGGCCGCGTCGATCACTCCATCCATCGACGTTCCGCTCATCAACCCGACGGCGAGCAGCGGACCGTCCGACGCCGCGGTCGCGTGCTTGCGCCGTCGCTCCCTGGCCGTGGCAGTCACCCTGGTGGAAACGATAGTTGGTGGGGGGACGCGAAGACGAGCGGGCCGGAGACAGCGCGCATCCCCGCTACGCTCGGCGTTCCAAGTCGGATGCCCCGTGAGGGCCGTTGCGCGTTGCGACGTGCACGGCGCGGAGCGCCGCGCGTGCCGGTCTGGAGACCGGCGGACCCAGCCGTACTAGTACGAACCGAGCGCTCTCGCGGGATCAACTCGCGCCGCTTCACGTGCCGGAATCCAGCACGCGAAGGCCGCTACGGCCAGGATCCCCGCCGCGGCGATGCTGAGCGTCAAGGCATCGGTACCCGTCA
>JAPPNY010000247.1 GCA_028818385.1 Spirochaetaceae bacterium
TCGAATCCTCAATTCAGCCAACTTTCGGGCTGGAGCGCGAATAACCCGGGGTGAACCGCCAAGGTAAGCCGCTCGCCCGGGAGCCAGCGGCCCCGTCGGTGGTCCACCACCTTTCGAACGCGCCATCCCGCAAGGTGCTCCTACAGGACCGACTAGTCGTGACGGAACACCGCGATCTCGATGTCCTTCGGTGGGTGCGTGAGCCCGCCGATGACCAAGTCCACGGTCCAGCCGCCGGCCACCCACCGAACCCGTCGACCAGGGTAAGCACCTGCCGAGGTACGGCGAAGCCTTCCGCATCGTCGGTAGCCGCGTTTTCGCTCACGACGGTATCTGCTTCAGGAACGCCCCAGCATGCGCGCCATCTGCGGCATGTAAAAGGGGCGTAGGCGCTGAGCTCGCATCACAACGCTACACGACCCCGGCCTACCCACAGTCCTCCTAATCTCTACGCGCACGTAACCGACCCTCCCATCGAGCCGAAACATCAAACTCAAACAACTCCTTCTTCGAGTTTCTTTTTCGAATAGGCCGGCACTGAATCTCTTCAAATCCTAGGCGCTCTAGCATCAACACGTAAAGTTGTTCCACCGGCACCAGGATCCCATAGAATGTTGAATTGCCCACGATGTAATGGATTTTGCTACCACGACCAAGCACCGACGTCAACGAGTCGAAGTGGGCCCACATATCATCAAGGTATTTGGCGATATACTTTGCTAGCACCTCTCCGCTTTTGTTACTGTGATGTCCTATCCGATCCAGCACGCCATGGATTTGATCGCTATCGAACTTCACAGATGGCCGCCGCCAATCGGCAAGTCTGCTGGTGGCGACACCCCATGTTCCACCGATCGAAGCCCAGTCGAGCTCCCCTGCATCTCGTCCATTCGCCAGAAAGCCGAGCCAATACATATACGGCCGAAGTTCTCGGATATAGGACATCCGGTTGGCATATGGCGGGGACGTTACCACCAAATCGAATGTTCCGTCTACGGCATCTTCAAGGCGTCGTGCATCGCCATACACCACCTCCCCTGCTCCCTTCGGATTCTCCTGCGCACCGACGGCCACAAAATTGACCTCTTCCTCAAACACGTGCTTAAGATTTACGCTAAGGCGCAGCTCCAATTGCTCCTCACCTTTGAACGACATAGACTGGTGATTGAACGCTGCATTCGACAACTTAATCAACGTCCGGCAAAATGCTACAAGGAGAAGTCTCCTTTGTGGCGACTCCGCCTTGGTCGCTACGCCAATCGATGCCTTTAGGGCACATAAGAACGCGAGCGCCTCCCGTGACCACCATCTATCTATGTTGTGGATACTTGGTGGAGGCGCCGGGTCAACGGAGTTACGTTCCACAATGTCCACGACTTGTTCACACGCGGCGAGAGCCGCGGCGATTGATGAATCTGAGTACCGAGCAATCTTTGTCTCTCCAAGCCATACGAGAAACGGGTTTATGTCGGTCGTCACCCCTGTGTGCCCGTGGTACGCCGCACTCAGCACTGTTGTTCCTGTTCCCGAGAACGGATCTAACACGCGCAGCCTACCTTTGTACTGACTCAACAGCTCCTCAACGATCTTTACCGAGTAAGCCGGCGTGAGCCGGAGCCAGCCGTGTCGGCCCGTGCTTGCATTGAACTTGTGGGTATAATCTGCTCTTTGGCGCAGTCCTTCTCCTGTGGGAGTGATCATCTCTTATCGGGACTCAGCAAATGGGTCAGGATCGAATGAATCTCTCGTCTGAGGGCAGCACTATTGCGCTCGAAGAACGCCTCCAAGTCGTATCCGACGATGTCCCGCATGAAATCGTAGGTCGATATCAGCGGGTTCGTGACGCCGACAACTCCGGTTACCACTGCCCACTTCGCAGCGCGGTACCGCAGCAGCACATCGTTATCGATCTGTCCCGAGAGAATCGCTGCGCACGGCAGGTATCCCTTCGTATATGCCGTGGCTGCATTGGCAAGATCGGCGTTCTGGCGCTTTGAGTCCTTACTCTTGTAACCTTGACGGATTTCGAAAACTGCTCCCGTGAGGGTTCTGAGCACGTGACTCTCGACATCGAGCATCTTTGCGGAATCGTCCATCCACCAGCGAAAGCGGTCACGCTTTTCGTTGTCGGAGATTTTCTCGATGGGAACTCGTCCGTCCAGGTACAAGGTCCGGTGGCGCCCATTTGGCAGCGGCACCCGATAGGACCACACCACATCCTCCTCAGACAATTCAAGCGCATCCTTGACAACCCGCCGAAATAGCTTCTCGCAGCCAATTCCGATCTGCCGGTACACACTCGTCATCCCGCCAGCGGCTTTGTGTGCCGCATACATCATGGGGTTGTCCAACCCGAACCAGCTGTAGAACACGTCTGCCTGATATAGCTCTCGGAACTGTTGTAGCGTGAAACCGCCGCCCTTAGCCCCCTGCCCAAACTTTGGCTTGTAGTGAGCGCAGACTCGGATAGCATCAAGGAGTATCTGCAAATACTCGCTATCGGGGTCTTTCACGCTAGGTGTAGTCGGCATGCCCATGATGCACGGCTACCAGTAATGTACATGAAGTCCGGGAATGTCCGCAAACCGAACCTGCACGGAATGGACACCTGAGTCGCGGCAGGCACCTCACTCGCGACACACTGGCGAGTCGTCACAAGCTTATCCAAGTCACGGATGTCCGCGACGGTTGGGGCTGCAATGCTGTGCGCAGCCATGCACGATCGAGGACCAGCACCGCCTGTCGGAAGTCGGCGTGGTCGTTCGGCGCGCGTCTCTCCTTTTGGTACAGGACGACGACCTCGGTCCGCGGGAACGGCACCGCGTCTGCGGAGAGGCCGCTGATGAGCTTCGCGAGCCGCGTCGCGCATCGTGAGTTGGTCCCGGCGTTCGCTTTCCAGGCCAGACCCGTATATTGTATTGCGATAGTCGCTATCATGGAGAGCCGTGGATCGGAGAATTGGAGTCGGAATCCATCAATATTGTCCTCACCTTCCTCATCGTAGTGGGCGTCGGTGCGCAAGCTCTGCTTGTGTAGTCCCAAGCGCAGCCCTTGAAGCGAGTCGAGATTTTGACGAAAACAACCACGCGCGTTTTGGCGATAGCTCACGCGCTCCTATGCTATACGTCGTCTGATAATGATTGGAGAATAGACGGCCATAAGTAGCATAAGGACCCCCAAATAGGTAAAGTATGTAGCGCCGGTGCCGAAAATGTAGACGAGTATTTCGGACCTTTTTTCGACAGAAAATATGGTAAGGGAGACGCTTACAAATGGGAACATAAGGTGCAGACACCTTTCAGCTATTGACGATGACGTACCGATCATAACGACAAGCTGTATGTAGAGGGCAGCCAACAACAAAAATAGAATATAGTCTAACGCTATCCACAATCCATCTTCGGGATAGATGGACGACTTCTCAATGTTGAAGGTGACTCTCATGATCACCCAAAACATAACAAAAAGAAGCGCTGTCACCACTTTCTCTACTTCGAGCTTGCCCGGTTTTAGCGCTATCACCAAAATGGTTGTCGTCAACAGAACACAAACCAGCGTCGTCATAGCCACCAAGCCGAAACGATAGATGTACTCTGTAGTTGACGGTTGATGTAGCAGACTAATATTGCTCTGAAATCTCTCCTTATTCACGGGCTCACCTTGACATCTCCTTGTCAGTTCGCCTCTCAGGTACAATAGCGTATCGCTATGATCCGTAACGGTAGTAGAAAACGACCATATCGGCTGCGTTGCTGCCATAAATTGCGCAAGAGATACGAATACGGTCGGCGCCACCACGAGCGTTAGCGAGAGGTAAATAACTATTGTTCTCGTCCTAACATCCAAGGAAAGGACGCGTTCTATGATGTGAATCAGTGGGCGATATAGGAAGATCGGAGCGGACCACCCGAAGACGACAGGATACAGAAAGAAATGCGAGTAGAGTCTCGCGTAGTACCATGCCTCATTACCACATGATTCAATATAGCGACGGCCAAATTCGCAGAAGAGGGAGACTGTATGCAGCGTGCTAAGAGCATAGAGTGTCCATAGGACAAAGCGAACGGTTTGGTTGATCGTGACGTGGCAACCATACGCAGATTCACGATAGCTACCTTCATCCATTCCAAAGCCTCCGATCTGGACCTACTTCGCGGATCGCGTCCTACTCTGTAGCCCCAGTGCCGTCTGACGGTGCCCCGACTCTCGTGAACGCCGAGCTGGGTTTCCGAACAGCGCCTTCATCATCACGACTAGGTCCTCTCGTCCAACAACGGCGACGGCCCCGCGTGAACCCAGCGTCGCGGCATGCGGTCGCGTCTGCAAGCCCATAGCTTTGTGTTTGACCGACATCCGGATCGGCAGTTGCTCGCCGAGCATCGCCGCCAGCAGGATCATTGCCTACTCCGAATGTCGCTATCAACTCCGCCGTCATCCGCGACAATCGCTACACGGCGCTGAAGCGCTTCATGCGTCGCTCAGAAGAAGCACCCGCCAAAGGCTGGAGCACGGCTGCCGGGCCGCTTCTCCGCAGGGGACGCTCCCAGTGTCTACGTCTCACATCTACATCATAGCAGGATCGGCGTCCGCTCAGGCGCGGAGCGGTCAAGCGCGCACTCTGAGAAGCGCCCGCTCTGGGTTGGGTGGCGCGCCTCGCTACCCTGACCCGCTGGCCTCGGTGCCCGTCGGCGTTGACTTCCGGGAAGCGGTGTTCTGTGGCCTTCGCCCAGCGCGGAGTCATCCCCGTCCCGGCCAGCAGCACCCGGAACAGTACCGCGCCGACGGGGATTATCGATGGCAGTGAGTACTCATGGGCGGCACGCGCTGGCCTGAGCGACAACACCGCAGTTACCTTGGATCACCCCAGAACCGTCTCCGATCCACCGACGGATCTTGGGCCGACTGCGTGGAGGCGGTCGCAGATCGAGCTGCGCTGGCTCGCATCCAGACACGACGGCTCCCCCATCACCCGCTATTGGATCCAGGAGTCCGCAGATGGCGGGGAGAACTTCAGGACCATCGCTTGGCTCCCCGACCATCGCCCACTTACTCAACGGCCTGGAACCGGGAACCACTTGCCATTACCACCTCACCGCCAGCAACGGCATCGGGACGGCTTCGTACTCCGACGCCGCCAGCGCCACGACCGCGTCGGCTAGCGGTCCGAGCGAGACCAGACGCAGGCACGCTACACGCTGAACGCGCGGCTGAGCGACGGCGAGGACGCGGACAGCAACGCCGACCCGACGGTGGACGCCACCCTGTAGTTCAGCGGCAACCTAGACGCCGCCACGCCGCTGGCCAACCCGCGTTCAACGTGAACGTGGACGCGAGCAGCCAGCCGCCGGGGTCTCGATCTTGGGGGGACGGTGACGCTCACGCTGGATACGGCGGTCAGGCACGGAAAGGGCAGCACGCTGGGGCGACAAAGCTGGCGTTCCGCCGCCTCCAGCGTCGGAGCGGCCCGGATGTTCAGCCTGTTACGGAGAACGGTGTAGTCAGGCGGATAGCAGTAGTCGCGGTCGCTCATTCAGCCGCGGCGACACGGCCGCGGTCCCGGATACGGCGGGCGATATGGGCGCGGCGCCGCTCGGGCGACCATCCCTCGCGCTCGAACATCTCGAACATGGCGATCTCTTCCGCCGTCAGGGGATTGCCCTCGATCGCCTGCAAGTGCGCGGCCTCCGTCAGCCGGCCGTTCGCGGCGACCGTCGCCGCTGAACTGGAACCGTGCTGCATCCTGGACATGGTGGGACCCTATCACATACAGCAGGACCAGCTACGGCGAAGCCGTCGCGGGCGGCGGCGCTCACGCCGGTAACTGCTGCAGGAAGGCCCGCAGCATGCGCGCCATCTGCGGCTCGTAAAGAGGGGCGTAGGCGGTGAACTCGCGCAGGTTGCGTGCCGCCTCCTCGGCCGGGTCGAAGCGGTCGCCCATCAGCTCGTAGTCGCCGGCCAGCTCCCGGTTCCAGACGCGCAGCTCGTCCAGGGTGAGCTGCGGCTCGAACTGGAAGCCGTAGGACAGCCCGTAGCGGAACGCCATCGGGAAGCGCAGCCAGGCACCGTCGCGGCGCAGCATCGTTCCATCCGCCAGCAACTCCCCGCCTGCCGGGACCGTGAACCGCTCGCCGTGCAGGGTGGGCACCAGCGGCACGACGATCTCCCGGAACACGGGATCGGCGGCGCCGGCCGCCGTCACGTCGATCTTGCGCAGGCCGAACTGGTAGCCGCCGGTCGGGGCGACCTCGCCGCCCAGCGCACGTGAGAGCAACTGCGCTCCCAGGCAGATGCCGAGCACCGGGGTCGGCGGGCTGCCGGTGGCGGCCGCGCGCAGGTAGTCCATCTCCTGCCGCAGAGCCGGCAGGTCGTCGTTGGCCGACATCGGACCGCCCAGCGCGACGATCAGGTCGATCTCCGCCAGATCCGGAGCGTCCAGTTGCTCGAACCCCGGCGCTTCTCGATACAGCGGCACCGGGATCAGCCGGAAGCCGGCCTCCTCCAGCACCGCGATGAAGTTGACGCCCAGCGTCTCAACGGCCTCGTGCTGGATGACCGCGGCGCGCTTCCCCCTCGCCTGTTCCATCGCCTCCTCGTCACTGCCGTCGACCCCTCACTCCAGGAGCCGCCGCAGGCCGTCATGCTACCCTGAGACCAGCACGCCGACGCAGAAGGAGACGCAGGATGTACTCGATCGGGATGGCGCTCAAGCTCAAGCCGGGGCAGTACGCGGAGTACAAGCGGCGCCACGACGAGCTGTGGCCGGAGATGGAACGCATGATGCACGCGCAGGACGTCAGCATGGTGATCTACCGGCACGAGGAGTGGCTGTTCATACACGGCACGGCGCCCACCGAGGAGCACTTCGGGCGGACCGGCACGGACCCGATCACGCCGAAGTGGAACGAGTACATGAAGGACGTGCTGCAGGTCGACGAGACCGGCGACCTGATCGTCCACGAGCTGCCGCTCGCCTTCAGCTTCGGCGACTTCGCGTGAAGTCGCCGCACGCCGCACAAGGAGACCCACTCCCATGAAGTTCCTGTTCGCCGATCACTCGGACATCTTCGAGCCGTGGGGGAGCGTGGGCTTCCGCGCCAGCGCTCCGCGCGTGTTCGCGCCGGCGCCGCCGATCCCGTTCAACGTCAGCCACACCCGCCGCCTGCCGGACGGGTCGTACGACGTCATCGGGCACAAGGTCGGCACCCGCATCCCCTGGCAGATCTACCGCGCCTCCACGCGCGACGGGATCCACCTGGAGAACATCCGCATCGTCCACGACGAGCCCGGCAACCACTGGGGCTACAACGCCCGCTGCCTCTACAGCCCGGAGCTCGGCCGCTACATCTACACCAAGAACACCTCGGACGACTCCGGGTTCACCATGCACATCTTCCACAGCGAGGACGGGGAGGACTGGACCCCGTACGAGCACAACCCGGTGTTCAACGAGGGCGACAACTGGGGGGGCATCTGGAGCTCGGCCGCGCAGCGCTTCATCCTCACGCCCAAGGGCATCCAGCGCTACGAGCACAAGAGGGTCAACGAGCTGTTCCTCAACGCCCGCCGCGTGCTGACGGTGCGCACCAGCCCGGACGGCTTCACCTGGACGCCGCAGATCGCCAGCGACTACAAGGTCGACCGGGAGATCGTGCGCGGCATGCGCATCCTGCACGCGCCGCTGTTGTCCGCCGAGTACCAGCTCGAGCAGAACGAGTGGGATCCGCCCGACATGGAGTTCTACAACGGCCACCCGTTCGTCTACGAAGGCCGCTACTTCATGGGTGTAAACAACTACTCCGGATCGTTCACGGAGCCGGCCTGGCCGCCGGTGCGCTCCGACGGCCACGGCGCCGGCGGCGCGCTGGGCAACGAGCTGTGGACCAGCCGCGACGGCCTGACCTGGAACCGGCCCAACCAGCACGGCGGCAACGGCATCGGCGGCACTCACGACCCGATGCTGATCGGCGACCGTGTCGTGTTCCGCGGGCCGAGCTCGGCCGACGGCGTGCCGGTGGACCGGTTCACCTACGTGACCGGCTGGTCCAACAGCCACTTCACCACCGCGTCGCTGGTGATGGGCTCGGGCGGCCTGTTCCTGAACGTCGCGGTGCCGGGCGAGGGGGTCGACAACTCCGCCAACGAGAACTACGTGCTGGCGGAGCTGATCGACGGCGCCGGCACGGTGATCACCGGCTACGACCGCGAAGGCTGCCAGCTCCAGGGGCCGCTGGACAAGCTGCGGCATCCGCTGCGCTGGCGCGGCAAGGACGGCAGCGAGCTGGCCGGCGAGCGGGTGCGCGTGCGCATCTATCTGCGCGGGTCCGCCGTGTACGCGCTGACCTCGCCCGATGCCCAGAGCGACTACGACACCGGCAGCCCGTACGTGGCGGTCACGCCGCCCCGGCCCACGCGCCGCCGCAACAGCACCGGCAACTAGGAGAAGCAGGATGAAAGCCGTTCACGTGACCGGACCCGGACAGATCGAGGTGATCGACGGCCCCGAGCCGGCACTGGAGGCCGACCAGGTGATGCTGCGGCCGGTCACCGCCACGCTGGCGCGCGACGACGTGCGCCGCGTGTACGACGGCGCCGGCGGCGGCTATCCGCTGCCGGCCGGCGCGAGCGCCCACGAGCTGGTGGCGCGCGTGGTCGAGGCCAGGTACAACGCCCGCGAGTGGCGGGAGTACCAACCGGGCGAGCTGGTCGCGTTCTACGGCACGCAGGCGATCGGCCTGGCGGAGACGGTGGTCGTCCCGCACTCGACCGTCTATTGGCTGCCGCCGGCCGAGGACCCCGACCTGCAGGCGGTGCCCACGGCCCGCCCGCTGGGCCAGGTGATCGAGGCGTGCAACACCTTCCCGCCGCTCGCCACGGCGTGCGCGGCCGTAGTCGGGCAGGGCTCCTCCGGCCTGCTGTTCGACGCGCTGCTGGCGCGCATGGGGGCCGGCGTGGTGGCCGGCATCGACACGAGGCCGGAGCGGGTCGCGGCTGCCGGGCGCTTCGGTGCGACGCTGGCGCTCGTGCCTGGTGCGGACACCGTGCAGCAGGTGCAGGACGCCAACGGCGGCTTCCTCGCCGACGTGGTGGTGGAGACCTCGGGCACGACCGACGGCCTGCGGCTGGCGGTAGACCTGGTACGCCCCGGCGGCCGGCTGCACCTGTTCGGCGCCCCGAACGAGTCCCTGTACCACCTGGACGCGGCGGCGCTGACCGCGAAGCGCTTCGAGGTGCAGGCCTCCGGCGCCGGCATCGAGGACGCGACCCCGTACTGGTCGCCGTACGGCGCAGCCATGAACCTGGTGCTGCGCGGCGAGGTGGACACCCGGCCCATGCTGACGCACCGGTTCCCGCTGGAGCGGGCCGCCGAGGCCTTCGAGCTGGCCCGCACCGGCGACGACGGCGCGCTCAAGGTGAGCATCGACTTCGGCGATGACGGCTGAGCTGACCGCGGCGCAGGTCCGTCACTTCGACACCTTCGGCTTCGTCGTCCGGCCGCAGCTCCTCACGTCCGCGGAGACGGAGGGGATCGTGGCCGCCTTCGAGGCGGTGATGGCCTCCGACCGCGCGGGCGAGTCGTTCCGCGGCGACAAGCGCCACTCCGTGGTCGCCTGCGCCGAGCGCCACCCGGCGATGCGGGCGCTGATCGACGATCCCCGCATCGTGCGGCCGATCGAGCAGGTGTTCCGGCAGCCGATCATGTGGTGGGGCTCCGACGGCAACTACTACGTGGGCGATACCGCCTGGCATCCCGACGGCTGCGACCTGGAGCTGGCGCTGCGCCGCATCAAGGTGTCGCTCTACCTCGACCCCGTGGACGGCGACTCCGGCGCGATCCGCTTCATTCCGGGCTCGCACCGCAACCCCATGCACGGCGAGCTGGAGGTGCTGCAGGTGGAACGGACCAGGCAGGTCATCGCCGAGGGCCGCGGCGATCCGTCGCAGCTCGACGAGTACCGCGAGCGCGGCTTCGACGTGGAGGCGGCCGATCCGGCGTTCGGCGTCGAGTATGACTCCCTGCCGTGCCAGGTGGTGGCTTCGCGCCCCGGCGACGTGGTGTTCTTCGATCAGAACCTCTTCCACGCTTCCTTCGGCGGCCGCTCGGGGCGGCGCATGTTCACGCTATGCTACTGCACGGTCCCGGAGGACGAGCCCGCGCGGGCCGACATGCAGCGGTCGTACGAGGGCTCGCACCGCGCCGTGCAGGCGCTGTCGTACTCAGGCGCCACGCCGGCCGCGGACGGCGTCCATCATCCGGCGGTCCTGCACACCGACCGGCCCACGCTGCGCCGGCTGACCGAGCCGCTCGTGGAGCGGGGCTGGGTCTGACGCGGGCTTGAGCCCTATTCCGCTCACGCGCCGCCAAGTGAACGCGTCGAGCAGATTGTGATCACCAGATCTCCTCGACGAACCCGATATGGACTCTTCGCCGACGGTGTCACGAGGTAATTCCCACCCCGCGGATAGAGACTGCGGAACGCCTCCATCGCCGTGGTCGTCACCCGTTCGGGATCGATCTTGCACTCGAACAGATCCACGTGGTCGCGCGGGCGGCGGACCACGAAGTCCACTTCGCGGCGTGACTTGTCCTGCCAATAGAAGACGTCCTCGTCCCGGTACCGGAACCTCAGGGAGTCCAGCACCAGATGCTCCCACAGGAGACCGCGGTCATCGGCCCTGATGCTGTCCCAACCCTTCTCGCTCGCGACGAAGCCGGTGTCGAAGGCGTAGCACTTGGGGCGCCGGACGATCTCGCGCGTGCCGCCGCCGTGGAACGGCGGTACCAGATGGACCGCGTGGGCGATCTGCATCGCCTCGACGTGCGCCCTGACGGTCGGCCGGCTCAGCTCGCTCAGACTGGCCAGCTTGCTGTAGTCGAGCTGCCCTCCGCTCTGTCGCAGCAGCAACCGGAACAGCGCCAGGAAGCCCTGGCGATTGCGAATGGAAAACAACTCCAGCATGTCCCGCGCGTAGAAGCTGTCGACCCACTCGCTGAAGAAGCCCGGCCCCGTGCGGTCCGTCAGCAGTGCCTCCGGCAATCCGCCGTGCAGCAGGCGGCGGTCCAGATCAGGAACACCGAACGGTTGGGCACACTCCTCCCACAGCACCGGACACAGGTGAACGACCTGCTTGCGACCGGCCAGGGAGTCGCGGAACTTGCGGGTCGCGGCCAACGTTGAGGAGCCCGTGGCCAGCACGCGGAGTTGCGGATACTCATCTGCCGCGATCTTCAGCAGCCGGCTCGGATCGGCAAGGCGATGTACCTCGTCGAACACCAGAACCGTTCCTGGTCGCCGGCCGTCGAGAAACAGCTCCGGATCGGCGAGGGCTCTCACCACGGAGGGAAGGTCGCAGTTCAGGTAGATCGGCTCATCCGGCAGCATGTGCGCCAGCGTCGTTTTTCCGATCCGGCGGACGCCGGAGAGCCAGACGATCGTGCGATCGGCCCATGCCTGCTGAATGCGGTTCAGCCAGAGTGCGCGCCTAACCACAACCGTACTTTACTTATAGACGCCTGAATGTAAAGCATCAGTACCGAATGGTCGCCGCGAGACTACGGGAGGTACTCCACCCGGCGGCATTCTCGCTCAAGAGACGGGCGGCCGGTGCTGTATCCAGGGGCGGGCGGCCTCGAACGCCGCAGATGCGGCGATGACCGACGCCACGTCGCCCTTGCGGCCGACGATCTGCAGGCCGATCGGCAGGCCGTCGGCGGAGAAGCCGGCCGGAACGGAGGCCGCCGGGTGCCCGCTGGCGTTGATGGGCATCGTGAACGCGCCGTTGAAGTACTGGTCCGGGAACTCCGAGGCTCCCGAGACCTCGCCCGGGTAGGTCCCGTTGCGGAACGCCGGGAATCGCGCCGTGGGTGACAGCAGCAGGTCGTAGTCCTCGAACAGGTCCGCGAAGTCGGCCCGGAGGCGGTCGACCATGGCGAGCGCGCGGGCGTAGTCCGCGGTGGTGACCCGCGAGCCGTGCTCGAGGAAGAACGTGGAGTAACCCATGAGCCGGTCACCGTCGGACTCGTAGAGCTTCCGGTAGCGGTTGAAGGCGTTGGCGGTCATGAGCGCTCCGTAGGTGTCGTACGGGGGGTCCAGCTTCAGCTTCGTCTCGGCGACCTGGCATCCCAGCTCTTCGAACGCGCGCGCCGCGCGGTACGTCACCTCCGCGACGTCCGGATGCACGTCGGCAAAGCCGAAGTCCGGACTCCACGCGACGCGCAGGCCGGCCACGCCGCGGTCCACCGCGGCGACGTAGTTGGCCGGCTCCTCGCGGAGCGAGAGCGGGTCGCGCGGGTCGTGCCCGGCAAGGACCTGCAGCAACAGCGCGGCATCCCGCACCGTGCGGGCCAGGGGGCCGCTCTGCGAGAAGATGTTCGGCGCCGGCGCGGGTGGGGCGCCGCTGTAGAACGACACCCGTCCCTGCGTGGGCTTGATGCCGTAGATCCCGCAGAAGTGGGACGGAATGCGGATCGAGCCGCCGCCGTCGCTGCCGGTAGCCAGCGGGCACAGGTACGCGGCCAGCGCCGCCGCCGCCCCGGCGCTGGACCCGCCGGGAGTGTGATCGGGGTTCCAGGGGTTGCCGCCGTCGGGACCGAGCAGGTTCTGGCACGTCCCCACGAAGCCCAGCTCGGACGCGTTGGTCTTGCCCAGGATGACGGCGCCCGCCGCCCGTACCCGCTCCACGACCGCGTCGTCCCGTTCCGGAACGCGGTCCTGGAACCACACCGAGCCGCTGGTCGTGCGGATGCCGGCGGTCATCTGCGTGTCCTTGATCGGAATCGGCAGCCCGTGCAGGGGGCCGAGCGCCTCGCCACGCTGCACGGCCTGTTCGGCGGCCCTGGCCTGCTCACGCGCCAGGTCCGGAGTGACCAGCAGGAAGGCGTGCAGCCGCCCATCGAGCCGCTCGATGCGGTCCAGGAAGATCTCGGTGAGCTCGACCGGCGACACCTGCCTGGCGGCAACCAACCGCAGCAGCTCGGCGGCGGACGCGTACGCCAGTTCATCATGCCCCATGTCGGGCATTGTCCTCCGGATGGGTCCCGCGTTGCGACGCGCGGGCGCCTACTTCGATCGGGAGAAAGCTCGCCTGGCTAGAAACAACCGCAGGCGGCGCCGTGCGCGCAGCCGCCGCGCGAGACGGCCGGGTTGTCCATGCACACGTCGGCGGCCTCCTCGGCTCCCGTGGCCACCATCGGCGCGTTGAACACGCGCTTGACCGGCGCGTCGGCCGGCGTGTCGCCCAAGTCGAGCCCACCGGCGTCGCAGAGATCCTTCCAACTGGTGAGCATGGCGGTCATCTGGTGGCGGACCTCGACGGTCTGGCCGTTCGTGGGGCAGTGGTAGTCGTAGGCTGGCATGGTTCCTCCGCGTGTGATTGTCTTCGCGGAACGGCTGTGGCGTCAACGCCGATGTGGAAGGAAGGAGTCGGAAGGTCGCCGAGCCGTCTGAGCCGAAGCCCGCCCTCGAGTCGAAACACGACTGCCGGGCTTCACCTGAATGCGACTGCTCTGTAGCGGGCCGTTTGCCTGCACGGCCATCTCACCTGTCCATCGGCTCAGCTACCTCCGCGGTTGCTTCGAGGTTGGTTTCGCCCGAGCTCCCCTCCCTTCAAGGTGCAGCTCGGCGGCCTTCCGACACTTTGAGTATCGGCATCGCAGGGTGAGACTGTAGCCCCGTCCGCAGATTTCGAACGATCAGCTCAGGGTCCAGCCGCCGTCGACCACCAAGCAGGTGCCGGTCACGTAGGAGGCGTCGTCGGATGCCAGGAAGAGCGCCGCGGAGGCGATCTCGCCCGGCTTGCCGAGCCGCCGGATGCTGCGCACCGCCAGCGCCTCTTCGATCGCGTTCGGGTTCTCGGCCAGCCGCTTCTCCTCGACCTCGGTGCGGATCCAGCCGGGCAGCACGGCGTTGACGCGGATCTCGTCCGGTTGGAAGTCGATCGCCATCGAGCGGGTGAGCTGGTTCATCGCGCCCTTGGAGGTCAGGTAGGCCGCCGCGTTCTCCCAGACGACCAGGCTGCCGACCGAGGAGACGTTGACGATCGAACCGCCGCCGCGCGCACGCAGGTGCGGGATGGCCAGCCGGCTGAGGTAGTACACCGACCGCACGTTGACGCGGAGCTGCCGGTCCCAGGACTCGGGGTCGAGGTCCTCAGCGTTGTAGCTGTGGCCCTCGTCCACGGCGGCGGCGTTGTTCACCAGCACGTCCAGCCCGCCGAACTCCTGGACGGTGCGGGCGACCAGCGCGTCCATCTCGGCGTCGACACCGACGTCGCAGCGCACGAAGATCGCGCGCTGTCCCCGCTCGCGGATTGCTGCCGCAATCTCCTCGCCCCGGCCCTTCCGCCGGCCGCTCACCACGACCGAGCCGCCCTCCGCGGCGAACCGTTCCGCCGTCGCCCTGCCGATGCCGGCCGTGCTGCCGGTCACGATGCACACACGCCCTTCCAGTCGTCCCGTAGCCATGACGCCGCAGTATAGCGGGCGCCAGCATCGCCCGCGGGGTATGATCGGCGACGTGGACCGGTGCGGTCGGATCGGACGTATCGCTGCCACCGCGCTGATCGCCGGCGCGGCCGCCGCTCACGCTCAGCACAGCACCGCGGGCGGCGGTCTACGAGTCGGTAGCGCCGGCGGTGGTCTTCGTGGAGACAGCCAGCGGCACCGGCAGCGGCCTACTGCTGAAGTCCAACGCCATTCTGACGGCAGCGCACGTCGTATACCCGTACCGCTCGGCCCGTGTCGTCTTCCCCCACGGCAGCGAGCTGCTCGACGTCCCCTTGATAGGCTGGGATCTGATGGCCGACGTCGCCGTGCTGGGACCGGTGCAGAGCGAGGTGCCCGCTCCGCCGATCGACGCGGCGTCGGAGCTGGCAGTGGGCTCCGACCTGTTCACGATCGGCTATCCCGCCGAGGAGGAGCCGTATCCTCAACCGGCGATCAGCCGCGG
Source organism: Spirochaetaceae bacterium (assembly GCA_028818385.1). The sequence goes on from JAPPNY010000247.1 coordinate 14,946, forward strand.
CGTCCTGTCGCGGTACCGCCATTGGCCGGATCAGGAGATCACGTACCTGCAGACCGATGCCCTGGTCGACGGCGGTCAGAGCGGCGGGGTTCTGGCCTCCGCGGACGGTGCCGTTGTCGGGATGACGATATTCGGAGACTTCGGCCACTTCGGACTGGCGATCTCGGCCCGTGACGCGCTGTCGCGCGTGGATGCCCTGCTTGCCGGCGAGGATCCGGCCAAGCTCGGTGACCGTAGCTGGGACGAGCCGCCGAGCACGGGGCCGATTTCCTTCGTACTCCGCACCTACTGGTCCGAGCGAGCGTTCGTCATCGACGCGCAGCCGGGCACGGAAGTGACGATCACGGCTCGCAGCGCGAACGACGTCGCCCTGGCAATCGTGGACGTATGGGGTGAGATCATCGCCGAAGCGGACGAGACCGAAGAGGACGCCGAGTCGGTCACTGTAACGCTCGACGGCACCCCGCCGTTCCTGGTGATCGTGGAGCAGTTCATGGAAGACGCGGCGGACGTAGTCATCGAGGCCGATGTCCGCCTCATGCCCATCGATGACCCGGATGACGGCGCGCTCCTGCAGGTGCCTGCCAGGAACGCGGCAGCGCTGGATTATCCGTACGACGTCGACTACGTCCACGTTCCGCTTCAGGGTGGCGAGACCGTCCGCATCCGCGTCGACTCCACCGCGATCGATCCATACCTGACGGTCGACTACCGGTTCTCCGACGACGTGATCTCCGACGACGACAGCGGCGGCGGAGTGTTTGGAGCGAGTGCGGAGCTGGTGCTGCGCGCCGACCGGGACCGCACCTATCGGGTCGTGGTCGATGGCGCCCATGCGGACGAGACGGGCGGCTACACGCTGACGATCGAGCCGGAAGAGGGCTGACGCTGTGTCGCTGAACGCGATCATGGGCGCCATGCTGTCGGGCGAGGTCGCCGTGCTGTCCGGCGCCGGCTTCCGCGACGGGGTGCCGGCCCGCGACGCCCCGGCCGGGTGGCCGATGGGGGTGGCGCGCCGCCCGGATGGCGACCTGATCGTCAACGACTACTGGGGCAACCGCATCTGGCGCATCGACCGCGACGGCATCCTGCACCTATTCGGCGGCGACGGCATCGCCGGCACCGAGGGCGACGGCGGCCCGGTCGCGGCAGCGCGCTTCCGGGAGCCGCACGACCTGCACCAGGACCGGCACGGCAACCTGTACCTGTCCGACCTGGGCAACCACACCATCCGCCGCATCGACTACCGCACCGGCGTCGTCACCCTGGTGGCCGGCAACGGCCGGATCGGGCGCGGCGGCGACGGCGGCCCAGCCGTCGACGCCGAGCTCGATTGCACGTGCGGGGTGGCCGTCGACGCCGACGGCAACGTCTATCTGTCCGACGAATGGGCCTGCAACATCCGCCGCGTCGACGCGCGCACCGGCATCATCGACCTGTTCGCCGGCTATGCGGCCCGGCACTACCCGTCCGAGGAGGGCGAAAGCCGCCCGTTCGCCGGCGCCGGCCTGAGCCTGATGGGCTACCACGGCGACGGCGGCCCCGCCTCGCATGCCGCCTTCTACCACCCCGAGCATCTGGCGTTCGACTCGCGCGGTGACCTCTACGTCTGCGACAACTCCAACGACCGGGTCCGCCGCATCGACATGCGGACCGGCATCATCACCACCGTCCTGGGCAACGGCCAGCGCGCCTCCAACGGCGACGGAGGGCCGGCGGTGGAGGCCAGCACGCTGATGCCGGACGCGATCTGCCTGGACGTCCACGACAACCTCTACGTCGGCGAGAAGTACGGCTTCCGCATCCGCAAGGTGGAGGCCGCCAGCGGCATCGTCACCACCCTGGTCGGCAACGGCGTGCCGGCCTGGGGCGAGGAGGGGCTGCACGGCAGCCGGACGGGCTGCAATTCCGTCGAGGCGGCGATCTGGGCCGACCCGGACGGCACCGTGCTCTGGGGCGACTGCTCCGGCCGGCTGCGCCGCTACGACGGCACGACCGGGATCGTCACGACCGTCCTGGGCGGCACCGGCGTCGGCGACGGCGGGGCGGCCGGCAGCGCCTTCCTGCGCGGTCCGCTGGGGATCGACGTCGCCGCCGACGGCTCCATCTACTTCGCCGACCGCTGGAACCAGCGCGTGCGCCGTATCGACGCCGCCAACGGTGAAATCTCCACCGTCGCCGGCAACGGCGCCCGCGCCTACGGCGGCGACGGCGGACCGGCGCCCGATGCCTACCTGGGAAACCCGACCGACGTGGCGGTCGACCGCCATGGGCGGGTCGCCATCGCCGACAGCCGCCACCATCACGTCCGCGTGATCGATCCGCACGGGACGATCCGTGCCGCCTGCGGCATCGGCCAGCCGTGGGACAAGGGCGACGGCGGACCGGCGATCAGCGCCGGCGTCGTGATGGTGATGTCCGTCCGCTACGGCCCGGACGGCGCGCTGTACTTCGGCGACGCCGTGGGCCGCGTGCGGCGCATCGACCCGCAGACCGGCATCGTCACCACGGTGGCCGGCATCGGCCTGCCCGGCTACGCCGGAGACGGCGGCCCGGCCACTGCCGCGCGCGTCGGCACGCCGGAAGCGCTCGCCTTCGGCGCGGACGGCAGCCTGTACTTCGCCGACAGCGTCCACCACGTCATCCGCCGGGTGGCTCCGAACGGGATCATCGACACCGCGATCGGCGACGGCACGGCCGGGCATGCCGCAGACCGGAGCGACCCGCGGCGCGCACGCATCGACACCCCGCGCGGGCTCGACGTCGCCCCGGACGGCACGCTGTTCTTCACCGACTCCGGCAACCACCTGATCCGCTGCCTGACCGCGACCGGCGAGCTGCGCACCCTGGCCGGCTGCGGCGAGGCCGGCGAGACCGGCTCCGGCCCGGCCGCGAGCGCCCGCTTCAACCACCTCGGCGGCATCCGGCGCTACGGCGACGACCACCTGCTCTTCGCCGACCATTTCAACAACCGGCTCAAGCTGCTCCGCTGGCGGTGAGCGCTGCCGCGCGCGTATGCTCGCGACGGCGAGGTAGAGACATGGCGCTGTTCCCCACGACCGTCGTCGGCAGCCTGCCGCGGCCCGAGTGGCTGCGCGAGTTGATCCTGGACCGCAAGGACGGCCGCATCACCGAGGAGGAGGCCGACCCGCACCTGGACCGGGCCGCCGCCATGGCGATCTCGCTGCAGGAGCGCGCCGGCCTGGACGAGGTCACCGACGGCGAGTGGCGGCGCGAGAGCTACGTCAAGGTGTTCGCCGAGCGGGTGCGCGGCTTCCGCAACGACCTCAACATCAGCAACATCCCCTACCCGGCGGTGGTGGAGCCGATCGAGTACTACCGGCCGATCGCCGCCGAGGAGGTGGCGTTCGCGCGGCCGCGCACCACGCGGCGGCTCAAGATCACGCTGCCGGCGCCGTACATCATCGGCCGGCGCATGTGGCACCCCGACCACTCGCGCGACGCCTACCCCCGGCGCGAGGACCTGATGGAGGCGGTGGTGCCGATCCTGCGCCAGGAGATCGAGGCGGTGCGCGCCGCCGGCGCCGACGTCGTGCAGCTCGACGAGCCGTGGCTCGCCGTGATGGTGGACCCGGAGTTCCGCGCCGGCGAGGGCATCGGCGATCCGGAGCCGGAGATGGAGCTCTGCATCGACCTGCTCAACCGCACCCTGGATGGGGTGTCCGGCATCGACACCGCCATGCACCTGTGCCACGCCCACTTCCAGCACCAGCACAGCACCGCGGGTTCCTACGACCTGATCATGCCGGCCCTGGCCCGCGCCCGGGTCGGCACCATCCTGATGGAGTACGCCACGCCGGACGCCGGCGGCATCGACTCGCTGGCCGGCTTCCATCGGGACGCACGCCTGGGGCTGGGCTGCGTCGACCACTGCGACGAGGCCATCGAGGCGCCGGAGACGATCGCCGCCCGCGTGGAGGCGGCCATGCGCTACGTCGACAAGGAGCGGATCGTGCTCAACCCGGACTGCGGCTTCGCGCCGTCGGTGCAGAACCCGATCCCCGTGGACGAGGCCTACCTGAAGCTGAAGGCGATGTGCGCCGCCTCCGAGCAGTTACGCCTGCGCCATCCGGCATAGATACGGCCAGCATGATCCACGAACGAGTCGAGCTGCATAACGTCGCCGAGCTTCGCTACGAGGCGCGCCGCGGCGGCTACCGCCTGCAGCGCGTGCCCGAGTCGGTGCGCAGGGCGCTCAACCCCGGCGGGCAACTCTGCGTCCTGCAGCCGGACAACGCCGAGATCCGCTACGTGGCCACGGGACCGTCGCGGGTGACGCTCTCCTCGCACGGCCAGACCCGTGTCAGCGTCTTCTTCGGCCCGTTCGACTCCTACCAGCGCGCCGTCGTGGGCCGTCAGCCGCAGACGATCGAGGTCACCCCCAGCGAGGCGCTCGACGCCCTCCCCGTCCGCTACACGGCCGGAATGCCGTTCTCGCCGCGCGTGGTGCGGCTGGTCCTGGGCGGTCCGGAGCGCGACCCGGTGCTGCTGCACGGGGTCGAAGGCGAGGAGGTACGCCCGCCGGCGGCGGACGAGCTGCCGTCACTGCGCCTGCTCACCTACGGGACCTCGATCACGCACGGCTACTTCGCCGAGGGGCCACACCTGACCTACGTCGGCCACGCGGCGCGCCGGCTGGGCGCCGACCTGATCAACCTGGGGGTAGCCGGCTCCGCCCACTGCGAGCCGGAGATCGCGGACTACATGGCCGAGCGGACCGACTGGGACGTCGCCAGCCTGGGCCTGTCCGTGAACATGCAGGGCTTCCCGATGGCGGAGTTCCGGCGGCGCGTGCAGTACCTGATCGACCGCGTCGCGGGCGCCGATGCCGGCCGGCGGGTCGCCTGCATCACGCTCTGGCCGTACTACCGCGACTTCGGCTGGGAGCCGCCGGGCGAGTACGGGGGCAGGCCGGAGGATTACCGCCAGGAACTGCGCGACGCGGTGGCGGCCACCGGACACGCGAACGCGCACCTGCTCGAAGGACCGGACCTGCTGACCGACATCAGCGGCCTGAGCGCCGACCTCATCCACCCTGCCGACTACGGCATGATGGAGATGGGCCGGTGCCTGGCCGAGCGCCTCTCCGCGCTGCTGGCGCGCTCGGACTAACGCCCCGAAACCGTCGCCTACGGCTCCGCTTTCGGCCCATCCCCACCTTTCGCGTCGGAGTCTGTCGGCCTCCCGCTGGCGCGGCAATCCGACAGACTCCTAGCGGGCGACCGCCTCCACGGCCGGCTCAAGCAGTCCGGCGAGCGCCGCGATGGCGCCGTCCATCTCGTCCGGCCGGTTCCAGCCGAAGCACAGCCGCATGCGGTCGCGGCCCGACACGCCGTCGGCGGCGGTGCGCGGTCCCGGCGCGAACAGCACGCCGCTGGCGGCTCCGCGCTCGCTGGCTTCCACCGCGTCCGAGCCGTCGAGCATCTGCACGAACACGAACAGGCCGCCGGACGGGCTGGTCCAGCGGGCGCGCCCGCTCAGGTGCGTCTCGAGCGCCGCCAGGATCGCGTCACGCTTTGCCTGCAGCAGGCCGCGCACGCGGTCGATGTGGGCGGCAAGCCCTCCGCTTTCGGCATAGCGGTGCACGGCCATGGCGGTGAACTGACTGACGGCGCCGACGCCCTTGACGGCCATCATCCGATCCATCAGGTCCGGGGCCGCGGTCACGTACCCGATGCGCATGCCCGGTCCGATGTTCTTCGAGAACGAGGCGACGTAGATCGTCCGGCCGCTGTCGTCGAGCGAGCGGATCGCCGCCGGCACCTCCCGGCCCTCGAAGGCCAGGTCGACGTAGCAGTCGTCCTCCCACACGGGCACGCCGTAGCGGCCGGTGATCTCGCTCACCGCCTCACGCCGCGCCATCGACTCCACCCAGCCGAGCGGGTTCTGGAAGGTGGGCACGGTATAGACCGCCTTCACGCGCTTGCCGTCGTCCAACGCGGCCTGGATCTGGTACTCCAGCGAGTCCGGCAGCATGCCGTCGTCGTCCGACTCGACGCCGCGGATGTCGGCGCCGAAGCGGCGCAGGATGCCGAGCGTGCCGGCGTAGGTGAAGTCCTCGACCAGCACCACGTCGCCGGGGTCGACCAGCGCCTGCGCGACCAGGAAGTTGGGCTCGCTCGACCCGGAGCCCAGCAGGATGCTGTCGGCGTCCACCGTGAATCCGCGCGTCTCGGCGAGCCTGCCGGTCAGCCACTCGCGCAGCGGCGGATAGCCGAGCGGGTGCGGGTAGTGCGCCAGGCTGCGTCCGGCGACGGCCAGCTCTTCACGCAGGCACTCGACCAGCGCGTCGAGCGGCAGCGAGTCGGGATCGGGATAGGCGACCCCGAAGTCGTACAGGGCCGTCGGATGCGCCGTGCGCGCGACCGGCTCGCTCGGCACCGCGCGGGCCAGCAGATCGTCCCACCCGCAACACTCTGAACTCATCGGCGATACCTCCGTTCGGGGCATACTAACGATCAGCGCGCGCCGCGGCGACCACGCCCGGGACACGCAGGAGGATGATCGGATGAAGTACGGACGGGTAAACGGGGTCGGCAAGCCCGTGGCGCGCATCGTGCACGGCACGACCATGCTGACCACGGACGCCCTGGAGCAGGGCATGAACCTGCTGGACGGGGTATTCGCGGCCGGCGGCACCACCTTCGACTCGGCGTGGAACTACGGCGGCGGCGAATGCGAGCGGGTGCTGGGCGCCTGGATGGAGCGGCGCGGCAACCGCGAGCAGGTGGTGATCATCACCAAGGGGTGCCACCACAACCAGGATCGCGACCGGGTCACGCCGGCCGACCTGACCTCCGACCTGATGGACTCGCTCATCCGGCTGCGCACCGACTACGTCGACCTGTACCTGCTGCACCGCGACGACCCGAGCCTCCCGGTCGACGCCATCGTGGCGACGATGGCCGAGCACCACGCGGCCGGCCGCATCCACGCCTACGGAGGCTCCAACTGGAGCGTGCCTCGGATCGAGGAGGCGAACGCCTACGCCGCGCGCCACGGGTTGCCGGCGTTCGCGGCGAGCAGTCCCAACTACAGCCTGGCCGTGCAGCTTCGCGCGCCGTGGGCCGGCTGCCTGTCGATCGGCGGCCAGGAGGCGGCCGAGGATCGGGACTGGTACCGCCGCACGCAGCTCCCGGTGTTCTCCTGGTCGAGCCTGGCCGGCGGCTTCTTCTCGGGCCGTTTCGGCCGCGACAAGCCGCGGCCGGACTCCGGCCGGGAAGAACTGTCCGCCGCCACCTACTGTTCGGACGGCAACTTCACCCGCCTGGAAGCGGCGCAGGCGATCGGCCGCGCGCACGGCGTGTCGGCCGCGCGCGTCGCCCTGGCCTACATCATGCAGACCGGGCTCGACGTGTACCCGATCGCCGCCTCGGCGACCCCCGGCGAGTTCGCGGACAATGCCGCGGCCCTGGAGCTCGAACTCAGCGTCCAGGACATCGAGAGGCTCCAGGAGGCCGATCTGGTGTAGGCTCGTCGCACCCTTGACCAGGATTACTCAGGGCTTCACTCTGGAGGCATGAAGACCTCAGTGGATATTCCCAGTCATGTCCTCGAGGAAGCCATGCGGCTCACGGGCGCCAAGACCAAGCGCGAAGCGATCGTCACGGCCGTCGCTGACTTCAATCGCCGCGCGCGGTGCGCCGCGTTGACCCGCTACCTGGGAACCTGTGACGACCTGATGTCCCTGAAAGAACTTGATGAGATGCGCGGAACGCCGTGACCCTGATCGATACGTCGGCGTGGATTCACAGTCTGCGACGTGACGGTGACCCCCAGATTCGCGAACGCGTGGCATCGCTTCTGGTGGCGGGAACCGCCGCATGGTGCCCGATCGTTCGCACCGAGCTGTGGAACGGCGCTCGCGGCGGCCGGGAACAGAGGATGCTCCGCGAAATGGAGCGTGATCTCATAGAGCTTCCGCTGACACCCGCCGTCTGGAACACCGCAGACGAGCTCGCGCGTTCGGCCCGCGCCCAGGGTGTCACGGTACCGACGGTCGACCTCGTGGTGCAGGCGTGCGCGAACCATCACGGCACCGTTCTACTCCACGCGGATCAGCATCTGCGCATGCTCGAAGAGCTGTAGCCGCAACTCCTACGGCCCTTCGACCGCCGCCCAGGTGCCGGTGTCGCGTGACCGCTCGGCGGCCAGGCCGAGCCGATGCAGGCGGGCGACGCGCTGGCGCCCCGCATCGCCCTCGGAGCCCGATTCGATGCAGTCCAGGAAGGCGCGCACGCACTCGTGCATGCCGGGCAGTCCCAGGATCGGCTCGATCGGCGGGCAGGTTTCGATCGTCCAGGCCGGGCTGTCGGCACTGCGCCAGCGCAGTCCGCCCGTGAGCAGGTCGACGCGCACGTCGCCGGCGGTACCGGTGACCGCCATGCGCATGTCGGGGCCGGACACGGCACCGGTGTTGACGGCGAAGGTTCCCCAGCAGCCACCGTAATCGAGCTGCATGAGGCTCTGCGCCTGCGCCCGGCCGGCCGATCCCGAGCCGTCCATGGTCAGGACGCGCGCGGCGGTCCTGCCGAGCACTCGGTCGAGCGGATCGACGTACCACGGCGCAAGGTGATCGACCTTGCAGAGGTCCTCCTCCGGCAGCGCGCCCCAGTCGGACTCCAGCCGCACCTCCGCGAACTGCGGGATGCCCACCGTCCCGTCCGCGACCAGCTCCGCCGCGCGCCGCACGACCGGCAGGAAGCCAAGCTCGATGTCGGCGTGCGTGGGAGCGGGCGCGGCCTCCAGGCGCTCGATCATCGCCGGCAGCTCCTCCCGCGTGGCCGCCAGCGGCCCCTCGTAGAGGAGGGCCGTTCCGGCATCGAGCGCCGCGCCGATCGCCTCCGCGTGCGCCGCGTCCGACACGGCCACCATCACGCCGTCCACGGCGGTGCCCGCCAGCAGCTCGCCGGCGGACGCGTACACCGCAACCTCATGCCCCAGCTCGCGCCCGGCGCGCTCGCGGGTCGCAGCGCTGGGCGCCGCCACCGCCACGACCCGCGCGCGTCCGTCGGCTTGCAGAGCCGGCACGTAGGCGGTGCGCGTCCAGCCGCCGTACCCGATCAGACCGATCCGTATGTTCGCAGCCATCGGCCGCAGCTTACGGGACAGGTCCCCGCTTGGGTACCGGCCGGACGCCGTTCTACGCTCTGCCCATGCCGCCTGCCACCCGTTCGCAACTCTGCGCGGAACTCCGGGACTTGGGCCTCCGGCCCGGCGCGGCGGTGATGATGCACAGCAGCCTGAGCGCGCTGGGACCGGTGGACGGCGGCGCCGCGACCGTGGTCGACGCGCTGCTGGACGCGGTCGGTGACGGCGGCACGCTGCTGGTGCCCGCCTTCCGCGACTCGGTGTGGGGCGACCCGGCCGAGTTCACCAACAGCGACTGCGACTGCACCAGCGCCGACGGCCTGTGCCCGAGCCGGCAGCGCGGGTTCCAGGGCGTGATCCCGGAGGAGGTGCGCCGCCGGCCCGGAAGCCTGCGGAGCTGCCACAAGACGCACTCCTGGGTGGGCCTGGGCGCCCGCGCGCGCGACCTGCTTGCCGGGCACCGCGCGGCGCCCAGCTCGTGCGGCGCCGGCAACCCGTTCGAGCGGCTCGGCGACGACGACCTGGTGCTCACCCTGGGCGTCGGCGTCGACCGGGTGACGCTCTGGCACTTCTACGAGGAGGTGTGGCTCCTCCCCTACGCCGGTCACCTCTGGCCGGCCGAGCGCCACCTCAACAACACCGTGCCGGGCCTGCGCCTGCAGTACGAGCACCCCGGCGTCCTGCAGGACCTGTGCCGGGCGGCCGGCATCCTGGCCACCGGACCGGTGGGCAAGAGCACCTCCGGCCTGATGTCCGTCGGCCGGTTCCGCCGCTTCATGGCCGCCGCGCTGGCCAACGACCCGTGCTGCCTGGTGCTGCGCCCGCCGGACCGCTGTGACGGCGACCTGGCGGTGGATGCCCTGCACAAGGCCGCTGCCATGCTGCGCGCCTGGCGGCGCACGGACCCCGACGCGCCGCCCGTCCGGCCCGCGATCGAAGAGCATCCGCTGGCGCCCGTGCCGATCCCGGACGCCGCCGCTGACCGCGCCGGCGACCTCACGGTGCGGGAGGACTGCCCGGCGTTCGCCGGCTACCACGCGGCCGGCAGGATGCGCGTGCCGCTCTGCCGCGCCAACGGCCGCCACCCTGGCCTGTTCCGGCGCGGCGGCGCCTTCGACCGCCACGGGGTCACCACGTGCGGGACGTGCGGTTGGCACGCCCGCTTCCCGCCCCTACCATCCGGCTCGTGATCAAGTACACCGGCGACCACGCCTACCAGGACCACGACCGCGAGTTCTTCGAGCACGAGCTGGCTTCCTTCGTCCCCGACAAGGTGTTCGACTGCCACGCTCACCTGTGGCGCGGCGACGCCTACGCCGCCCCGCTGCCACCGGGCTTTCCGGCCGATATGAACAGTGACGACTACCTGCGCCTGAGCGGGGAGGTGTTCCCGAACCGGACGCTGGGCGCCTGGTTCCTGCCCAAGCCGGCCGTCAAGAAGCGGGAGCAGACCCTGAGTGTCAGCGAGTGGGTCGGAGCGTCCCTGGAAGGCAAGCCGACCTGCCGCGGGGCCTTCCTGGTCAAGCCGGAGGACGACCCGGAGTGGGTGCGCGAGCATGCCCGCCGGCTCGGCCTGCGCGGGCTCAAGTGCTACCACACCTTCTCGCTGCGTACGCCGACGCTGGACTCCGAGATACCGGAGTACCTGCCGGAGGCGGTTATGCAGGTGGCGCACGAGGAGGGGTGGTACGTGACCCTGCACATGGTCAAGGACCGGGCGGTCGCCGACCCCGGCAACCAGCACTGGATCCGCACCTACTGCGAGCGCTACCCGGACATGAAGCTCATCCTGGCCCACTCGGCGCGCGGCTTTCAGCCGTCACACAACTTCGAGGGGCTGCCGGCTCTGGCCGACCTGCCGAACCTGTACTTCGACTCCAGCGCCAACTGCGAGCCGATGGCGCACGTGGCGATCATGCGCATCTTCGGCCACGACCGCTTCATGTTCGGCACCGACTTCGGCGCCGCCAGCCACAGCCACGGCCGCCACTCCGCGGTCGCCGACACCTTCTTCTGGGTCTACGACGACGCGCCGGTCTGGAAGGAGAAGCACATGACGATCAAGCCGGTCTCCATCGTCCTGGAGCACCTGCGCTCGGTGAAGTGGGCGTGCTGGGCGGAGCGTCTCACCGACCGGCAGGTCGAGGACGTGTTCTGGAACAACGCCGCCCGTCTCTTCGAGCTCTAGCGCGCCCCGTCGGCCTCAACGACAAGGACCCAGTCCTGCATGACCGGCGGGTTGGGCGACTGCCAAGCGCCGACGGCGTCCGGCGCAGCCGTGCCGATCTCGACCTCGTCACCGGTGACCGGATCGAAGAAGTACGCGCGCCACGTCGGGGAGCGATCGAGGCCGGTCACCTTCACCCGGCCACCGTAGGCGGCGCTCGCGTGGGCGAGGACCGCGGGGTCGCGGCGGTCGACCGGGTCGACGGCGCGGTCGCGCTCCCGCTGCCGCATCACGTCGAACAGCACCTCGCCGGCCAGACACGGCACGAAGACGACGTACAGCCGGCCGGGGATACCCGCGGCGTACGGGGCGATGCGGTTGCCCGGCCCCTGGTGGTACTCCAGGCACTCCGGGAGCGGGCGCATCTCCCACCAGCGGTACCGGGAGAGGAATCGCGCCGCCAGGCCGATCTCCGTCGAGCCCGGCAGGGCCGCCGCCTCCTTCCACGTCACGCGGCCCCATGACTGGCCATGCGGCGACGCGCCGTACGGGTCGTCGCGCGTGCTCACCTGCCACAGGCCGTTGGCGCCGTAGGTGAACCCGTAGGCTCCGCTCAGGATCGACGACCAGTACATGAACCGCTGGACGTCCGCGAAGCAGGTGGCGCGGATGCCCTCGTAGCACGCCTCCGACATGACCACCGGCTGGCGCGGCGCGGCGCGGACCTCCTCCTCGATCATGTCGGCGTTGGTCGACAGCGTGTGGAAGCCGAAGTGGCCGGTCTGCAGCATGTTCACGTCCAGCAGGTCCGGCTCGTCCACCATGCGCCGTCCGTAGAAGGTGGGATGGATGGTAAGGGGCCGCTCGAACGGGTCCTGCCGCCGGACGTGGTGGAGCAGGCGCGTCCAGCCGGCGCGGAGCTCGTCCTCGGCCGCCTCGGCGCGCTCCGAGTCCCAGTCGGCGCCCGTGGTGTAGTAACGGCTGGTCGCCTCGCCGGCCAGGCACCAGACCACCGGCAGGGCGCCGTAGCGCGCGATCAGGTAGTCCCAGTGGCGGCGGACCGACTCGGAGCCGCAGAGCTCCAGGTAGTAGCCCCAGCAGCCCACCACGCACGGCACCAGTCCCGACGAGACCAGGTGCGTGATCCGCTCGTCGGCCCGGTCCCAGTACGCGGGGTTGGGCCGGCCGAGGGCGTGGCCGGCGTCGCTCGCCCGCGTCCACGGGTGGCCGGCCTCGTTCTCGCCGCGCGGGTCGAACGGCGGCTGGTCCGGGTACAGGCCGGCGACGATCTGGACGAGGGTGAACCCCTTCTCGACGCGGTCCGCGGTCAGCCACCGGAAGTCGTCCGGCCACGCCAGGCGCCGGGTGAGGCCCATCCACCACGTGTCGCCCAGCCACTGGAACGGCGCGCCGTCGGCGTGCTCAAGGCAGGCGTGCTCTGCCGAACGGCGCAGCGGCCCGTGCCGGTAGAGCGGATTGTCACCGTCGTACGGAATGACCTCGACTTCACCCTGCCGGCCGTGCAGCCCCTGGTCGGCGGTGTCGCTGCACTGCGTGCACCAGGTATGAACGCCCGGCAACGGCGACGCGTACCGGAAGGACCAGCGGTCCCCGCCGCGCCAGAAGGCGGGCACGCGGCGCTCGCGGCCCCGCGGGTCGCGCACCAGCGCGTGCAGGCCGACCTCGGTGTACGGGTCGGCGCGATCCACGCCGGACTGGACCGACCACTCGGCCACGGTGTTGGACGCGCACCGGTGACCGGTCACCGCCACTCGCGGGCGAAACTGAACAGCCGGACCAGGCGTTCGTGATCGGCGTCCGGCAGGCGGGGCTCCTCCAGAGCCCGGATGTTGGCCTCCAGGTGGTCGAAGCTGCGGGTGCCGGTCAGCACGGTAGAGACCCCCGGATGGTCGGCCGCGAACTTCATGCCGGCGGCTACCACCGACTCGATCTCGCCGTGTACGAGCCAGCCGAGGGGATCGTCGTCCGGCACCGCATCCGGCGCCAGCGAGCCGTCGGCCTTCCAGGCGGCGATCCGCTCGGCGAGTTGCTCCGGATGCGGCAGCAGGTAGCGCGCCGGCGACATGTTCATCACCGCGAGCCCGTGCTCGGCGGCCAGCGGCAGCGCCCGGTCGCGGGCGCACTGGTTGAGGATGCCGTAGCGCAGCATCGACACGTCCCAGAAGGACGGATGCCGGGTGACGGCGTCGATCGTGACCTGGTGCTCCAGGTCATCGCCCATCCGCTCGCTGAAGCCGGCAAGGCGGATCTTGCCGGCCTGCTTCAGCCGCTCGATCGCCGATCCGTGGCGTTGGAAGACCGCATCGTAGTCCTCGGGCTTGAGCCCGTGGATGAACATGACGTCGACGTGGTCGGTCCGCAGCCGCTCGAGGCTGGCGTCCACCGCCTGCTCCAGCGCGCGGGAATCGCCGATCAGGACGCCCTCCACCGGTTCGCTGTCGAGCCCCGTCCACTGCGAATACGCCCACTTGGTGGACAGGAGATAGCTGTCGCGCGGCACCCCGGCCAGCGCGGCGCCCAGGAACGACTCGCTGTCGCCGTACCCTTGCGAGGTGTCGATCAGGTTGATGCCGCGATCCAGGCAGCGGTGCAGGAGGCGCGTCTTGTCCGCGTCGGAGATGCTCGCCTCGGTGAACGTGGTGGGGCCACCGGTACCGAAGCCAAGCAGGCTCACCTCGAGACCGCTGCGCCCGAGGGTCCGATAGTGCACGGCGGCAGCGCTATTGTTCGGGGGTCATCAGGCCGAGCGCGGCTCGCTGCGGATCGGCGATGACGGCGATGCGCCCCACGGTCGCGATGTCCGCGGCGGGCATCAGCACCGAGCCGCCGCCGGCCTCCGCCGCCGCGACGGCAGCGTCCGTGTCGTCGACCTGCAGGTAGGTGCTCCAGTGCGCGGGATGGCGCATCTCCAGCAGGTGCTCGGGCATCTTCATCACGCCGGCGACCGGGATGTCCCCGGCCATGACCACCGTGTACTGCACGCCGTCCGGCATCGGGGCGGTCTCCGTGCGCACGTCCAGCAGCGCGGCCAGGAATCCGGCGGCCGCGGCGGGATCGGCGGTCAGGACCTCCGCCCAGCAGAGCGCGCCGTGCTCGGCGCGGATCTGGGCGCCGATGCTCCCCCGCGGCTGCCAGAGCGACACGACGGCGCCGGTCGGGTCCTTGATGGTCGCCATGCGGCCGGCGTCGAACACGTCGAACGGCTCGGCCAGCACTTCCCCGCCGTGCTCGACGGCGCGCACCGCGGTGGCGTCGGCATCGTCCACCGTCAGGTAGACGTTCCAGTGAGGGGGAACGCCCATCTGCGCCTCCTCGGGCGGCTGCGTGTACATTCCGGCGACGCTGGCGCCGTCGATGGTCGCGGTCGTGTAGAGCCGCTCGCCGGTCTCGTCCACCGGCATGTCCCGGTAGCTCCAGCCGAACAGGCGGGCGTAGAACGCCTTGGCGGCGTCCTGATCGGTGGTGGACAGGTCGACCCACGACGGCGTCCCCTGCAGATAACGATCGATTCTCATGTGTGCGTTTCCTCTCTTTGTATCGTCGCGGCGTGAAACCCGGATCTAACGGTCTCCGCGCTCCTCATCCAGCAACCGCGTCGCGCTCCCTTCAGGGAGCACCCGAGGCATCTTTGGGTACAGATCGGGACGATTACGGGCGCCCTCGCGGATCCGCCGCAGGTCTTCGTCCGCGTCCTTGACGGCCGGCAGGCGACCTCGGCCACGCCACTTGGCCGGCGGGTCTTGCGGCTCCCGCTCGCGAGCGTCCGTCGCCTCCATGTGCGTACGGTACTGCTCAATATGGATTCCGCAAAGCAGAGCCGGAACGCCGGGGCTCGACCTTCGGACTCGCCGTGACCCTGAAGCCTCGCCCTCTATAATCGAGCCGTCGCGATGACCTCCGATCAGCCGCTCATCGTCCAGGGTGTCGACACGCTGCTGCTGGAGGTGGCCAGTCCCCGCTTCGAGGAGGCTCGCTCGCGCCTGCTCGCCTTCGCCGAGCTGATCAAGGCGCCCGAGCACGTCCACACCTACCGGATGACGGCGCTGTCGATCTGGAACGCCCGTTCCGCCGGCGTCGGGGTGGACGACATCATCGGCACCCTGCACGAGTTCAGCCGCTACCCGGTGCCGGACGCCACGATCGTCGAGATCAGGACCCATGCCTCGCGTTTCGGCAAGCTGCGGCTGATCGCGGACGACGACGGCTTGATGCTCGAGTCCCGCGACGACGAATCGATCGAGATCGCCCGCCGCAACCGCGACGTCTCCAGGTGGCTGGGCGACCGCACCGGCCGGCGCACGTTCCAGGTCGACGCCGAGCGCCGCGGGCTGCTGAAGCTGGCGCTGGTGCGTGCCGGCTTCCCGCCGGATGACGAAGCAGGCTATACCGCCGGCACCCCGCTGGCGTTCGAGCTGCGAGAGACCACCCGTGGCGGCCTGCCGTTCCGGCTGCGCGACTACCAGGACGAGGCGGCGCGCGCGTTCGAGGACGTGCGCCACTCGGCCGGCGGCAGCGGCGTGATCGTGCTGCCGTGCGGCGCCGGCAAGACCATCGTCGGACTGGCCTGCATGCACGCGCTGCAGACCACCACGCTGATCCTCTGCACCAGCGTCACGGCCGCCAAGCAGTGGATCGCCGAGACGCTCGACAAGACCACGCTCACCGAGGATCAGATCGGCATCTACGCCGGCCCGCAGCGCGAGCTGCGACCGCTCACCGTCGCCACCTACCAGATGCTCACCCACCGCCGCCGCAACGACGAGCCGATGGCCAACCTGGAGGTGTTCGACCGCGCCGACTGGGGCCTGATCATCTACGACGAGGTGCACCTGCTCCCGGCGCCGGTCTTCCAGATCACCGCCGCCCTGCAGGCGCGGCGCCGGCTGGGGCTGACCGCCACGCTGGTCCGCGAGGACGGGCTTGAGGAGGACGTGTTCGCCCTGATCGGGCCGAAGAAGGCCGAGGTCCCCTGGCGCGAGCTGGAGCGCCAGGGTTGGGTGGCGACCGCGCACTGCACGGAGATACGCATGCCGCTGCCGCCAGCGCTGCGCATGGAGTACGCCGCGGCCGCCCTCGACAGCAGTTTCCGATTGCGGCTCAGAACCCGGACAAGCGTGCGCTGGTGCGCGCCCTGCTGAGCCTCCATCGCGACGACCGGATCCTGGTGATGGCGATGTACGTCGACCAGATCAAGGGCGTGGCGGACGCGCTCGACATGCCGGTGCTCACCGGCGCCTCATCGCAGAAGCGCCGCGACGCACTGTTCCAGGCGTTCCGGGACGGTGAGGTCCGCTGCCTGGCGGTCAGCAAGATCGGCAGCCTGGCGATCGACCTGCCGGACGCCAACGTCGCCATCCAGATCTCCGGCACCTTCGGATCGCGCCAGGAGGAGGCGCAACGCCTGGGCCGCATCCTGCGTCCCAAGCGCGACGGCACGCAGGCGCACTTCTACTCCCTGGTCAGCGCGGCGACCGTGGAGCAGGAATTCGCCATGAACCGGCAGCGCTTCCTCTGCGAGCAGGGCTACGAGTATGCCATCGCCGACGCCCCGGACGCGGAGCGGGTGACGACGACCGCGGTAGCGGAGGCGATTGCCGAGGCCGGCGGGACGGTGCCGGGCCCCTCCGCGTGAAACTCGAAGACGTGTTCTGCCGGCCATTCCTGATCGACGACATGGCGACGCTCCTGATGGAGGCGATCGCCGAACCGCCCAGGCTCAAGGTCCATAGCCGCGAGCTGTACGCCCGCAACTCCCGCATGATCGGCGCCTCGCTCCCCGCGCTGCCGGCGGCGATCGTCCCCCAGTTCCCGCCCCTGCATCGCGATCGTCGCCTGTCACGGGCAGCGCAGTTCGCATTCTCGCTGCGGTTGGCGGCATCGCAGGGCGACTCCCGCACGGGTCTCAGGCTGGTCGTGACCGATGCCGGCCGGCAGTGGCTGATGCGCTCGGCCAGGGAGCGCCTCAAGATGGTCCTGGACGTGCTGCGCGGCGACGCGATGCTCCATGGGCCGGCGGACGAGCATGTGCTTGATACGCGGTACGCCGAGGATCCCGAAGCACTGCCGCTGGACTTCGTGCCGTACCTGTACCAGATCGGCTGGTTCGCCGTCGATCCGGTCCGCGGCGTGATCGACGCCTTCCGCGCAGTCGGCCGGGAATCGACCGTGGACCTGCAGGCGTTCGTCCAACTCCACTGCGAGCAGCGCAATCCTCTGCTGAACGACCGGACCGTGGCGTATGCCGCCGGCGAAGTCGCGGAGCAGATCTGGGGATCGACCCTCCTGGCGTTCCTCTACGAGCGGCTGGTCCCGCTCGGCGGAGCTGCGCTCGGTCTCCTCGCAGACGGCAACGCGGGCTTCGCGATGACCGACGTGGGCCGCTACCTGCTGGGCGAGGCCGACGACTTCGAGCTCGACCTGCCGGAGGAGACCGGCGAGGCGGTCATCCAGCCCAATTTCGAGATCGTGTTCCTGGCGCCCTCGCCGGTCGATCAGGTGCGCGCTCGGACGTTCGCGACACCTACCGCCGCGCTGCAAGGCCCGCAGTCGGTGGGCACGCTGTTCGTCATCGAGCGGGCGTCCGTGCAGCGGGCCGTGATGGCCGGCCAGGATGCCGAGCAGGTGGTCGCGGCGGCCGGCGACCTCTCCAGGCAGCCGCTGCCGGCCAACGTGAGCCGGCAGATCCGCGACTGGGCGGCGGAGGTGCGCTGGATCGACGTGTGCCCCGCGCTGGTGGTCCACTGCGGCGACGCCGAAACGGCAACGCGGGTGCAGGCGGCGGTCGGCAAGCGAGGCCGACGGCTTTCGGACACCGTGGTGGAGCTGGTCGGCGACGCCGAGCTGACGCCCGCGATGCGCCGCAAGTTGATCGGCCGGGGTGTCTTCATCCGCTCCGGAGGGTGCGCGTGAAGCTGCTGGACGTGGACTGGCACGAGGTCTTCGACCTGCTGCCGAAGTGGGAGGCGCTGTCGATCGAGCAGCGCCGCTTCCTGATCCAGCGCAGCCTGGGCGGCTACCGGACACGAACACGGGACGACGATTTGATCGACCTCGGCTGGCTGGAGCCGGTGCCCGCGAAGAAGACCCCGCGGTACACCGTGCCGCACGCGCGCCGGTTCTGGCTGAAGCTGATCCGCGAGCTGTCCCGCGCGACGCCGTTTCCCGACCACGTCCCCGCCGCTCTCGACGCCGGTGCGCCATCGCTGCAGGACTACCTGCTGCAGCACTACACGGGAGAGGAAATCAGCCGCCTGTACCGCCGAGGGCGAACCGGCGACCGGAACCGACTCGCTCTCGACATCGGCCGCGTGGAGTGGTGGCGGCAGTTCCTGGACTGGACCCGCGAACCGGACGGCGATACGCCTCTCGACGACGACGCCGGCGACCACCACGGCCCGGACGCGGGGGGCGATCCAGACGACGGGGATGATCCGGACGAGCGATTGCGGAGGTTGCTCGATACGCCCGTGCACGCTCTGGGCCTGTCGGTGAGAGCGTTCAACGGCGTGATCAACGGACACGTCCGCACGATCGGTGAGCTGACCAGGAAGAGCGAGGATGACATCGCCCGGGTCCGCAACGTCGGCAACCTGACCCTCGCCGAAATCAGGACCCGGCTGTCGGAGCGGGGCTGCGTCTCGGCATGACCGACGACGACCACCACGCAGCGCGCCAGCGCGTCGCCAGCGCCGCATCGGTCGGTTCCGAACCTGGCGTCGCCCCTCGGCGCGAGCCGCGCGACGCGCCCGGCCGCTGGGGGCAGGCGCCGCCGGCCGCCGTCGCCACCGCAAGGGAACTGATCGCGGCGGTGCTGGAGAACGCCGGACCGGTCGCCATCACCGACCTCCTGGAAGCGGCCGACGCGGGGCGCCGCCGCTCCCTGCTGGCTGACGGGTTGTCGTTCGCGTTCCGCGAGGCGCTGCTGCTGATCTCCGTCGACGCGGTCCTGCTGCCGTTCGTGGGCATCTGGCAGCCCATCGTCGAGCGATTGCAGCGCGGGCGGCTCACGGCGCCCGCCGAAGCGTCGTTCGCCGGTGGCGACGTGCTCAGCCGGCCGTTCCTGATCGAGGACGTGACGGCGCTCCTGATGGGAGCGATCGCGGAACCGCCCCGCCTCAAGGCCGGGATGTGGGCACTGTTCGAGCGAAGCGCCCGCGCCATCGGCCGGTCGCTCTCCGCGCTGCCCGCGCGCGTTACCGACGAGTCGGAGTCGCTGAGCCCTGAGCAGCGCGTCGCACACGCCACGCGGACCGCGTTCGAGTTGCGCCTGGCGGAAGGTCACGACGACTCCGCTCCGAGGCTCGTCGTGACCGATGGCGGCCGGCAGTGGCTGATGCTTCCCGTCAGGGAGCGGCTCGAGCGCATGCTCGATCTGATGCGCGAGGACGCCGGGAGCCTGTCCTCCGCCGACCCGTACTCGTTCGACCCATGGGCGCTGCACAACGCTGGAACGCCGCACCTGAGTTTCCTGCCGCGCACGTACGGGACCGCCACCGGGTATTGCGCCAATCCGGAACGCGGCGTGATCGACGCCTTTCGCGCGGTCGGCCGCTCATCGACCATCGACGTGAAGTCGTTCATCGAGTTCCACAGCGAGGAACGCAACCCCCTGCTGGACGACACGCCCCCCGTCCGCGGCTACCGCTTGTCGCGTGAGGCCTGCGCCTGTGGGCACGGACGCTCCTGACGTTTCTGTACGAGCGGTTGGTCCCGCTCGGCGGCGCTGCGCTCGGACCTCTGACCGGGGGCGGCACCGGCTTTCGCCTGACCGGCGTCGGCCGCTACCTGCTGGGCGAGGTCGACGACTTCGACCTGGACGCACCGGAAGAGACCGGCGAGGCGGTCATCCAGCCCAACTTCGAGATCGTGTTCCTGTCTCCCTCACCGATCGACCAGATGCGCGCTCGGACGTTCGCGGCGCCCACCGCGGCGCTGCAAGGCCCGCAGTCGGTGGGTACGCTGTTCGTCATCGAGCGCGCGTCCGTACAGCGGGCCGTGATGGCCGGCCACGATGCCGAGCGGGTGATCGCCGCGGCCGGCGACCTGTCCAAGCAGCCGCTGCCGGCCAACGTGAGCCGCCAGATCCGGGACTGGGCGGCCGAGGTGCGCTGGATCGAAGTCCGCCCCGCCGTGGTGGTCGACTGCGGCGACGCGGAGACCGCCGCCCGCGTGCTGGCGGCGGTGGGCAAGCGAGGCCGCCCGCTGTCGGAGAGCGTCGTGGAGCTGACCGAAGGGACCGACCTGGCGCCCGCGATACGCCGCAAGCTGATCGGCCGCGGCGTCTTCGTGCGCTCCTGAACGCGGACCTTGTCACGGGGACCACGCGGTATCACTGACTTCGAAATCGTCGGGGAGGTTACCAACGTGCAAGAGACATGGGATCGGCAAGCTCGAATACAAGCGGAAGCGCTACCTGGACTAAGGTAGGAAAGGTGATGACGCAATCGAAAGTGGGGCGGCGCAACATGACGTACGTCGTCTGCATCGACAATGCGGACTACCCGGCGTCGCTCGAAAAGCACAAGATTTACCGGATGATCGACGACGACGCAGCCGCCGATGACGGGGACATACGGATCATCGATGAGAGCGGAGAGGATTATCTTTATCCTGCAAAACGATTTGTAGCCATCGCCGTGTCGGCGGCAGTGGAGCGATCGTTCGCCGTCAGTTGAGACGCCGCACCACTACCTCGAACGCCGTAACGCTACGCCCGTCGCGTTTGAGCTCGGTGCATCTGCGGGAATCCTGCCAGAGCCCATCGACGAACTTCGCGCCGGGCTCCTCGAGGTAGTGCGCCAGAACGGCCGACGTATCCAGCACATGGTTGGAGGCACTCAACGAGGCTCGGCTTCGCGGTCTTCGCGCCGGCGCTCGTCCACCAGCCGGTCCACAGCGCTGCCGGTCGGCGACGCGTATCGGGCACCCCGCCCGCGCAGCGCGGACGCGGCGCGAGCGATGTTCGGCGGCACCCGCACCTCAGTCACGTGCTCGCGATCCGTAGGAGTCCACATCCGGCATGTACTCAAGGGTGCATGATGTCAAGGACGATAGCTCAATGGGAAGTTGAGGCGGTTCTTTGACACCCGTCCCCGTCCGCACTAGCGTGCGCCGGGCCAGACGCCTTCTCCCCGCATGAGCGAGTTTCCCACCCTTTCGTCAAACACGCCGGAGAAGCCCGGGGCCGACCTGAAGGCGACGCGCCGCTTCGACCGGCGGCAGACCCTGGAGCGAGCGTGGCGCATGCGCCCCTTCTACGCGCTGCTGGTGCCGGCGGTGACGCTGCTGATCGTCTTCAAGTACGTCCCCATGTACGGCGTCGGCATCGCGTTCGTGGACTACAACATCGTCAAGGGCATCCTGGGAAGCACCTGGAACAACTTCAAGTGGTTCAGTTGGGTCTTCAACGACTACTTCTTCTGGCGCGTGCTGCGCAACACGGTGATCCTGAGCCTGCTGCGCCTGGCGATCGGCTTTCCGGCGCCGATCATCCTGGCGCTGCTGCTTAACGAGGTCCGCAACGACCCCTACAAGCGCGCGGTCCAGTCGGTCAGCTACCTCCCGCACTTCCTGTCCTGGGTCATCCTGGGCGGCATCATCCGGGAGCTGCTGTCGATGCAGACCGGCGCCGTCCCCTACCTCATGGCTCTGGTCGGTCTGGAGCCCGTCAGCTTCCTGACCAACATCCCGACGTTCCGGGCGCTGCTGGTGGTGACCGGCATCTGGCAGGGTGTCGGCTGGGGCTCGATCATCTACCTGGCCGCGCTGTCCGGGATCGACCCGGAGCTGTACGAGAGCGCCAGCGTCGACGGCGCCAACCGCATGCAAATGGCGCTGAGGGTCACGCTGCCGGCCCTGATCCCGGTCATGACGATCCTGTTGCTGCTGCAGATCGGCAACATCCTGGAACAGGGATGGGACCAGATCTTCAACCTGTACAACGACGTGGTGGTGTCGGTCTCCGACGTGTTCGAGACGCTGGTCTACCGCTCCGGCATCGAGGGTGCCAAGTACTCGTACGCCACCGCCATCAACCTGTTCCAGAACGTCGTGGGGTTCGTGCTGCTGATCGCGGCCAACCAGGTCGTGCGCCGCTACAACGAGTACTCGATCTGGTAAGCGGACGTTGACGCGCTACACCCGAACCGGTAGGGTCGCCACCGGCCCTCGCCGCCCCGCCATGACCCCCAAGCGACACCGAACGATCGATGGCTGACCTCTCCACCGAACGGCGCGAGCAGCCGTCGGCGTCCCCCGCCCCCAGCGTGGGGGTCTACGACAGCCTGGGCACCGAGGAGGAGCGCGCCGCCTTCCTCAAGAAGGTCCTGCGCAAGCAGACGGCGCGGCGCGCGTGGCGGATGCGGGACTTCTACGTCCTGCTGGCGCCGGCGGTGGTGCTGATGTTCGTCTTCAAGTACATCCCCATGTACGGGGTCAGCATCGCCTTCGTCGACTACAACATCGTCAGGGGCGTCCTGGGCAGCACCTGGAACAACTTCAAGTGGTTCGACTGGGTCTTCAACGACCCGTTCTTCTGGCGCGTGCTGCGGAACACGGCGATGCTGGCGATCCTGCGGACGATCTTCTCCTTCCCGGCGCCGATCATCCTGGCGCTGCTGCTCAACGAGGTGCGCGTGACTGCCTACAAGCGCACCGTGCAGTCGATCAGCTACCTCCCGCACTTCCTCTCCTGGATCGTTCTGAGCGGCATCGTCCGGGAGTTGCTGTCGATGCAGAGCGGCACGATCCCCTACCTCATGGAGCAGATGGGGATCGTGCCGTTCGCGGTGCTGACCACCCCGGAGCTGTTTCGAGGCCTGATCATTGCCGTCACGACCTGGCAGAGCGTCGGCTGGGGGACGATCGTCTTTCTGGCGGCACTGTCGGGGGTGGACCCCCAGCTCTACGAGAGCGCGGCCATCGACGGCACCAACCGCTGGCAGAACGCCATCCACATCACCATCCCGGCGCTGGTGCCGGTGATCACGATCCTGTTCCTGCTCAGCGTCGGCAACATCCTGGAGTTCGGCTTCGACCCGATCTTCAACCTGTACAACTCGAACGTCTACGAGGTGATCGACGTGTTCGAGACGCTGGTGTACCGCTCCGGCATCGAAGGGGCGCGTTACTCCTACGCGACCGCCGTCGGGCTCTTCCAGAACGCGGTCGGCCTGGTCGTCCTGGTCGGGGCCAACCAGATCGTGCGTCGCTACAGCGAGTACGGGGTCTGGTAGGAGCGACACATGGCGAATCCACTGGTCAGAGTGACGCCGCTGGGGCGTGCGTTCGACGTCGCCAACTACCTGTTCCTGGGACTGTTCGCACTGTCGATCCTGTATCCGTTCTGGATCGTCGTCACCACCTCCCTGGCGTCGCCGGTGTCGTTGCCGGGCCGGGGGCTGCACCTCTGGAACGAAGAGTGGCGTACGGAGGCGTGGACGTTCCTGTTCAAGGAGAACACTGTCGGGACCGCCTACCTGAACACGCTGCACCGCGTCGTGTTCGGCACCACCTTGACGCTGTTCGTCACCTTCTGCGCCGCGTACGCGCTCTCGAAGCGCAACCTGCCGGGGCGGGGGGTGATCACCTTCCTCCTGGTCTTCACGCTGTTCTTCACCGGCGGCCTCATTCCCACCTACCTGCTGGTGCGGAGCCTGGGCATGGTCAACTCCCGCTGGGTCCTGGTGATCCCATCTGCGATCGGGGCGTTCAACGTCATCATCACGCGCAACTTCATCATGACCATCGACCAGGCGATGGAGGACTCCGCCGTGATCGACGGCGCCAGCTACTGGCGCATCATGTTCAGCATCTTCATCCCCTTGTCGCGGCCGGTGCTGGCCGTCATCGCGCTGTGGACGGTCGTGTTCCACTGGAACGCGTGGTTCGACGGGCTGATCTACATCACCGACAAGGACAAGCGCATCCTGCAGCTCCTGCTGCGCGACATCGTGCAGCGCCTGCAGGGCTTTCAGACCGACGATGCCATGCAACGCCTGGTGGAGGAGCTCCGCGCGCAGGGGATCGAGCCGGACTGGGCGCGCATCCCGCATCGGTCGATCGCCGCCGCGGCCACATTGATCACGATCGGCCCGGTGGTCCTGTTCTACCCCTTCATTCAGAAGTACTTCGTGAAGGGCGTGATGCTGGGGTCGGTCAAAGGCTAGCTCCGATACGGAACGGCGTGGCGGAACGAGACAGGCGATAGGCACGCTGTCGCTCGTAGCCGGCGATCTGCGATTCGTACTCGCGACAAGTACATGAGAAGAAAGCGGCATACTCTTCCCAATCGCGGCAGAACAGCAGGCGCCCGTTCAGGGCTTCGAAACGATATACCGGCTCCGACGGTCCCAGCCACCCTACGTCAGGCTCGGCGCCCGTTTGCTCTGCGATCGTCGCCATCGCCTGCTGCAGCACCGGCAACGGCGCGCTGCCCGGCGCGTACAGTGCCACGTCGACGTCGGCACCCGGCTTGATCACACCGTTACGGGCCGAGCCGAGCAGCAACGCAAGACGGACATCGGGACAGGCAGCCGCCAGCGCCGATGCCAGACGGTCCACGTCGAAGGTCGTCATTCGGCGTGGTCCACCTCATCACGAAACTCGCGGAACAGGTCGAGATGGTTCTGCAGGATGTCGAAGACGATCGCGGGGTCGATTTCGTCATACCGATGGACGATCAGATTGCGGAAGCGCACGATAGCCGCGTATCGATCAGCGTCGCGAATCACTCCGAGGTTGGCGATCTTCGTCAGCGCTTCCGCGGCGGTGGCCGCAGGTCCGGCCCCTCGCAGTGCCAACATGCGTTCGGCCACGTCGATCAGGATCTCCGCCATGACCTGCAATGACCGCTCCGTCATCAGCCGCAATCGCCAGTTGGCAGCGAACTCCTCCCTGCCGACTCCCTCGATCGCGCCCCGCAGCTCGATGAGATGCTGATCCAGCAGGGCGAACTTGCGTTGGATGACACCGTTGACCGCCACGGCCCGGATCGTACCGGGGTGGAAGTCGAATTGCTACGCTGTCCTCGCAGCAATGATCAATGATCCCGACCTGTCCTTGCCTCTCCACTCACCGTTTGCCTGCCGACCGGTAGACCGGTAGAGGAACCGGGCCGGCAGAGGACTTGGCGGGAGCCCCACCGGGCGCACACAAATGACGAAGGGACGGCCATCGCGGCCGTCCCTTCTCAAATCCGGGCAGCCAGAGGATGGCTGCTCGGCACCGGATGCTTGCGCCTACTTGTTAGCGAGGCACCCGGACTCACCGCAGGTCACGCCGACGGTGCTCAGCTCCGCGACCGTGTACTGCAGCTTGTTCAGCTCGGCGTTGATCTCGGCCATGCCGGCAGCGTTGAGCTGCTCGATGTACTTCGGCCACTCGGCATCGATGTCGAGATCGGTGGTCATGGCCTTGTACATGAACTCGCCGTGGATCGTGTCCAGGGCACCCTTGTACTGAGCGCGCAGCTCATTGTGCCGGGTCTCGTTGAACACGTCCTCCTTGTACATGCGGATCAGGTGGGTGGTGCCGCCGCCGCCGGGGCCGCGCCACGTGTTGTAGGTCTTGAGCGGCTCCCACTGGGTGTTGCCGGCGTAACCGAACAGCCGCGTGTAGAACCCGTTGTTGTCGAAGTAGTGGGCTACGCCGTCGGAATACATCGCCGCCCAATCCGCGCTGGTGCGGACCGCCACGCCGCCCGCGCGGGTAGCTTCGATCCCATCCTCCGTGCAGATTGCGGGACCCTCGACGTTGTAATGAACGCCCTCGATTCCATAGTCCGAAAGCAGCAAGCCCTCACAGGTGCCGGTCGTGTAGTCGAACATCTCCAGGATCTTGGCCAGCTTCTCGTCAGAGACGTCGTGGCGGACCACGAACCACTCGCCGGGGCCGCCCAGCGGCAGCGCCGTGTTCTCGTGACGGAGCCCGTAGGTCCCGTCCGGAGCGGTCACCGCGTGCACCATCAGCTCCTGGAAATCGGGGTTGTTGAGACGGGCCAGACAGCCGACGTTCGGATTGGCCGGACCGTCAGGCGTGTTCCAGCATCCCTGGGCGCCGCGGCCGTACATCGCGACCAAGCCTGCGCCGACCTTGTCGTCGAACGCGGGGCGGTCGAATGCCGGGATCTCGCTGTCCAGGATGCCCTTCTGAAACCAGCGCTGCAGCACCTTCAGGGCGGTCTTCACGTTGTCCCAGCCGTAGTGGATCGTCGCGCTGCCGTCGGCGGCGGAGTGAACCCACCACGACTCGGAGGCGACGCCGTACGCCTGACACACCGCACCGAACGACCACCAGTAACACGGCCTGCCTTCACGGGGCCAACCGCTGTAGCCGATGGTCCGGCCACCGCCGACCGGATCGGCCGCGACGATCGCCTCCAGAGCCGCCTCCACGTCGACGATGTTCGGCGTGTTGTAGCTGATGAACCAGTGGCCGGGGTCGAACCCGGGATTGCTGTCGAGCACGCCTTCCGGACTCTCGGGGCTCGACTCCATGTCCTGCGACACGCCGAGCGCCTCGCGCGCGCCGACCATGCCCAGCCAGTCGTAGCGGAAGTTGACCGCCGCGCCGGCACCGGCCTGGTGCGCGTAGCCGCGCGGGATGCCGCGCAGAGCCGTCGCGTCGCCGGGGACCGCCGACATCATCCAGGCGCCCGGACCGATCGTGTCCCAGTCGCGCGCCAGGTTGGGCGCGTGCTCACGGACCATGTCGATCGGAATGGGGCGATACGCACCGGCGGCGTACCACTGGTCGTGATTCGTCCAGGAGTACATGGCGTCCGGATGCTCGTTGGCGCCGATCATCAAGTCGATCGTCTCCTGCGGGCGGCGGGCCAAGGTGGAGTCGGTGATCTTGACGTTGAACTTCTCTTCCAGGAAGACCTGGATCGAGTTGCCTTCGACGACCGAGTCGCCGAAGAGGCCCTGAAAGCTGATCTCCATCGGACCTTCCGCCATCGACTCTTCCGAGCCTTCGGCGGTCGCCACAAAGGCGGATCCGAGGACAAAGCCCAGGGTAAGAAGCGAGATGAGCAGTTTTCTCATCAGTCTGCGAACCTCCCTTTCACGTGGGGTTTGGTATGAGATTGTGCCCATCGGCCCGAAGAGCCGTCCGGGCATCCTGATGAAGCTACCCCTCAACTACGCTCGCGTCAAGGCGCTCGCGCAGTCAGGGCAGGACGATCCCACGCTCGGGTCCGTTGGTCGGGGCGGAACCCTCGATCA